>JAVHOF010000117.1:0-4948 GCA_036169915.1 Candidatus Pacearchaeota archaeon | reverse complement strand
ATAAATCTTTAAATAAATCCATAAAATAATCAAATAATGGAAAATGATCAGATTAAGTTTGCCTTCGCAAAAGTTAAACAGGATATATTATATCTCCAGTCAGAAGTTTCTCAAATAAAATCAGACATTTCTGAAATTAAAAAAATATTATTTGAGCTTTATAATAGTCTAAATATCATTAAATATGAAAAAAATGTTCCAACAGACAGACAGACATTCCAACAGACAAATCCAACACATTCTGTCATTCCAACAGACAATCCAACAGTTCCACAGGAACTTAAGGGGTTAAAAAGCCCAAATTTAAGTATTTCCATAGGAAATGAAGGGGTTCCAACAGACAGACAGACAGACAGACAGACAGACCAACAGACACAAAAAAGCTTAATTTCCCCTCTTCAAACTATTTCTTCAGTAGAATCTAACATTTTAGAAGCTTCTGAAATTCTCAATTCCCTTGATCGCCTAAAAAGAGAAATAAGATTAAAATTTAAGCAACTTACATCTCAGGAAATGATTGTTTTCTCGACAATATATCAGCTGGAGGAAAAAGATCCTCAAAACACAACCTACAATCAAATAGCCTCTATTCTTCATTTAAGTGAAAGCTCGATAAGGGATTATGTACTTAAAATGATAAAAAAAGGAATACCTATTAAAAAGCATAAAATAAACAATAGAAAAGTTGTTCTGTTTATATCCAATGAACTAAAAAAAATAGCAACACTTTCAACTATTTTACAGCTTAGAGAGCTTTAAAGTAGTTAAAAAGCCAAAAATTAAGCTTTTTAAGACTTACAAGCCATTTTTCTAACCTCATCAGAATTTTTTATTTCAAAAATTCCTCATACTTCTTCTTTATATTCGTTGTAACGATTTTGTATTAACTACAGCTATAGCTAAACAAATTTTTTATTAATTTTTAGAGTTTTAAAGTCTAAAAAACCAAATTTTAAGCCTTTTAAGACTTAAAAGTTAATCCTCACAAAAAGGCTAAATATAGCCTAAAATCTAATCAATACTCTCTTTTTAACTTAAATTTAGTTTTATAGATCATTTTTTATTATTTTTCTCACTTTTTCACTAAAATTTATCATTTTTTTGGTTTTTTAATCTTTATTTAACTCTCACTTTTCTTGTTTTTAGAGGTTTTTTAATGTTTTTTGTCTATTTTTTCACTATTTTTAATAGTTTTTGACTCTTTTTTCTAATTTTTAGTGTTTTTTCACTATTTTTTTATAATTTTTAATATTTAGGGTATTATAATCTAGATATTTTTTAATATTCACTATCTTCTATCTTTGTTTTTACTTTTTCTTTTATTTTTTTTGATTTTAATAAAACATCTTTTATTTTGTCTGGAATATATACTCTTTTTTTATTATTCTCTCCAATAATTTCTTCAATTAATCCATCGCTTTTTTGTTTGATTACATTTATCTGTCCCCTCACAGTTGCCTTTGTCTTTCCAAGCATTGCAGCAAGATCTTCATAGCTTAATTTCATCTCAGAATTCAATAAAACAAAGATTATAGCCCTTTCAGTTGCTGATAAATTGTCCAAAAATGCTGTTTGAACAGCTGTTTGAACAGTGTTTAAAACACCTCCAACAGCTGTTTGTTTATTAAACAGTGTTTGCTTCTGTTTAAACATTGGCTTTTCTCCTATTATAGAAACAATATTTTTAACATTTTCAAGATCTTCTTTCATCGACGTTATTTCAGTTCTTAAATCAAAAATCTCTCCCTTTAAGCTATTATCTTCCACATCCAAGTGTTTAACCCAACGAGTTAAATTTCCAACATCCTGTTTAACACTGTTGAAGCCTGTTTGAACAGCCTGTTTAAGTTGTTCAACCTCTCTTTTTTCTGCTTTTTTACTTAAAAATCCAAACATATTTAATATAAAAAAGAGATATTTATAAATCTTACTATTCTCTTCTAATATATCTTATTTTATCGTCGATAAACTATACAATTAAAAGCAAGTATTTTTCATTTTTTTATCAAAAATAACAAAAAAATATCAAAATTAAGCTGTTTAAACACCCTTAAACAGCTATAAACACCACATAAACAGCTAGAATTTTATAAAAAAACTCAATTTTTTAATCATTTTTATGCCATATTCCATAATTAAAAATCAGTATCAAGAACACTAAAAATTAAGCAAAAATAGCTTAATATTTGCACTACATAATTAATCAAAAAATGCTTAAAAATTAAGCAAAAATCGCTTAAAAATAGCCATTAATTCAATTTTGATTAATTTTTAATTAAAAATAAACACTATTTTTTTAGCAAGATTTTATCAAAAATAGCAAAAAAATATAAAATAAAAAGCTTTAAATAATTCAAAAACTTACTCTTTTTATCAAAAAAAGGGTTTAAGGTACTCTAGTCTTGAAAAAATTAATTTAAACAGAGTTATCTAAATTAATTAATGTCACAAAGATTATTCAAAATTCACTAAAATTACAAAAGTTAATTATACTTGGAAGTTTAAAAAATCAAAAAATTAATGAAAACAACCAAAAATTAACAAAAAAGCAAAAATGGTGCAGATATCAGAAACAGCAAAATTATTGAACAAAGGTTTTATCTTTGCGCTAATAGTTAGTGCTTTGTCATTTTTTATAAATATAGTTCCATGTAACACAACCCTTGGCAGTTTTATAAGCAATGGCTTTTGTAAACTGCCAAACCCTTTTCAAGACCTCCCATCTCCACTCCCAGAAAATAAATTCTACCTAATTTCAACAAACCCCTTAACAGGTCTGGTTATGCAGTTCTTATTTTCTGCAATAGCTTTCTTAGCTATTTACTATTATATAAAAAGAAAGTCTTTTGGAAAAAGGAAATCTAAAGTAGTTGATTTTACAAAAAAAAGCTCATAAGGCAACAAGAAGGATTGTGCATACTCTAACATACTCTAGACTATCTCGTATTGTTTGGAATACCTGCATATTGTAAGCTGCGGAATATATGAATGTCTTCCAGAACCTGTAAAAGAAACAATACAGAATCTTCCCTCTAAAACTTATAGAATTTGTTTAAATATATGTCAATATTTTTCTCAATTTCAATCTTAAATAAAGGTATCTAGAAGAATTTTTAAACTAATTTAAGTTTATTTATATATGTATAAGGCAAAACACATCTATAAATTAAAAAAAGATAAAGAGGATTTAAGGGATTTCTCATACGCCGCAGTTAGATACAAAAAGATCACTAAACTGCCAAAACTAATGGACCTAAGAAAATCCTGTTCTCCAATAGTTGACCAAGGAAATCTAGGGTCTTGTACTGCTAATGCCATTGTTTCAGGTTTAAGAGAATATTTAGAAATTCAATCAAAAAAAGTTCTTGTTTTTTTATCGAGACTGTTTTTATATTATGAAGAAAGAAAAATAGAAGGAACTATAACTGAAGACTCAGGTGCAGAACTAAGAGACGGTATGAAAGTTCTAAATAAGTTAGGTGTTTGTCCAGAAAAAGACCAACCATATATTATAGAAAACTTCAAACTTCCTCCAACAAAAACAGCAATAAAATACGCAAAAAAATACAAAATCACAGAATACAACAGAGTCTGGGACATAAACAACCTAAAATTAGCCCTAGCAGAAAACAACCCAATTGTTTGTGGTATAAAAGTTTATCAGTCCTTTGAATCAGATAGTGTAGAAAAAACAGGTATAGTTCCAATGCCTAAACCAGGTGAACAACTCTTAGGAGGCCATGCAGTTTTAGCTGTTGGCTATAATGATAAAAAACAATTAATAATTTTAAGAAATAGCTGGGGAGCAGAATGGGGTGATAAAGGTTATTTTTACATTCCATACAATATTTTTGAATTCCTAATCATGGACATGTGGACAGGAACAATCTAAATATTTAAAAACATTCTTTTTCTAAAAAATCAATGTAATACAGGGATATAAATAATAATCCAATAAAACCTGGATTTTATGTTGAAACCTTTGTAAAAGAAGAAGATGGCTTTAGCAGATTTAATAATAGAATTGTATGTATAAGGAGATTTGGAGAAGATTTATACTCTATTGTTAATCAAACAAAACCCACAAAATTAAATCCAAATTATTCTCAATGGTTAAAACCTTTTGAAGATGAAATACTTCTATTAGAGGCTAAATCAAAGAGCTAAAACTTTTAAGAAAAGATTAAAAGTTCCTGCTATAAAGATTTAAATACTAGTTATACATAATAGTTATACAATTAAACATTTAGTTATACAAAATCAATATGGCAATCGAAGTTAAAACCAAAAAATGGGGAAACTCCATTGGAATAATTATTCCAGGAAAAGTTGCAGAGAATCTAAAACTAAAAGAAAATCAAACCATTAGAGTAGATATTCATGTGATAACAGAGAATCCTTTAAAGGAGATGTTTGGAGCATTAAAATTTAAATCACCGACGGAAAGGATACTTAAAGAGGTAAGAGAAGGTGAGAGTAAATGGATATAAAAATAAGATGTTTGGATACCTATGCTTTAATGGAGATAATGAACGGAAATCCAAAATTTGCTCATTATCTTAACATGAATTTTGTTATTGCAGATATTACTCTAGCAGAGTTTTATGGAGTTATTTTAAGAGAACACAATGAAGAAAAAGCAGATTTATGGTTCAATAAACTCCAGGGTTTTACACAAGAAGTCTCTCTAGCAATTCTTATTGAAGCTGTAAAGTTCAGGTATAAAAATAAAGAAAAAAACTTATCTTGGGTAGATGCCATAGGTTATATCTTTGCAAAACAAAATGATTATCTTTTTGCAACAGGTGATAAAGAGTTTGAAGGTTTAGAGGGTGTTGAATATATAAAAAAATAGTAAGTAAAAACTTTCTGCTTTTTCTAAAAAGTTTTTGCATGAATAAAGTAGTGTTTAAAAATAATAAAAAAGAAAAAAAATAAATTTGTAGGG
>JAVHOF010000116.1:0-2147 GCA_036169915.1 Candidatus Pacearchaeota archaeon | reverse complement strand
GAAACTGACACTTCACAAATTGCTGAATCTGGTGATTCAGTTAAGGACAATATTGGTAATGTTAATGCCGAGAAAAATAAGGTAAGTGGTGAGAGTGAGGGAATCAATTCAGTTAAAACAACAGATGCTTCTAAAACTACTTATATATTTGATGATACTGATAAAAAAATTACTGAGCAAAGCTCAGGAAATAATGAATATATTAGTAATGTTAATTCAGATAAAGAGATGATAATAAGTAGTGAAGGAGGAGTAGGGATAAGTGAAAAAAAAGCTGATTCTTTAGACTTGAAATCTCTTTTTGTAAATCCTGTCGTGATGGTCAAAATCTTCAAAGATAATTATATTATTCTTAAGTCTAAAAACGAGAACAAAACTTCCAATTTGAATTCTTTTGAAATCGCTCAAATCATGCCTGAGATTTTTAAAATGCTGGATAGCAATTTCATCACAAGTGATGATTTGTTTAATCTTCTTATTGAGAGCAATGGTAAGATTTCTGTCTTTTCTTTCAAGTTTGCTAATGACTCTTTCCAAGTCTCTAGAAATCTCAAACTTGAAACTCATTTTAAATTCATTAATTTATCTAATTCTTCAACTGAAATTGCAGAATGTGAACCTTTTTCTATGCCTCTAATTTTTTCTACATATTCTTCTTTTAACTCAAGTTCATCAACAGGATACCAATCTATTTTATCACATAATTCTTGGTCATCTTCAGACAAAGTTCCTGTTCTTTCAAACCTTTTAAATATATCCTGTTTAATTAATTTTATTACTGCTTTAGCTAATAATTCAGAATCTAAGGTTAGTTTATTGGATTTAAATAATGTTTCTTCCATGCAAGAATCCAAAGAGAATGATTATAAAAAACTTTCGGTTGAGGATTTTGTTAACAAAAAACCTCAAAAATGCTATATTAAGAAATTAAAATATTTTTATGAACTTTCTCCTGGTGAGAAAGTTGTTACACTTAATTCAACTTCAGGAGAAGTTGAATATCAAAATATAATTGAAAGGAAAGAGTTTGATAATTCAAAATTAAGCGGAGAGATGTATAATATTAATTTAGAAGATGGAAGTGAAATGGTTGTGAGTGAGAAGCATAAGGTTTATGCTAGTTTAGATTATTTTGAATTTAATAAAATATTTTTAAGCCCAATCAAAGTAAATCCAAGTAATTTACCTGATTCTGACTGCCTTGCAATTATGCCTGAGCCTAAGTCTAAACTTAGTGCTTTTTCTGGCTTGCCAAATGAAATGTACAATACATCAGCTTCTTCATCATATTCAAATGATATTTTATCAGATTTTTCTATTAATTCTTCCATATTATTTTCCTATCTCTCAACTTGCTTGAGTAAAAAGCAGTCAGGACAAAACCATCTTCTGAATTTAACTCTTTGTAAGCAACTGTTAGATATTTATTATTTGTTACAGGAGTCTTGTCAAACTTCTTTGCTGCAAGAAGAGAACCTGTATCTCCCTGCTGGACAAGATTCGGCTTGTTTAAAACTTCCATTATTTCATTCTCTGTGCCTTGCATCTCAGGATGAGCTTTGCAAATATGCTTCAAGCGTTCCTCTGTCAGTCTTATTGGAACATTATTCACTGAAAATGCAACATTCATCATTTGGCTATTATAATTTTGATGATTATATAAACTTTACTAGGGGGAAAACCAATTTAAATAATTTCAATCTTCAACAAATTTCAAAAATATATTCTGAGATTGAGAAAGGTGAGATTAAAGCAGATAATTTAGTATTTTTAGATGGTGATATGAAAGAAGTGAGGGTTAAGTCAATTAGCAAGGAAAATTATTCTGGAAAAATCTATGATGTTGATGTTGCGAATGATATTGTTCTTGTGAAAAGAGGAAATTGTAGTTTAATCTGGAGTGGCAACTCCAATAATGGAACTGTGTATAATGGAACTCAGGTTTGCGGGCAGAGAAATGATTGCGCAAATTGGAGTTTTTATAATGGAAAACTTGGGGCTGGGGGATGGAGTTTTGATGGGGTGAATGATTATGTGAATATGAGTGTTAGTCAAGGGATAAATTCAACATCATTATGGTATAAGAATTCAACTTCATTATCATGGACATATATTGCATTTAATTATACTGATTATTTTGTTAATGG
>JAVHOF010000115.1:0-2161 GCA_036169915.1 Candidatus Pacearchaeota archaeon | reverse complement strand
AATAATATTAAGCGGAATGCTGAAATCCGGCTCTAATTTTATTTGCTTATCCATATTGTGGGCGCAGAAGGAATTGAACCTTCGGTCTTTTCGATGTCAACGAAACGCTTTACCACTAAGCTATGCGCCCTTGGTGTATTTATACAATATTTTACAGCTTTTAGGAAAGCATGGATGGGTTTTGTTATAATAAATTAGCTATAGCAAAATTATTATACACATCAACGTAGGTAAGATAATTCTCCGCCGCCGAATTTCGCGCCAGCGAAACTGGCGCGCCGCCTAAATTATTAAAACATAAATCTTAATCCCTGCAAGTAAAAATAAAGCCACAACCAATAAGATTAATGCGGAATTAGCGAAAAATGCCGACCTGTTGTTATATTTTTTATAGAGTTCTATCTCTTTTTCTTCTGCTTTGCGGTGCGGGATTGCAAGTTTTTTAAATTCCTCGCTCGGCGTAATTTCACCTGTTTGTTGATTCATAAAACTTCCGCCTTGCAAAGTACTTCTTTCTATAATACTAGCTAATTCTCCCGCATATAAAAATTGTTGGTTTAATCCAAATATCATGCCGCTATATAGCTGTCTAATTATTCCACAAATTATGGATATAATTATAAGCCCCCAGAATCCACCAATAAGCCAAATAAATATATTTCCCTGTGGCAACCAATTGGTATTCACAATGGTCCAACCTAAAAGTGCAACATTTACACTCAAAATAAAGTAATCAAGTTTTATACCTGTTTTGTAATGATATTCTAAGGGATTTATATTATCGGCCATAAAATTCTACTAAGTCCTATTACGTTCTTAAATTTTTAAATTCAGAAATAATGTTTCTATAGTTTCTTGTTTTGATATTATTTTTATTTAAGAAATTAATTATTTTTTCTATATCATCTTTTTTTGTTTGAAACCCACAATTTTGCTTCTTATCATTAGATACGACAACAATTCTAGTTCTTTTACCATTTACAACAACTTCTTTAATATTATTTAAATCAATCTGACAGCCACCTTCTATATATAAAACTTGAAGTGTTAGGGGTAAATCATATTGTTCCACTTTCTTTGGTTTATTAAAAATGTTATCAAATACTCCATCGAGATAAGCTAAGAAGCCCACAAACCCACCTGATAATAAAGCACCCATTACAAGACCAAATTGCCGAATCATTACGGCCCCAAAACCAGACATCAATAACGCTCCCACAACCAATGTCATAAAAGTACTCCAGCTATATTTTATTTTTTGCGGGACAAAACCTATTTTTTTATCTGTCAAATATAATATTCCATCAAGATAATCGATTCTCCCAATTCCTGACACTTTGACGTCATTAAATGTAAAAAATATTTTCCCGCTTTTGTCTTTTTCTCTTTCAATAAACTTTTCTAAGCCACCTTCGTTATCGTCAATAACTGATTTTATTGCTGTTAATACTTCTTCATCAATATCCTTGCTTTTTTTTATGACTAATTCAAATAATTTTTCATGGGTATAATCACATTTTTTTATAGCATTAAAAAGACTACCCTCTTTTTCGATTAGTAAACTTATTACACTTTTTAAATAGTCCTTTCTGTAAGAATCGCTTTCTTCTAATAAAATTTTTACAAGCTTATTTACAGAATACACTTGATTTTCATTATGGCTCATAATTTTATTTAATTAACTTATCAACGCTTACATCAAGAGCTTTTGCCGCCTTCTTTTTGGAAAGCTTGACGTCGGTGCGCGCGCTAGGATTCGAACCTAGAACCGGTCGTGTATAAGACGACAGCTCTACCATTGAGCTACGCGCGCACATAAATCAACACTAATAATTTACAACAAAAATCCCATTTTGGCAACGGAATTTTTATCTTCAAAATGAGTCAAATAATTTTTTTAACTCCTTTACCCTCTCTCAAAAAACAACATAAATTATTCTCCGAAGCTTATGAAAGCATTTTAGCATGGTCTCAAATTACATGTTTACAGCCGATCGGTTTTAAACATGCAATTTGAATAAAATGCTTTCATCGGACAGCGAGGTCGCCGCTGGGCGGCCGAGTGCGCGAGGAAAATGATTTATGTTGTTTTTAACCTATACTGCTGCCATTATCATCTCAAATTCATCGCGCTCAATAGTTTCCTTTTCAATTAAGCGCT
>JAVHOF010000114.1:0-10434 GCA_036169915.1 Candidatus Pacearchaeota archaeon | reverse complement strand
TTAGTGAACTTAACAGACCTTAAAAATCGTTGTCCAAAATTCAACCAATTTTTTTTCTTTTTGTCTATAATATTTATATAAATTTAGTTATAAGGGGGAGATTATAGGAAAGGAGTAAATGTTGAGAATGACATTTTACTTAACCTATATCCTGCTTTTTAAATTCTTATTTTATCTCTGAACAATCCTCACATCTCCATCAGAAGAAGATTCATAATCAAGCCTAACTTTGACTGTTTTCTCTCTTGGTTTTGGTTGATAATTTCTTGGAAGTACTGAATGATGATTATCATGTTCTGGGATATGGTCTTCATGAAATCCTTTATATTGACCACCTGTTTGTTCCATCATTCTTGCAGATTCTAGTATTTGTTTTAATGTTAACATTTTAGTTCTTTGTTTTTTTATTCTAATATTTTTAATCCATCACCTTTTTTTCTGGGGATTATATGTATATGTGCATGATGCACAACTTGTCCTGCAGGCTCGCAGCTGTTTATTATTGTGTTAAAACCTTCTGCCTTTCCTTGTTTTATTAAATTCATAGCTATTGATTTAATTGCATCTAGCATTTCATTTCCAAGAGTTGATGGCATATCTAAAATAGTTTGGTAATGCTTTTTTGTAATTATTAGTGTATGACCTTCTGCTCTTGGATTTGCATCTGGGAATGCAATAAAATTATCATCTTCATAGATAATATTTACCTTTATTTCTTTTTTTGCTATTTTGCAGAATATACAATCTTCATTTGACATTATAATTAAAAATAAATTTAGTTTATAAATATTTATAAGATTTATTGCTGAATGTTTCTTATTAATTATAGCACAATCTCTTCAGCTTCGGAAACAATTATTTCTCCTATTTTTTCAGCAACTTTTTCAGGAGTATCAACCTCTGGCATTGGTCTTCCAGATGAACTCCAGTCTGGGCGTCTTGTGATGGAATTCTCGCCAAATCTTGTTGAGGTCATCTTTGGAGAAACACTGCTTACAATAATATTATCTTTTTCTAATTCTTGTCTTGCAATAAAGGTAAAAGCATTAAGAGCATATTTTGTAGAAGAATAGGCAGAAATTCCTGGAATATATCTTTTGGATACTGCTGAACTAATATTAATTATCATTCCCCCTCCTTGTTTACGCATAACAGGAATGACTTCCTGCATTGCAAGAATTATTGAATACACATTTAGTTCCATTACTTGTTTTAGGTAATCAATATTAATTGTTTCAACAGGTCCATACATTCCTTGTCCTGCATTATTAATTAGAATATCAATTCTTCCATATTTTTCAAGCGTCTTTTTGACAAGATTTTTAATATCTTCATATTTTTTCATATCTGTTATTACAGCAAGCGAATCAGGAATCTCTTTTTCAATTTTTTTAAGTTTATCACTAGATCTTGCTGCGAGAACAATTTTTGCACCTTTTTTGGAAAGATACTTTGCAGTAGATAATCCAATACCTTCAGATGCTCCTGTGATAATAATTACTTTATTTTTTATTTCCATTTTATCTCCTTATTATACCTAAGAAGGGTATAGATATTTATAGTTTATGAAGGATTAGTCTTTATTAAAATAAAGATGTAAATAAGTTTATTCATAGCATGTGGTTATAGAACTTTTATTCCTAATATTTATATATTCTTAAATTATACAATTTTTATGAAACTCTTTATTTTTGGTTCAACAGGAGATCTTGTGAAAAGGAAAGTAATTCCTGCGTTTATAGGATTAAAACTAGATGATTTGCAGATAATCGCACTGGGAAGAAGAGATTTTACAGATGAAATGTATGAAGATTTTATATGTAATGATAAATGTTTCAAAAATTTTAAGAATAAGCCAATATATCACAAAATAGAATTTGCTAGTGAGATTATTTATGAAAAATGCGAAAAATTCTTAGATAAATCAGAGTGTAATTTCTTTTATATTGCAATGCCTCCAAATTTTATAGAAAAAATTTTGATTTATCTTGGAAAAATAAAGAAAAAAGGATTTAAAATAAAGATTTTGATTGAAAAGCCTTTTGGAGAAAACCTTGTAAATGCGAAAAAGCTTAAAAAAATAATTATTGAAGAAGATTTGATTGAAGATGTTTTCATTTCAGATCATTATTTATTTAAAGAAGAGGTAATTGGGGTAAAAAATTTTGATTTTAAATATATGAAGATTGTATCTTTGGAAAATGTGGGTTTAGAAAATAGAAATTATTATAATGAAATTGGTGCATTGAAAGACATGATTCAAAGTCATTTTTTAAATATTGTATTTAGATTATTAAAAAATCCAAGAAAAGAATTTTCTGACTTTGAAGTTTTAGAATATACAAGGAGCCAATATGGGAATGGTAAAGACGAGGGATATATTAAAGACTTTGGAAAAAAATCTGATACAGAAACTTTTGTTAAAATTAAATTAAAAACAAAAAATAAAGATTTTGAGTTTATAACTGGAAAGAAATTTGATAAAAAAATAGGATTTATAGAATTAGATAAACAGAGAGTTTATATAGGGTCTATCAAAAACTCCTATGAAAACTTATTTTTAGAGTTTTTTTCTCAAAATGGAGAATACTTTGCTACTATTGATAATTCTATATTAGCATGGGAAATAATAGAAAAAATAGAACTAAAAAAACAAGAATTAGAGTATTATTCAGAAGGTGCTTCTTCAGAAGAGGCATTATCTATAGGTTAGGAATAAAGCCCTAATCATACTTCAGATTTGTCTTCTGTATCTTTTATTCTTTGGGACTCTTTCTTAAAAAAACTCCATAAGCTAAAGTTCTTTTTAACTATATAAATTAGGATTAAAAATATTAGAATTAATATTATAATAGATATTGCTACAAAAATCTGGAAATTTTTAGAATATTTAATCTTTTCAAAAAAAGGCTCTTTAATTTCAAATATGTCAACGCTTGCTGCACTTATGTTTTTGTAAGAAATCTTTGAATAGAATATATATCTGCCAAATTGAGCATCATTAAAAGTTTTAAGCTCTCTTTTAACATTTAATTCTTTTTCTAAAGCTAAACTTTCTTCTTTGAATGAGATAGTATTACCTTCAAAGTCTTTAATTGCATAATATAATAAAATATCAATCAAATTAATATCTCCCATATTAATTATTTTTATTTCAGAGTTTATGCTGTCTCCTTTGTTGATACTTTTTTCAATTACACTTGTTTTTATATCAAAGAGTGGCTGTTTTGCTTTTACTTCAATAATCACACCAATAATTTTTTCTATTCCTTCACCTTTCACAATAATTCTTCCTAAATAAGCATCAGGTATTTCTTCATCTTTTGCAAAAAAGTCAATATTTATTATTTTAACTTTTCCAGGTTCTAAAACAAAGAAATTTTCACTTAACAACAAAAAATTATTAATCTTATCTAATCCTAAGCTTATATTTAAAGTTTTTTCACCAGTGTTCATAATTTCTAATGTTTCTCTTTTATTTTCTCCTTGTTTTAAAGTTACTTTAATTAAACTTTTATCAATTGTAAAATCTATTTTTTTCTTGATTGTTTCACTTCCACCTCCACTGCCTCCTCCTGATGGTGAAGATGCAGTGGTTTCAATAGGAGTTTCTTCTGTAGAATAATTTGAAAACTGGTTTGTTGTAAATATTAATGTCCCTCCAGAATAGCTTATTTTCTGACAAACAGAAGAAGGACAAACTTCTCCATTTCTTAATATTCTTGGATTAGAAAAACTTAAATTATAAAGATATAAAGTTGCTGGCTTTTCCAAGCTTGAAAGACTGCTAGTATTTATAAATAAAAAATTATTAGAAACAATAATATTTTTATCTAAATCTATAGTATTATTCACTACATCTTTGCTAAGGTTAACAGGCTCATTTATGATAATCTTTCCATATTTAGGTATTTCAATAATCATATTAGATATATTTTCCAATTGGCTGTCATTTAAATGCAAAAAATCAGTTGTACTGCCTGAAAAATCATTATAAATAACAATAACTCCTGAATCTATGCTTACTTTTGATGAGGTGTTTTGTACAACAAAACCAACATATTTTGCACCTACTAAAAAAATTAGAACCAGGAATATACAATATAAAATTAACAGCTCTCTTTTTATCATATTATCATAAGAAAAAAAGCTTATTTATTACTTTCGTTTTCTTTCTTCTTTTTTAATTTCTTCTTGAAGCTTTTTTAATCTTTCTTTATCTCTTTGAATTTTAGGTCTTCTATATTTTTTATATAAAATAAATCCTATGACAAGAAGTGATATTATTGCTGACATTAAATATATTATTGTGAAATCTCTTGAATGTGCACTGCATCTTATCTTGATTCTTAAAGGAGCTGAAACAGACATTGTTGTTGCAGAGCCTCCAGAACCCCCAATTTCAGTTGGAGGTGGAACTGATTTTACTATAATTTTTCCAGAATATTCTTTTTGTTCTTCTTTGCATTCTTGTTTGCATGCAATATTTCCTATCCAACAATCTTTTTCATAAATCTCAGGTATTTTAAAACAGAATTCAACTGGAATTGCAGATGTGCTTTTTGTGTCTGCAGGAATTAATTTGCTTTTAACATCCTGAAGGAGTAGTATATCTTTAAATTCTTCTGAAGGTTCTATGACTACATAAGTATTTTCTGGCCAAGGATTATAAATACTGTATGTTAAACATGTTTTTTCACCTTCATTTACAAGAGCAGACTCTTGGTCCCACTTTATTCCAACACCTGCTGATACAAATGAAATCAGCATGATAATTATTAATAAACTTAAAATCCAATTTTTTATTTGCATATTATCACCTCTAGCATGATTGCCCTGTTTCAACCCCTTCAAAATTTATTGTATTATTATATGTTCCTGATGAAGTTCCAGTAGGAATATCTAAGTAAAATCTATAGTAAGTTGTATTTTCTTTAGTTATATTTTGTCCTGCTTTGATATAACTTGTTGTCAATAAAACTTGATTAGATAAAACTGGGATAGTTGAACTTGTTGTGGAAGCATTAGAATAAGTTTCATTTCCGATTCCAATGGTGTTTCCACCTGTACTATCATATAAATTAGTATTTGCTTTAATGCAAAAATCAACAGCGGTATTAGAATCAGTAGAAACGTTCAAAAACATACTAGAAAGCTCTGCAGAATTATTGTTATTAGTTGCATTAATATCTGTTGATGGAATAGCGTTTACTGTTCCAAATAAAATTCCTGCTGAAAGATTTCCAGACATTACTATTGAGAGATATTTTGAGATTGTTACATTAGATACAGTTGTTCCTGTTGTTGCATAACCTGTTATTTTCTGCATTTGAAATTGATTAAATGAAAAATTTTGAAAGATAATTATAATTATAGAGAAGGAAAATATTCCAATAAATATCATTAACATTATATTCTCTTTTTTTTGCATTTTGACTTTTATAAATATCTCAGTTATTTTTACTATTTAACATTTTCTATGGTGACTGTTTATGAATATTCTTTCATAAAAAAACTTCAATTGATTTTGCATTTGCACCATAATTCTTTATCAATTTAAAAATATCTTCTTTATAATTTATAGGAATCATTATACAACTTTTTCCCAATTTTTTCCCAGAAAATTTATCTAACAAACCTTGGTAATTTTTTCCTTTAACTTTGAATCCATATATTTTATTTAAAAAAGCTCCTCTATTCTTCCCAATTTTTTCCCAAAATATAATTATAAAATGCCTTACTCCTGATGGAAGTTCTTTTGCTTCGTATTTTCCATATAAAACAATTCCTTCAGAAGCAATGCTTCTATAAAGCTCCTTCCAATCTTCTAATTTTCCTATTTTAATATTAATCTTGTTGTCTATTCCTTTTGTCTTAAATAAAATTGCTTCTCTGCTTTTGTAAAATTTTTCTAAAGTATTTTTTGTTTCTTCCTCTAATTTTTTTGTTTTTTTCCTTACTTCAATAAATATATCAACATCACTTTCTTTTTCAGCTTGGTCTCTTGCAACAGAGCCAAATAAGACTATTCTTTCTATTTCTTCTAAGAATTTAAAATTATCCATAAAATAAGCTGTAAAATAACTTGCATAAGATTTTAAATTTTCCATTTTGTCAGCTCATTTATTTTAAAGAATAAATTTATTTTTTCTTGTAAAATTTTTTCTGTTGAACTGGCGCCATAAGCAAGGTCATCTCTTTTTTCTTCTATTTGAATAGCAAGATTAATAATTTCATTTATTTTTTCTATGGAGTTTATAGATGAAGTAATTTGTTTTTGCAAATATTCAAAAAGTTTATCTTTTTTTCTTTTAAACCATTTATGATTTATTTTTGCTCCTTCTTTTATCATATTGAGTTTATGAAAATATAGTTCTATTAAATTTACAGCTCCTAAAGATAAAGAAAATGCTAATCTTCTTTGATGAGAAACCAGACCTCTTTCATCTTTTAGACTAATTTCTATTTCATCTAATACTTCCTTTAGGATTTCGTTATGTCTTTCTTCTCTCATATAATTTTAAGACTCCCATCTTAAGGTGATTAAGACATATGTCTTTTTAAAGTTTTCTATTTTAAGACATCTGTCTTTTAATTATTCAGACATATGTCTTAAAAGATATCTCTGTATTATTTTTTTTATGGTAATTGTCCATGACTAACCACCTGAAACATTACACTATTGTTATAAGTTCCTGCTGCTTGTCCTGCAGGTGCATTTAGGAAAAATTTCAAATAAACAACACTTTTATCACTTAAAACATCTCCTATTTTATTATCTGCATAGTTTGTTGTTAAAGAAAATTTTTGAGCTGAAGGAACCGAACTATTTGTAGAATTATAAGAATAAGTTTCATTACTTAACCCTAAAATATCTCCTCCCGAAGTCATTAAATTATCATTTGCTTTTATGTACAAATCAGCGGTCCCCCCTTCAACAGAAATATTAATATAATATTCTGAAATACCTGCTTCATTATTTCCATCAGATCCTTGATTTGAAACCGGAAGTGAAGCGAAACTCCAATTAATTTGGGAGTTTAATTTAGTTGATAAATCAATTGAAATTGCAACAGCACCTGCAGTTACATTTACCCACCATGTTTCACTTGCTCTTGTGTAATTTTCATTTCCAGAATAAATTGTTGTTATATTGTAAAGTCCTGTTGCATTAAATGAAGTTAAATTAGAAACATTATTCATTCCTGAATTTATCAAAGTTCCATCTTTATATAAGCTAATTGTTCCTGTAACATTAAACAAACTTGAATTCAACCAAATTGCAGTATTATTTGCAATGGTTATATTTGCTCTGCTATGATTTAGATAAGTGTAAACTATTGCGCTATTATTTATCTGAACATTTAAGACAAATGAATCTGATTTAGCAGTATAATTTTCATTTCCTGTTGTATTAAATGTATAATTATAATAACCAACTCCTAAAATTGTATTATCTGGTGAAATAATCACGCCAGTATCATTTCTGTAAAGATTACATATTATCTGAGTTGGGCAAGAAGAGTTAGAAATACCTGCCTGATTAGGATAAATTATAGGATTTGTTCCAATTATTGAAAGATTATAAGAATTATTTTGAACAATAGTATATGAATAAATAGAGGATTTATTAAATAAATGACTGGTTCCATTTCCATAGCTCCAAAAATAATATGAATAAATCCCAACTTCAAGAGTTGCAAATGTTTTATTATAAACATTTGCAGTTAAATTAGAAATTGTATAATTTGTTCCATTAAATTCAATTCCAGTTGTTCCATTAGTGTTTAATATTGTTATATTAAATTGATAATTCAAACCTGAATTATACTGCGAGTTATTTGCAATATTTGTTGCATTGGTCGAGAAAATGGGATAAGTTGTATCAGCAGAAGAAGTTATGTTCACAATTCTCTCTTCAGTCTGATTTTTGTTTCCAGCAGTATCATTGCACCAGGCATAATAAATATAATTTCCAATATTCAAATTATTCAAGGTGTAATTAGCCCACGTCAGACTGTCAAAGTTATTTACAGTCATTAAATAATTTAGGGAATTACTATAACTTCCAGGAGTTGTTATTCCAGATAAATATGAATAATCTAGCCTTATTCTTCCATTTCCACCATCTCCCCCTTTATTAGCTGGACCACCATAACAACAATTAGGTCCTGTTCCACCTGAAGCATTTATTAAATTTGTTCCTGCAGTTAAATTATTAGCAGAATACAAATAAATAGTTCCCCCACTTCCTGAACCTCCACTTCCATCTTCCCAGCCAGCAGTACAGGAATATCCATTTTCTCCAATAGAAATAACTGAACCAGAGATATTTATTTGATTTGCAAAAATAAAAATAATTCCTCCACCTGCTCCGCCTTTTCCAGCACCATTTCCTCCATGCCCATCATCAGTTCCTCCTGCACCACCTCCAGAACCAAGATAAATTTCATTTAAATTAGCTGAACCATAAGTCCCACCCGCATCTCCACATCTATTACCGTAATCTGTATAAGTACACTTAGTTCCATTAGTTGCATATCCTCCTCCTCCACCTCCTCCTCCAGTGCTATCTCCTGAATTGATTGTTTGTCCTCCTCCTCCGCCTCCTCCAATATTAGCACCCCACATATTTGCATTATCTTCTGTAGAGCTTGTTTCGGGTCCAATACCTAAGCCCTTAATTGACTCTCCTTGCTGTCCAGTAACATATACTGCAGAATTATACTGATTTCCTCCTCGGAGTCCCTTAGCACTTGCATTAATAACTCCACTTACATTCAAGATTCCATTAGCCCTGAATACAACTATCCCTCCATTAAACCCATTCCAAGAAGAAGAAGTTATTGAAGCTCCAGAATTAATATCAATATTAGTATATTGTGGAACTCTTACAATTTGAGTTATAGTTGCATTTGTCTGATTAAATGCTCCTGAATAATAACTATTGCTTAGAGCAGAAGCTAAAGTTAAATCATTTCCAGAAACTGAAGAAATACTTTTAAATTCATATCTTCCAGAAATACCTCCTGAAAAATTCTGTATCTGAATAATTAAAATTTCATCGCCAGCAGAAAAAATAGAAGAATCATTAACATTGACAATATTGTCTCCAGATGATTCATTCAAATTAAGATAAGTATAATTATTTACAATTGTATTTGCAGAACTCACAGTCAATGCTCCATCACTTCCATCTCCTAAAATATCATTGTATTGCCAATTCAATAAGCAAGATGATAAATTTTCATTTGAACTAACATTTACAACAATTGAAGTGTTTGTTGTACTTGTTTCATTTGCAAGTGTAGGGTAAGTGAAATTAATTTGAGGGGATATAGTATCTGGTTGAGATGATACAGTTATCGTTCTCATCTCACTCACATTTTCATTTCCAGCAACATCTTTTGCACTTGCAAAATATGTATATGTTCCTACATCTAATCCTGTTGTTGCATTCTTACTCTGATTTACATATAAGTACCATTGAGTTGAATTATATTTCTGTAAGTTGCTCATATAAAGTTGTGAAATTTCAGAAGCGGATAAGCTTCTGTTCCAGATTTGAACTGAGTCGATTGAGCCGTTGAAAAAAAACAAAGTATTTACACTTCCTATTTTAATAGGTCTTGAGTTTGTTAATGGAGACCATGAATTAGCACCACCTTCATAAGTTTGACTTACATTTATACCATCAACATATAAAGTAATTCCTTTGCCATATTCAAAAACTGCAATAAAATGATGCCAATTACCATCCGCTATATTATTATCTGTTACTTTTGCTGCATATCCTGGGTACCAAACAGCACCAAACTTTTTTCCTGCTGGCGGATTAAATGCACCTCCAGCAATTATCATTGCAAACTGATGATAAGAACCACTAGGTTCCCTATAAGAAACAATCCCTCCCTGTTGATTAATATCAGCCGGTTTAGCCCATGTAGAAATTGTAAAGTTACCTGTTGAAGAATAATGAGGATCTAAAATGCTAATTTCATCATTCACTCCATCCAACTGCGCCCCTCCACCATACTTTCCTCCGGTTAAATTAGCAAATGCCCCTCCAACAGCTGTCCCATTATTCCCATACTTGCTCACATCCACAACATAAGTTGCGTTCTCCCCCAACGCAGACAAATTCTCAAAATTCATCATTAACACAAGTGAATCATTGTACATTGTAAAATTAGTCCCATTCCAATTATATTTAACTTCATTCAAATTAGCTTCGCTAATAGAAACATTCACAATAAAAGAAGTATTAGTTGTTGCAGTTGCATTTGCAAGAGTAGGTGATGTGAAATTAATTTGTGGATATGTTCCATCAACACTGAAATTAATTCTCCCACTTGAATTCACATTCCCACCTAAATCCTGTGTATAAGCATTCAAAGTATGCAAACCATCTGCCAAACTAATAGACGAATGTGA
>JAVHOF010000113.1:0-2198 GCA_036169915.1 Candidatus Pacearchaeota archaeon | reverse complement strand
GAAACTACAAATCTGCACCACAAACTTATGGAAATTGATGGAATAAGTTTTGCTTCTGATAAACTAGAAGCTACTTATATTAGATATTCTAAGTATGACCCTATTGAATTACGAGAATTTATTTTAGCCGCGTTTTCTCTACCGGCACTTTATATTGGTCATAACTTGCAGTTTGATTGCAAAGTCTTGAAGCATTTTTATGGTATTGAGTTGACAAACATATTTGATACTATGATTGCATCAGCATTCTTGGATGAAAATAGGCCAAAAGGTTTGAAGTCTTTAGGGCAAGACCTTTTAGGGTTACCTATGAAAGGGTATAGTGCATACGTAAAAGAGTCAGAAGCACAAAGACTTCAATTGGCTACTGAGATGGCTACCTCAGAATTAGGCGAAGATGCAAAGAAGAAGGATATCCGGGCTAGAATAAAAGAACTTGAAATTGAACTACCGCTAGATGATTCCTGGTTAGATGAGTATGGGGCTTTAGATTCTGAAGTAACCTACAAACTTTACAAACTATTTAGACCTTTACTTGAAAAAGAAGGTCTTTTTGATTTATTTATGGAACTAGAAATGCCATATATTCAAGTCTTGATTGATATGACATTAGAGGGTATTAGTGTTGATATCAATCTTCTCAAGGAAATGGAAGTATATTTCACTGAGAAGAAAACAAGTTTAGAAGGTAAAATCTATAAACTAATAGGAGAATTTAATATAGGGTCTCCCATGCAATTATCAGAAAAACTATATGGGATAAAGGTGTCCCGCGTGGGTGGTAGAGTACGCCTTGAGGACGCACGAGAGGCCGGTAGAGACTACGTACAGCCGAACGGGTACACTGCCACGGGTGCACCAAGCACAGATAACGCGGCGTTAGAAAAACTACCAAGTAATGAAGTAGTTGACTTGATAAGAGAATATAGAGAAACCACAAAATTACTAGATACCTATGCAATTGGATATCAGAAGTTTGTGATTGATGGAAAAATTTATCCTAATTTTAATCAGGTTGGGACGGTTAGCGGAAGAATGAGTTCAAGCTCACCTAATTGTCAGCAACTTCCGGCAGAAAGAAGTGGAAATTTTTTTATTAGAGATGCTTTTTATGCTCCCGAAGGATATGATTTAATCGTATGTGATGAAAGTCAACTAGAGCTTAGAGTAATGGGTCATTATAGTAAGGACCCAGAATTAGTAAATGCTTTTCTTTCGGGACAAGATATTCATACTAGAACTGCTCAACAGATTTTGGAAAGAGAAGATATTTCAAAACAGGAAAGAAGACTGTTTAAAACAATCAACTTTGGTATTATGTATGGTCTTTCAGCAAAAAGATTGGGAGAAACAGTTGAAATCACACAAAAAGAAGCGCAAGAATATTTAAATCGTTATTTCAATTTGTATGGAGGAGTAAAACCTTGGATGGATTCTCTCGTAGCAAGAATGAGGAAAAGAGGATATATAACTACTTTAATAGGAAGAAAAAGAAGGATTCCAGAAATTTGGTCTCATGATAATAAGGAAAGAATGCACGCAGAACGTCAAACTATCAATTCGGCTGTGCAAGGCTCGGCGTCTGATATTCTAAAAGTGGCGATGCTAAAAATTCATCAACAGTTTAGAGAGGAGAAATTAGACGCACACATGGTTCTTGCAATTCATGATGAAATAGTCGTAGTTTGTAATAAGGTTGACACTGAGCAGGCGTGTGATATAATAAAGAAGTATATGGAGAAACCCTTCGCAGTAGATTTATTAGTACCTCTTGAAGCAAATCCTATTGTAGTCCAAACTTGGGGAGCAGCTAAATAAAGGAGAGAAATGAAGAAAGTAGTAAAAACAGGAACAGCTAGAGTTTCAGAGGCAGTTATTACAAGTGTATATAATGGTATTGAGATTGATTTTTATTTTTGTGGGGACCACCTAGGAGGTTTGAGATTCTTAGATAGAGAGGTTGATGAACTAGTACAGAAAATTATGCAAATGAAAATGGTGGAAGAATGAAGAAGACAGTTGAAGCACCTCACTTAAAGATTAAGCTAAGTAGTTGGGACTATCCTAAGGATGAAATAGGACATGGTTACATTGACATGGATTTTTTCTATGATAATGAGTATGTTACTGGTTATTGTTTAAGTTCAGACACAGTAGATGATTTAGTAATCAAACTTCTAAAAGTAAAACAGGCTGCT
>JAVHOF010000112.1:0-10537 GCA_036169915.1 Candidatus Pacearchaeota archaeon | reverse complement strand
AAATGTAAAGATAATAAAACAGATTGCGAATTTGATTACGATTGTCCTATTAATATTAATAATTCAAAACCAATTGTAGGAAATGATAGAGACGAACATGGTTGCATTAGAAGTGCAGGATATCATTGGTGTGAAGAAAAGCAAAAATGTCTTAGAACTTGGGAAGAAAATTGCACAGTCATAACTTATAATTGTCCTGAAATAACTCCTATTAATTGTGAAAATGGAACATTTATTGAAAGAGCAACTGATGAAAAAGGATGTAAAAGACCCCCTCTTTGCATAAAAAATATAACACCAGCATCTTCTAGTTCAGAAAAATATAAAACAAAAATACTTCCAGAAACAGCATCTGAAAAAGCAAAGCAAAGATTAGGAGATCTTGGATTTACAATATCACTAAAAGAAGTTGGAGCAGAAAAAAAACAAGTTTATCAATTAGATGCTGAAAAATCAGTAAAGATTTTTGGTTTCATGAAAACAAAAGCAAAAGTTTCTGCACAAGTTGATGCAGAAACAGGAAATTTAATTTCAATTAAAAGGCCATGGTGGAGTTTTATGGCTTCTGGATTTTAGATATTAAACATTCTTTTTTCTACTTTTCATATCCTCATACCATTTAAGAACTTCTTTTTCAGTTTCTTCCCAACCAATGCAAGCATCAGTTATTGAAATTTCAGAATCTAAATTTTCTCTTTCAACAGAAGTCTCTGGAAATTTTTGTTTTCCAGATTTATTATTTGATTCATACATAACTCCAACAATATCTTCATTTCCAGATAAAATCTGTTCTCTTATAACTGCTCCTGCTTCAATTTGTTTTTCATGTTTTTTTTCTGAATTTCCATGACTGCAATCAATTATAATACTTTTTTGAATCCCTGCTTTTTCTAACATTTTAAGAGTTTGATTTACAATTTCAGATTTATAATTTGGAGTTCCATTTCCACCTCTTAAAACAATATGCGCATGCGGATTTCCCTTTGTTCTAACAGCGCAAGTATTTCCATAAACATCAATTCCAATAAATTTATGAGAATATCCAGCAGATTTTGAAGCATCAACAGCAACTTGAATATCTCCTGAAGTGCTGTTCTTAAATCCAATTGGCATTGAAAGCCCAGATGCTAATTGTCTATGAACCTGTGACTCAGTTGTCCTTGCCCCAATAGCAGCCCATGAAATAAAATCAGCAATATATTGTGGAACCACAGAACCAACAAATTCAGTTGCGCAAGGAATTCCTTTTTCATTTAAGTCTCTTAATAATTCTCTTGAAACTCTTAAACCATCTCCAATATTGTAAGAACCATCAAGATAAGGATCATAAACCAATCCAGTCCATCCAATAACAGTCCTTGGTTTTTCAAAATAAGTCCTCATCACTAAAAGCAGTTCATCAGAAACTTGTTCAGAAAGTTTTTTTATTTTTTCACCATATTTAATAGCATTTTGAACATCATGAATTGAACAAGGCCCAAGAATAATTATTTTTCTATATTCATTTTTATCAAGAATATTCCCTATTTCTCTTCTAGTTTTAGTAACAAGTTCACTTGCATATTTAGAAATAGGTATATCTGTAATAAGTCCTCTTGGACTTGGTAGAGTTTCATAATCTTCTATATTAGAGTCATACAATTTTTTACTTCCTATTCTATTTTCTAATGTTGCAGTTGTCATTTTTATTCTTTTCTCTTATAAGTTCTATTCAAGAATTTGCTTCCAGAAATATTATAATATCTAATAAAATAGAATTATACAATCCGGTTTAGCAAATATCCGGATTTACTCAAAGTAAAAATAGAACTTGTTTGAACTAGCCAAAACATTCAAGGATAATCTTGTGCTAGTTTTATTCATAGAATAATATAATCTTTAAAGTTTATAAGCTTTATCAATATGCTGAATATGAATTATTTAATTAACAAAATAAAGAAAATTACAAATACTAAAAGATTGGAGATATTTAAATGATTTAGTAGGAGAATATATAAGAAAAAATATAAGTTCTAGTCTTGAATCTTTGCCTCAATTTCCCTTTTCAATCATTTTTAATTTAAAATGTCCTCAATTTTAATTAATCTTTTTAATTTTACGCTTCGAACAGCTCCATAAATTCCAGTTTTTATAAAATCGCATTGAAATCCAATGCAAAGATCTGCAATTGTTTTATCCATTGTTTCTCCGCTTCTATGGGAAATAATAGTTTTTATTCCTGATTTTTTAGCAATATCAATTGTTTTTTTCAATTCCAATAAACTGCCAACCTGATTTGGTTTTATAATAATTCCTGAAATAGAATTTTTTTTAATCGCTTCATTCAAACGAGATGGATTTGTCACAGTCAAATCATCTCCAACAATCAAACATCTATTATTTTTATTTTTCAGTTCAGAAAAACTCTCAAAATCATTTTCTTCAATAGGATCCTCCACATAGAATAATTCATATTTATCAATTAAATAATTTATATAACTCATTTGCCCATTATTAGTAAGTTTACGTGGAGGATTTTTATAATGGTAAGATTCATTTTTAAAAAAACCAGAGCTTGCACAATCAATTCCAATGTCAATTTCTTGTTTAAATCTTCTTTTAATTTCTTTCCTAACTTTACTCATAACTTCAAAAACTTGCTCATTGCTTAATCCTGTTTCCCATGCACCTTCATCATTTCTTTTTTTAATCCAATATCCAAGATATTTTCCAGCAAGATAGTAAGCAATTTCATTTAACCTTACACATTCTTTAAAACTCCTGCATTTTGGAATAAAAAGAAATTCCTGAAAATCAGGTCTTTTTCCATTTCTGCCTTTTGAGTGAAGTCCTCCGCCAATTGCATTTCCAACAGGCCTTGGAAATTTTACCTTCTTTAAATCAAAATTTCCAAGTAAAAATTCCCACAGCTCTTTTTTATTTTCATAGGCAAATGCTTTCAATAAACATGCCTCAAGGGCAAACAAACTATTCCCCCCAATTTTTCCAGAAACAATTTTTTCAATATCTCTGATAACAGAAAAAGATTTTCTTAAATCTTTACAACTAATTTTTTCAATAATCTTATTAATTCTCATAACATCAAAATTATTAATAAAATTTATATCATCTTCCAAACCTTTTTTATAGCTAGGAATTTCATATTTTCCCTTAGATTTTCCAGCAGGAGCATTTGTAATAAACATAAGTTTATCACTATAAACAATAATTTGTATTGTTTTCTCTTTTCTTGAATCCAAAATTGCTCTCGCGATAATTTTCCTTATAAACATTTTTGCATTTTTCCTCTTTTTATCTATAGAGATTAATGTTTATTAAACTATCGCGCATATATACACTTTAATAGATTTAAAAATAAAAAAATTTATCTATCAATTATCTCATGATAAAATTTAGCATATTTACCAGCATTTTTTTTGTTGAATGTTGCATAATAAGAATTTAATCTATTAAACTGCACTTCTCCTATTCCCATATACAAACAGCTAAGAAGTGTATCTAATACTCTTTCAATTCTTTGTAGAGATTTATCCTGATTTCTTATTATTATATCTATTTCATCTTCCAACAAGGGGAGATTAGATTCTATTTGTTTTATTGCATCTTTTATCATTCTTGTTATATCATCTTTCATACCACTTTCTTATCTTAATAGTTTAAGAAACTTGCTTTTTTTGATCTCAGCAAAATTTTACAGAAATAGATTCAATCTTTCTCAATCATTAACCTTTAGAAATATATGCTCTTCCATAGATATTTTACGATTAACAATAATTAAATTTTATAAATATTTATATGATATATTATTTATAACAAATAGATTGATAAAATTTTCAAGAACTAAATTTCTTCTTCGCCTTCTTCTTCATCACTTGCAGCTTCATCTTCAGGATTAGCAAGTTCCATTATTTCCCCTTCTTCTTCAATATCTTTTTCTCCTTTTCCTTCTTCTTTTACAACTTCTTTATCAACGACTACTTCTTCTTTCTTAGAGTCTTTTGTCTGTTTTTCTAACTTTTCTTTTATTTCCTCATCAGAAAGTTTTTTTATTGCTTTTCCAGATTTTCTTGGTAAAGGCCTCTTGACAGTTATTGGAAGAATATCAGCTTCAAGTTCTTTTTCAGCTATTCTTAAAGTATCATAATTCAATTCTTCCTCTTCTTCTTTTGTTAATTTTAAAAGCACAGGAGCATCCATTGCAAGCTGCAGGCTTCTAGCTCCAAGAATTCTTGCAACTTCATATCTTGTGAATCTGTTTTCAAATTTTTTTAGCATATTGAATCTTTGATTTAATAGGCAGAAAATTTATTTTCTGCATGTTTAAATTCTCCGAATTTAAATATTCGAAAATTTTTAATTTTTGATATTTCAAAAACCCTCATGATAAAACCGAAGGTTTTCTTTGGTTTTTGAATCTTTTGATTTAATCTTATAAGTTTATTATTATATAATATTTCAAAATATATGTTTATAAACTATGCGGTTTATGCTCTGCATTATACTCAGCCATTCTTACTAAATATCCCGGAGTAATCATCTTGGCAACTTCATCCGTTGTTAGAACAGGTTCCTGTCCTTTTGCACATGCACATTCAATATTATAGAGTTTGCATACATCTTGAGTAATTCTTTCACCCAAAACAGCATATTTTAACATATCAAATCCATCAACATTTAATCTTTCACCAGAAGAATATTTCCAGCCTTCTATTCCTAATTCATGCATGATTTCTAACAAATCAGTAGATTGAAAATTTCCTCCAACTAAATCTGAAATTCTATCATTTCTTCTAATTTCAACTTCTCCTTCCAAATCTAGATTTTTTCTTAAAATTCTTTCAATTTCTTCTTGAGTTATTTGTTTTAAATCTATTGCCATTTTATTTCATTAGAGTTTTAGTTTTTTTATCAATATCATGAAATATTTCATCATATATTTTCTCACTTTTTTCAACTGCATCGCATAAAGCATCAGTTGAAATAGGAATTATTCCACCCTTTTGCATTGAATTTATTATTTTTTCTTTTTTTACTTCTGAAACAGCCATTGTTATTCTTGCTTCACATGTATCTTCTTCATCTCTGTTAGGATCTAAAACAAATTTATCTCCAATTTTATAAAAAGTCATTGAAAAAGGAATATGTTCTGTTAATGGCAATGCCTCGTCTGTGAATTCTCCATAGTTAACTTTTTCCTCTTTTTTATCATAAACAGGAAATCTTGCCATTCGAAGAGCAGCAACAGCTGCAATTCCACTTGCATCAAGAACATTTCCATCATCATTTATACAATAAATATCAATACTAATGCTCCAAACTTTTTCTCCTTCTTTAATGCATAATTTTTTCCAGTCAATAAATCCGCTTTCTCTTATTCCTCTATCAATAACTCTTGCAATTTCAATAGAATCCATTTGAGGAGGACCTGATTCATATCTCTCTCCTGCAATTTGTGGAAATTCCATTGATACAATCATTGTTCCTTCATCATCATGGTCAGGATATGGCTCTTGAGTATCCATTTTAATTCCAACAATAACTTCTGTTTTTCCAACTCTCACACGAGCACTGCCTTCAGCATTTATAGAAATTCCTGTTTCAAGATGAATATCTCTAAATTGAAAAGGTTCTCTTGAATCAAATCTTTTGCCTTCTTTCAAAAGACTTATTATTCTCTTCTTATTTATATTTGGTAGTTGCATTTTATCTTATACTAAATCCTCCATTTTCTATTAATTGACAATTATATTCTAATCCTTCTCTATATGCAACATCATAATTATCTTGAATTTCTTTAGTCCCTTCTCTATTTAATCTTAAAATTTCTTGTGCATTTTCCCTAAATGATTCTAAAACTTTTGTTTGATAGTCTTTCATTTTATCTTTGTCCCCCAGAATAATTTTCTTCAAAAACTCCTTGTCCAAATTCAGGATTTATCATAAATCCAAAATATCCTCTTGCTAAATATTTATTATATTGACTTTCTCTAATTGAAATCATGAATCCATTTGTTCTATCAACAACTATTATTTTTCTTGGAATTCTCATAGGAACTTCTTCATATACCTTTGCTAAGTCTTCTGGATTAGCAGTTACATAATCAGTAGTTTCAGGAGGCAATATTCCTAATAGGGGTGTTGGTATTGTCATTTTATTTATTCTCGTCATCCGAAGCTTCGCGAGAAGCGAGGACTTGAAAATGAATTTCATTTTTCATTTTCATTGATATTTTCTCCTTTCAATGCTCTTGTCTGATAATCAAGAATCTTTTCACAAGCTGCTTTTGCAGCTTCAACAGCTTCTTTAAATCTTTTGACTTGTATTTTTCCATCAAGCTGAAGATGTGTAATCTCTTTTGTTCTTGAAGTTAATGTAAAAGGAATATCTGTTGCACCTTCTCCTTCATGATAATCTTCTTCTTCTTTTGTCAAGTCACTAACAATTTTATCATCAATTTTTCCAATTGATACAGAAGAAACCATCTCTTTCATAACAACTCCTGCGTGAGCAAGAGCCATTGCAGCTGCATTTATTCCAGCGCATCTTGTCGATGCATTTGCCTGTAATATCATTATTTCAACATCAATAACAGTTCCAGGAAATCTTGCTAAATCAATAACAGAAGCAAGTGCATTTCCAGCAACCATTCCAATTTCTTTGCTTCTTCTGTTTGGTCCTGGTTTTGCTCTTTCAGTAACAGAAAAAGGAAGCATATTATAATTACATCTTATTATTCCTCTTTGAGGATTTTGCATATGCTGTGGATGTAATGGTTTTGGACCATAAACAGCAGCAATTGCAACTGTTTTTCCAAATGCAAATAATGCACTTCCATCTGCATTAGGAATTATTCCAACTTTAGCCATAATAGGTCTAAGTTCATCGAACTTTCTCTTATCAAAACGTTTTGTGTAACTCATTTTTTATTTCCACCATCCCTTAAAAAAAGAGTTCCTAAAAAATTGTAAATTTTTTTATATGTCATTTTATCTCTTATATGGACTTTCAGATCTCGAAACCTCTGTTAATTTAATTTCAAAATCTCGAGTTAATAATTTAAATATTTCTTCTAATCCTCTTTTATCAGGAGAACGAATTTTAACTGGTGTAGATTTGTTTTCATAATCAAATTGAGCAGTACCATATTGTCCTCTAATCAGGAAATCTTTCCCAAATGGAGAATGTGATAATTCTCTAAAACCAAGTTTCCTCCAATCAAAATCTTTAGCTTTTTCAATTAATTTCTGTCCCATAATAGAAGAACTATAATTAGCAAATATCATTTTCCAACCCCTAAGAACTTTTCTATCTTTTCAGTCAATCCTGCACTTATTGAGTCTTCAATAATTAAACTAACTGCTTCTTCTGCTTTGCCCTCTCCTTCAGCATCTCCTTTTATCCATATAAATCCATTCTGCCCTACAGTTATTTCTGTTTTTGTTGCATCTTTAATAAGATTAATCATGCTTCCTTCTTTTCCAATTATCCTTGGAACTTTATGAGGATTTATTTTTATCAATCTGCCACCTTCTAATTTTCCTAATCCTCTTGATTTTAATGTCAAGTCAATTCCGCTTTTTTTAACATTCCATATCTTAGCGCTTAAAACATCACCTATATCTGCAAATTCATTAATATTATTTCTATTGATAAATCTTGGACATTCAGCCAATGGTAAAAATGCAGAATAAGGACCTCCAACATCTATCATCCATCCTGAAAAATTAGTATCTTCAACTCTTCCAATAATAGTATTTCCCCTTCTAGGTTCAAAAACTCCTGAAATCGGAATTATTTTAACAACTCTTCCTGAAATTTCAGCTAATCCATATCTGTTTGCAATAACTTCTTCTCCTTCTTTTCTTGTAAAATCTCCAGGAAGATAGTCCTCTCCAGATACAATTGTCTCTCCAGGAATTACAAGTTTTCTTTCTGATTTTGTTTCTTTTTCTCCAATATCTTCATCAAATTTCTCTTCTGTATTTTCTTCTTCGTATGTCATTTTATGCAGCAGAAACCTCTATTCTTACTGGTTGATGAGTTAACCCATATCCAATCTTATTTTCTAAAGCTTTTTTAATATTAGTTAAATCATTATATCTATCATCTGCTCTAGCATCTATACAAACTCCTTCTTTGCTAATTTTAATATTAGCTATTTCATATCCATGCTGTTCTACTTGATATAAAGAATCTGATTCTGAAATACTAACTCTTCTTAATCGAATTAACGCATCTCCATGAATTACTAGTTCTAATAAACCTTCTCTATCACAAGTGTTTTCAAAAATTTTAAAATATTCTTGAGGTTCAATTCCAAAAGGTAAAAATTCTTTTTGTGTCATTTTATTGTCCAGTTCTATAAGAATCTCTAAGTCTTTTATTTTCATAATTTAATCTTGAACTTTGCATATTTTCTCTTTGAATAGCATCGAAAACCTTTCTTCTATGAACAGGCATTTCAGAAGGACAATCTATTCCTAATCTTACTTTGTCTCCTCTTATATCAACTAATGTTACAACTATATTATCTCCAATTATAATACTTTCATCTCTCTGTCTTGATAATACTAACATTTTTTACTCCTTTACCTCGCTTGTCAAAGCAGCCCCATGTGTTATTGAATTTAATTTATCATAAAAATCCATCTGAACTCCAACAGGAATATTCAAGATAACTTCAAGGCTTCCGTCGGAAAGCCAGTCTTCTTTTTCTTTATATTCTTGAACAATTCCATAAACTCTTCCTGTAAATTGAGCAGGAATTTTTATTTTTATTTTCTTTGTCTCTATTTTAATGGGAATAAGGGTTTTAAGCTTTTCTAATACACCAGTTAATTGTTTTTCAACAGGTTGATTCTCAATTTTTACACCCGCTTGTTTAAGTGAATTCATAATCATGTCAGGTGTAAAAGGCCTTCCTGTTCTGGCATCAACAGCATTTTTAGTTAAAAAATCAATAATTTGTTTTTTTCTTGCCTCAACTGCATCGTCCCTGAATTCTTGTGTTACTTCAATTTCTCCCTTTTTTACAATTCTTTCAACAATTTGTGCAAGTTCAGTTGTATTAAATGCAAGCATTAATTCATTTTTTCCAGCTCTCATTCCTTTTTTTTGATCAGTATAAATTGTAGAATCTCTGATAACATCATTGATAGAAACAGGTAATCCTTTTTTCATCTTCATAGCAGAATCCAAATCCACCATTGTCTCAAAATCTAATTTTCCTACTCTTAATCGTGCAGTTGTGTCTGTCATGTTAAATTAAACAGCAGTAGCTGTTTGAGGAACCTTCATTAATTTTATTTCAAATATTTTTTCTAAATCTCCAACAACACTTCTTACATTATCATCATTTTCTGCCAATGTAATCAATATACGCCCATCGGGATAGATAACAGATTCAGCTCCGCTTGAACGATGGCAATAAGGCATTGGAGAATTTTGTCTTAATAAAGCAGGAGTCTGTTCAACAAAATGTCCTTTCGTACAAACACAATTTTCATCCAATCTATATTGTAATGGTTCATATCCTTTTTTAATCATTTTTCTTAATATTTCATATAAATTAGTTTTATCTTCAGCAACAAAATGTCTATCTTCTTCCATCTCAATATTTCCTCAATTCCTCTGGACTTAATCTCTTAAGTTTGTTTTCTGATTTCTTAACATAAGCAACATTAAATCTATTGATGTAAAATTTATTTCCAAGAATTTCTCTGAAAATTTCAAAACATAATTTTATCCCTTCTTCGATTTTCATTTCTTTTTTGTATCTTTTTCTTAAAACATCTTTTATTTTATCATCATTTTCTCCAATTGCAACTGCTGTATATTCATAATAATTTCCAGTAATATCACTTGTGTAAAGTTTTGTATCTTCTCCTTGTTTTCCAGCAATCATTAGAGCAACCCCAAAAGGCCTTACTCCTGGGTGCTGAGTGTATTGCTGTTGAATATCAGAAATTTCCCTTATTATAGATTCAACATCAACAGGAGAATCATAAGTAACTTTATGTTGCTGAGCAGCAATTCGTATATGATTCACAAGAATTCTTGCATCACTTAAAATTCCAGCAGCACTTGCGATTACATGGTTATCAACTTCATAGATTTTGTCAGCAGATTCAGGAATAATCAATGTGTCTTTAAAACCTTTGTCAGCAACAATAATAACTCCGTCAGAACAATTTATTCCAATGCTTGCAGTTCCTAATCTGACAGTTTTCTCTGCATATTCTACTTGTAATATATGCCCATCAGGTGAGAACATGGTTGCACTTCTGTCATAACCCATTACTTGATGCTGCATATCAGGAATTTCCATTTTTATTGTTTTCCTCCATATTTTATTTTTTTCATAGTGATAATCTAATTTGTTTCATGCCAAAGAAAATAATAAAGAATCTCTTCTTTGGAAACGAAACTACATTTTCTCCTTTCAAAAAATACAGGAAAAGTGCATTTAAAAAGTTTTCGGATGTGTTAAGTCAATAATCAAACTTAACATCCTTGGATTTTATATAAAAAATTCTC
>JAVHOF010000111.1:0-10541 GCA_036169915.1 Candidatus Pacearchaeota archaeon | reverse complement strand
CAAAGCTGATTCAGCTCTTTTGTCAAATCGCTAATTTCCTGATTTATTCCCTCTGCATCTTTCGCATTGACTTTTCCTTTAAATGGTGCAAGTCTTCTCTCTAAATCCTTGATTTTCATCTCTATTTTTGAAACATCCTTTCCTTTTTTCTTTTTATCTTCAACAATCTTTTGGAATTCTCTTATTTTTTCAGTGAATGAAAGTTCTTTCTCAGGATTTTTCTCCAAATATTTTTCCCTTTCAGCTTTTGCTTTTGAAATTCCAGTTTCAATTTCACTCTTAGTTATTTTCTCCACTACAATATGCTCTGGTTTCTTTGCTAAATTCTTCCATGATTCTTCAATTGAAGGCCTTAAAGTTTCCATATACATATCAGCCATCTGGAACTGCCCCTCTTTTATTTTTCCCTTTGCAAGCTTTATTTCTAATTCTAAATCAAACACATCCATCCCATATTCTTTTAATCTCTCTGCCTGGTATTCCAAATCTTCAACTAATTGGAAGTATTCTTCATATTTCTTTAATTCATCATTTGAAAGTCTCTTTGTACTGTGCAATAAAGGCCTGAATGAAATAAAATAAGGCCTTCCCAAATTATATTCAGAATTAACAATCATTCCAGTTCCTATAGGAGATTTAACAACAGATTTTAATGCATCATCTCCATATTTCATACTAACTCTCTGCAAATCATCTTCATACTTAGTTCCCATTTGTATTTCTGTTCCAATATTAGCTTTTATTTCTCCAATAAAGTCGCTCAATACTTGTGAAATCAAAACTAATCCAATACCCCATTTTCTAAATTCTCTTACTCCTCTTTCAAGTTGTATAAACCCTTCTCCACTTCCACCAAATTTAGGGAGCAGTCTATGAACCTCATCATAAACAATAAGGGTTTTCAATTCCTTTGACTCTTCTGGATTTGATTTGAAAATCTGCTGTATTGTACTTGAAACAATAATATCAATTTCCTTAGGAGTTAAATTGCTTATATTAAAGATTGTTATCTCTCCTGGCTTATTGATATATTTCTCAATATTAATAAGTTCATAAGGATCTCTGATAGTTTTTATTGTTCCTCCAAATCCTTTTGCATCATTTATCTTCATGTCAAAATACTGATATCTCTTTAGCATACCTCTATCCTCGCATTTTCTAAAAAATCCAGTCCACTGTGCAGTTGGGTCAAATACAATAACACTCTTTTTATGCAATAAAGCAGATTCAATTAAATCCTGGGCAGCAACTGTTTTTCCTCCACCTGTTGCTCCTGCAATCAAAGTATGCATCTGCATTTTATTCAAATCAACAAAAGTCCTTATTCCTGTTTCAGCAACTTTTCCAATAAATGCAGAATTAGCTCCAACCTGAGGAAGCTTAAGCACATCAACTGAAATCTTAAATCTCTTTTTTCTATATTGAGTGAATCTAAAATAAATAGATATTCCAACAAGTAAAATTACAAATACTAAAATTACTAAAAATGCCCAAATAGGAATTCCAAATACTTTAATTTGGAAAAGAGGATACTGGACTTGTATATATGCAATTGAAGTTGCCTCCATATTAGTCTGTTCAGGATTAGAATAATAAGCAGTTGCTTTTATTAAATATTTTCCAGTAGGTGTAGATTCAGGAATAGTTAAATTTTTTACAGTTGAAATCTTTGTATCAACTGCAAAAGCCTCTTCTTTTCTAACAACCATCTCTCCTGTATTAACATCAAGCAATTGCAAATCAAACTGAACATCAACTTTTGAAGTTTTTCCTAAATTCAATAAATCAGTCTGTATTCTCAAGACATCTCCAGGAGAAACTCTCTCAGTCAATGGCTGTATTTTCACATCTAATAATTTTCCTTCAGGAGCTATAATTCTTATTGTAATAGGTATTTTTGCTTCCTTTTTACCAGAAGTTAATATTAAATCACCATCATAACTTCCAGGCTCAATTTCTTTTGGAGCTACTAACTTAATTAAAACCCCTCTATCCTCTCCTGCTTTTAAATTAACATCATTTAATTCAAAGAAAACCATGTCTTTCACATCTCCATCTACACTCAAAATCATTTTTGTTGAGCTAGTCAAAGTATTTGTAAGTTTTATTCTTACTGTTGCTGTTTCTCCTGCAAACATCTCTTTGTAAATAGAAGTTGTTTCAACTTTTACTCCTCCAACATTAACAAGATTTCTTATCAAAGCTTCTAATCCTTCTAAACTTACATTCTGTGAAATTGTTGTACCGCCTCCGCCTCCACCTCCACCATATATAGTTGTTGAACCAGTTGTAACACAATCAGCAGTACAAGTAGAAGTTGTCTCTCCATAAGTTGTCTCACACAAGCCATTTCCGCATTTGTTTTCAGCTAAGAAATAAGCACTGAAACCACTTGAATTTCCAGTCACTAATTTAGCATTTCTATCAATAGAACTTGTAATATTGCTCCAGCTTCCAGAACATACTCTTGAACTATAATTCCAATCTGCGCATTTTACAACTTTTAATTCATTTGAATTATCATAATTAGCATCACTATAATTAAAAATAACATTCATACTATTGTTTAAATTAGTTGAATTAGAACCAATTCCCTGGAAAATTTTATGCAATAAAACACTTTCAGATAAATCTCCAGCTGAAATTGCATGAAGATTAAAATTTATTCCAGAGGTTAAAACATTTGTGAAATTAACATTCCTGACAATTACTTCAGAACCTGAAACCTTAGCATGAATATCATAATATCTCCTGTTTACAGAAAAATTAAACAATCCATTTGAACCAGTTATATTTTCCATTAAAAAAGTTAAGGTATTTGGCCTTGCAAGACTTATATTAACTCCTGAAACAAGAGCTGAACTATAATCTCTTATTTTAGAAGCCCAATAATATTTGTCATAAACTTCAAACCAGTCTGAAGATGAATTAGAATTTCCAGATGTATCATTTGCAGTTACATTTATCAAATATTCTCCAGCATCATTTAAAACAAGGCTGTTATTAATATAATATCCTCCTGATAAGCTTAAGCTTAAATTAATAACACTTAAATTAGGATAAGTTAAAGAAGCACTTGCAAAACTTACATTTACATTATCAGTTATAGCAACCTGCAGATTTATATTTCCCCCCTTATTCACATGATTTCTTGTAATTGCAAATGCAGGAGCACTTACATCTCTATAAATTATAGAATTATTTACAGTAGTTGTTCTATCCCCATAGCTAGTATGATGAGCAGTTGCACTCAAATTATATGAAAGCCCATCTGCAATATTAGGAGCATAACAGCTTACACTCCAATAAAGAGTTGCAAAACTATAATTTATTATTGAACATTGAGAGCCTCCAATTGTAATATTCCATGAAGTATTATTAGCCACAAGCTCTCCCCCATAAGCCAAATATATAACAAGCATAGTTAAGACATCTCCTGAAACTATATTTGTCAAAGGGCTTGTCTCATTAGGAGAAATTATGTCAATATTAAGTCCGCTGAAAGTAGTATTTATAGTTGTATTTAAATTAACAGGACTTGCATCAGAATCTACATTTGTGACAGTTATCTTTGCATAAAAACTTCCTTCAACAGAAGATGTTGAATAATTAACCATGAATTTTCCAATACTTCCAAGAGGAACCATTATAGAGCTCATATTCACATTATACAAGCTAGTGTTTATGCTTGCAAGAACAAAACTCATATTAATATTTCCAGTATTATTTATAGTTATTTCTCCTATATCTCCTGGATAATCAACTGCTTTTGTTGAATTTATAGAAGTTGGACTTAAAAACCAAGTTTTTGTCTGTGGAATACTAAGCTGAACATCAATCAACTTTGAATAATTTGACCCTGAAATATTTATATATCCATTATAACTTCCAGCTGAAATTCCAGAAGGAGCATTAAAAGTTATATTGATATATTTTGAACTGTTAGTGTTTAAATTAAAATTAGATTCATTAAAAGACAAGCTTAAACTATTGCATAAACTGCCAGAATGACAGCTTAGATTAATGCTTGCTAGTAAAACATTTCCAGTGTTATTTATCTGCAATATGCTTGAATTGCTTGTTCCAGAAGAAACAGAAGTTATAATTGTTGTTGGGCTTACTGCAATAGACCTGTTGCTGAAGACATTTATGCTGAATATTTCAGAATCAGTGCTGTCAATATTATTAGGATTTGTCCATGTAATAGTTGCAGTTACATTATACTGGCCTGGAATAGTTAATTCAGAAATATTCATCTGAACAACAGTGCTCAATTTTGAACTTGCAGATAAATTATTAAAATTATAATTGCTTAAAATAATTGAATTATTATTTGAAAAAGTCAATCTTGGATTATAGGCTTTTACAACTCCAGTATTATTTATAGTGAAATTCACAAAAGCATAGCCTTTATGAGTTAAATCAATATTTGAAATATCAATTGAAGAATAATTTTTGCTTAAATCAACAATTGTAGAGCCATAAGTTGTGAAACTATATGGATTTGAAACAAAAGATTTTCCACTATTATCTAAAACTCTTGCTATGACACTATAATCTCCTGTAGTTGTAGGAGTATAATCTCCTGAATAATTCAAAATATTATAATCAGCACCGCTTAAATTATATTCTCCTGGATTTTCAAGAGCAGTTAAATTAATTTGCATCTGCCCACCGCTCCAGGATATATTTAAAGTTCCTCCGGTAGTATTAAGTGCAACATCATCTGTTGCTTTTACTTTTATAGTAACATTTGCATTTTGCTCTGCAACACTTCCGCTAATCCCATATAAATAAAACCATATATTTGTGATGTTTGGAGATTGCTCCTGTATATTCCATGAATCATGATAATAATGATTAACAGGGTTTGCACTTGCATTATAAATTTTAACTATAACCCTTAAATCAACTATTTCATTTGAAGACCACCCATTATATTTAACACTGACGCTGTTATTAGTTCCTTTAGCTACATTTACAGAAGAAGGATTAGCTCCTGCGCTAAATAATCCACTAAAACAAGTATAATCATAAGGAGAAGAATCACAGGTTCCATAAGGAGCATAGCTTATATTCATTGTTAAATTAATATTTCCCAAATTAACCAAAGTCAAATTTGCAATTTCTCCTTCAACATTTAATGAAAAACTTCTATTGTATGTAAAATTATTCTGAACCAAATACCAAGAACCATTTAAAGGAACATTTATTGTCAGATTAATTAATTGTTCTCCTCCGACATCTGCACTTACATTTATAATTCCCGTATAATTTCCAGGAGGAGTTTGAGAAGGAACAGTTAAATTAATTGTAACATTACTATAGCCTCCAGCTGCAATAGAAGGTATAGGATTACTTCCTAATACAGATACCCATGAGCTTGAAATATTATAGCTATCGCTTATATTTCCTTCAATAAAACTGATACTAACAAGGCTGACACTAGTGCTTCCAGTTGATATTGCTTTAAAAGTGAAATTAGATGAAGTTCCATGTTCCATAGTAAGGTTTTGAGAATAATTTGATAATTCAAGGCTTGAATTTCCAGAAATAGTTATATACATATCATTGCCCTGTATATAATTTCCTCCTCCTGCAATGCTTCCATCATTATCAGTCCAATTAGCCCTCCAAATTACATAATATTCCCCAGGAGAAGCAGTTGATTTCAGTGTGATAAGCATTAAAGCATTGCACAATTGCCCTGGATATGTCTTTGAGCATGGAGTTATTTCACTTACATTTTCTATTGCACTTCCAGCACTTGCCTTCCAAACATGAATATTATTCATAGAAGCTTTTCCAGTATTATTTATAGTTGCATTCCAATAAAGATAATACTTGTTTCCATAATGATAATCACTTATAGTTTTATTTGCAACATATAATGCTCCTGTTGTATTTTTCTCTTCAAGATAATCCAGATATCCAGAACTTGCATTAACATAATAAGCACTTTCATTCCAAGCGCTTATATTAATTGTATAATTTCCATATGTCAAATCAGTTGGAATCCTCCAGCTAGCAGCACAAGAAGAAACCCCTTCACATTGGCTTGACCAATTTCCAGTTGAATTAGTAATGCTGATATTAATTGTTCCATTAATCAATACACCTGTATCACTTCTTGTAAAATTTGCATAAACAGAATAATTTGTAACAGTCTGTGTATAATCAATAGTGCTCCAGCTGATTAAAGAAGTTTTTGTCCATACAGTCAGGTTTGTAATGTTCAAGCCGACAATTCCTGTTTGAGAATTCTGCACAATAGAAACTTCCAGAGGAAGAACTCCAAGTGCATTTGTTGGAATAGTGATATTATAATCATATCCGCCTGTAGAATTTGTAGAAGCATTAAAATATGAAATTTGCACATCTTGTAAAACAGGAGTCAAACTCAAATTAGAAGTTGTAAGCCATGCTCTATATTGCAAATAATTTTTTGAAAATAAAGAAATATCATTTGTCAGATAATTTGTATAATTTGAACTCCATGCACCCCATGTGCTATTATCATCGCTCTCGCGCATCTGAACAGAAACAGTTCCCCCATTTAAAATTCTGTCCCATTTCAAAATAGTATAAGTTACATTCGGAATATTTATGCCAGGAGAAATATAATTTCCACTAACAGGATATTCATAGCTTGTGTAATTAATCACCAAGTTTGTAACAGGAGTTTCAACACTTAATCCATTTGTATTTGAAAGCATTCTTATGTAAAAAGTATTTTGATTATTAACAGGAATAGTTGAATTAATAATAACTCCATTTGAAATTGTTGAATTCAATATTGTCCATGTATTTCCATTTAAGCTGTACCAGATAGAAGTATTTGCTCCTCCTCCTGTCTCGCTTGTTCCTGTTTCAAAAGAAATACTTGCATTAAAAAACTTCGTTGGACTTACAAATCTATAGGTTATATTTCCAATAGGATTAGCTAATGTCAAATCATTATATGAAAATATAACTCCTCTTACAGCAGAATAACCAACAAGAGTTGTATTAACCTGATAAGCATCTGTTGTATATTTTGTTGTTGAATAATCATCAGAATAGCTATTCATATCTCCAGCACCACTTAAGTTCAACTGCACAATAGAACTTACATTAACTCCACTTCCAGAATATCCATTTCCTGTAAATGCAGAATGATTATAACTATTAGATGAAACAGTTACATTATTTAATTTCATCAAAAACAAATTATTTGCAATATTCCAAAAATAAGTTCCATTTGTTCTTCTTATCAATCCCTTTACATTAACAACATCTGTTGTATTAACCATTGTGCTTGTTGTAAAAATACTTATTGATGTATTCTGCAAGCTAAAGCTGGAAACAATATTATTAAAAATCATCTCGCCAGTGCTTGCATTTGCATAATATGTAACAACATAGTCTCCAAGAAGACCTGTGTTAACATAAGTTGCATTCCAGAATTGATTGGAGTTTCCAGACCATATCTCTGTCCCATTATTTCTTTTCACAAGCACAATATTGTTCTCAACGTCAACATCATAAATTTTTCCTGAATATGGAACTTTTTCTATTCCCAAAACCTTAACAGGCCTGTTTTCTAAATCCAAGAAATAAATTTCCTTTCCATTATTAATATTATCATAAACATTAGTTATCTGTTGAAGTGAAAAATCACTCAAATCTTTTTTATTATTGCTTCTGCTTATCTCATTATCATTTGCTTCACTTCCTTTATCATTTATAACATTATCAATATTATCGTCAACCGAAAGTTTTTTATAATCATTCCTATTAACATTTTTCATGGAAGATATATGTATAAGATTACCTATAGAATTTGAAAAAGAAATATTAGCTGTTTCAAAGAACTTAGAATTTGATAAATTAGTTAAAAGAGCTATAGAAAGAGCTTTACAAGAAGAAGTAGAAGAAGAAATATTATTTGAAATAGGAGAAAATATAGCATCTAAATCCAAGCTTTCAGATAAAGAATCAAGAGAATTCTCAGAACTTGTAAAAGAGAGAGTAGCTAAATTACATGAATAAAAAATGTTATTAATATTAGATACTAATATTTTATTTTCCTTCTTTAATAAATCTAAAGTATTTCGTTTAACTAAAGAATTAAGGCATATTGGATACAGGTTAGTATCTCCAGATTTTGTATTTTTTGAAATCATTGGGCTAAAAAAACAAATAATTAAATCTTCAGAAATATCTGAATCAGAATTTGATTTTTTACTATTGCTAATCAAAAGAATAGTAAGATTTGTTCCTAAGTCAGAATATAAAGAATTCATTTTAGAAGCTAAAAAATTATCCCCGCATATGACTGATTTTCCACTCTTTGCATTATCTTTATATTTAAATAAATCTCCAATCTGGTCAAGAGAAATAAGATTAAAGAAGCAATTATTAATCAAAGTTTTTTCAGATGAAGATATTGAAAAATTAATTTCAGAAGCATAAACCTTATGTTTCTCACTTACAACTAATTCTCCAGTTTTCCCCTCTGAATCAATAGTTTCAATCTTATACATCTCATTATTTAATTTAGAATTATCAAATTCTTGATAAGCACTAGGAAGTTGCCATTCCAATTTACCAGTATTATTATTCAAAGTAGCAACTTTTTCATTTTTATTTAATTCAGAAAAATATTTCCAACCATTTTCAGTCATAATCCTAGTTTCATTATCATAACACTCTCCAGTTCCATTTGACATTGTCAAATTAATCCTCGAACCATTGCTTCTAAGAACATCTGCCCAAACTTTATTAAGAGTATATCCAGTATAAGCAGAAGTAGGTATTGTCAAATTAAGCGAAACATTTTCATTATAATTCACCCATATTTTTCCAGTAGTTACTCCCACAGAAGTTCCATTAGCTCCTGTTTCAAAAGATGAACTAAGTGTTACATTAGCAATATAATTTCCAGTAAAGTTCACACTTCTGTTATTAAGAGTATAACCTGTCTTAATGCTAGTCATACTATAATTAGTCAAGTAATACATTCCAGAAGAATTCTGGAAATATTCAGTCACATTCTGAGTAACAATTCTTCCATTTGCCCCAGTCAACAAAGAAAACACTCGTGTCCCATTATTATAATATGCAGTCACATTTGCATTCTGCAAAGCACCAGTAGTATTTGTGACATTGACATCAAAGTAGTATTGATTATTAAGAATAAAATCAGCATCATTAATTGAAACATCTGATTTATTAAATGTTACATTTAATAACAAAAGTTTAGACTCAGCACTTAAATCATTAGAAGTATAAATATCAGAAGAAGCAGTAGCATTAATAACAGAATTAATAACAGTCGCATTTATTTTTCCAGTAGCAAAATAAACCCCATAACCATTGCTTGCATTAGTTGTCTTTATCCTGTTATTATTAAATACATTATCATAGCAATTATCAAAAGCAAATAACCCATATCCATTTTGATTAGTTGTTGTAATAGTATTATTAACAAAATTATTCAAGTTTGAATTATGATAAAGCCATATTCCATAACCACTGGATGTTGTTATGTTATTATTATTTATATTTGAATTATTCACATAAAACAAATCAAGACCTTGTCCAGATATGTTCGAGTTTCGAACAGTAACATTAGTTGAATAAGCAACAATAGTCTGTCCATATTGATTATTTATTCCTGAAATAACCCCATTATTAATATTATAAGTATAATTCACAGCAGCACCATTAGCATTATTTGAAGAATTAATGCTCTGATTATAATGAGCAGACAAATCACCAACAACAACATAGGATTTAGATATAGAACTATTCACATTATTATTATACAAAGTATTAAATGATGAATTCAACATATAAATTCCAAAGCTATCTCCAATTATAGTTAAATTATTATAATAAATTGTTCCAATAGAATTATTAAATAAATAAATCCCATATTTATTATTTCCAGTAGCACTTCCCTCTTTCACAACACAATTCCTAATAACACTATTATTCATACTCGAATAAATTCCATATCCAACACTTCCAGCAGAAGAATAATTTACAACAAATCCATTACAATCAAGTGTAACATTATTTGCAGTTATATTAAAGCAAGTCGAAGTAGAACTAACATTTGCAGCAAGAATATAAGTAGAGTTTGCAGAACTAAGCACACTGCAGATTGAGCTTGATGCAGTATCACTTCCTCCAAACTGTATATTATGAGCAAGATTATTATTAACCCCCCCTGTTCCAGCAACAGCTGTTACATTATATGATTTTACAGCATCACTTATCAAATAACTCGCATTAATTGTATAATTAGAATAATATTGCCTTGTCCCGCCATTATTCACATATTCAGTAATAGTTGTCACATTCGTCCATCCAGATGAATTTGTCATAAGTCCAGAGAATTCCATTGCCCCGCTTACATTATATGCAGAAACATTTGCATTAGCAACAGCAGTTCCTGCTGAATCATTGACATAAGAACGGTAGTACCATTTTCTAATCAGTTGAGAACCAACCCCAACACTTTCATTTGTTCCAGTTGTTCTATAAGAACAATT
>JAVHOF010000110.1:8273-10566 GCA_036169915.1 Candidatus Pacearchaeota archaeon | reverse complement strand
GTTGAAATGATGTAAAGTTGAAATGATGTAAAGTTGAAATGATGTAAAGTTGAAATGGTGATAATATGATGGTGATAATATGATGGTGATAATATGACTACAAAATTATGTAACATATGTGGATTAACTATTGACAGCTCTGTTGATGAATGTCCAAATTGTGGAAGCCACGATTTTGATACAGGTAATATATTTAATATACATAGTAAGAAAAGAAAAATAAGTAAATATGATTCGATGGATGCATGGTAGGTGAGTATTATGATTAAAAAGGGTTTACCAAAAGTAATACACAATAACAATATAAAACATGGGATGTGGACAAAATATGAAAGAGGAGAAATAAGTATAAAAGAATACAACGATTTCAATGCTAGAAAGGATGGATTTAAAGATTGGAACGAAAAAAGAAAGACACTGCCATATTATAAAGAGCATTTTATTCCATTAAATAAAAGAGAAGACTGTAGTGCATATCTAGGAGTGTATATAGCAGAAAATATATTACCTTATATAATTGAAAATACTGAAAGAATGCCATATGGACATGAAGGATATGATGCAATATGTAAAAAAGGGAAAACTATAGATGTTAAAAGTAGTTGTTTTATTCACTGTGAATCAAATAGAACTACCCAATTTAATTTTCACATAGAAAAGAATAAAGCATCAGATTATTTTCTATGTATAGGATTTGACAATAGGGAAAATCTTAATGTTTTATATATATGGTTAATAAAAGGTGATGAAATAATAAGAGGAAGAAAATTGAATGAATTTGCTACTTTAAGCATATCAAAAAAATCGTTAAAAGATTTTAATAGATATGAAGTAATTAATAAACTAGATAGAGTTAGAAGTGAAATTGAAAAAATTAAAAAAAATAATAACATTCAGTCATGTAAAGCCACTGAAAATATTAGAGAGTAATTATCATGGATGACATAATCTGGATTGAAAAGTATAGACCTCAAAAATTAGATGAAATCGTTGGTCAGGATATTATAATCAATTGTTTAAAAAGTTATGTAAAAAGGGGATCAATACAGCACCTCCTTTTTTCTGGTCCGCCAGGAGTCGGAAAGACAGCTAGTGCAATAGCATTAACTAAAGAGTTATATGGAGTCGATTGGAAAAGTAATTTTAAGGAATTGAATGCGAGTGATTCGAGAGGCATTGATGTTGTTCGCAATGAAATAAAGGATTATGCTTCAACACAGTCGCTGGGAAAAATACCATATAAGACCTTGTTTCTTGATGAAGCAGATGCACTTACTCATGATGCACAGAACGCCCTCAGACGAACAATGGAACGATTTTCAGTTGGATGTAAATTTATAATTAGCTGTAACTATAGTTCTAAGATTATCGAGCCTATTCAATCGAGAATGGCAAAGTTTAATTTTGGAAGAATATCTAATGAAAATATGATGAAAAGAATTTTAGAAATTTGTATAAAGGAAAACATCACAAAAATAGAACCTTCTGCACTTGATGCTATTTGTTATGTTAGCGAAGGAGATATGCGGAAGGCAATTAATGTATTAGAAACTGCCAGTTTAATAACAAAAGACAATGTAATTACTCTGGATAGTGTATACAAATCATCTGGTCTGGTGCATCCGGATATTATAATAGACTTCATTAAAAGAGGTTTATTAGGAGATAAAAGTGCATTTGAAAGTATAGATGTAATGTTATTCCAAGATGGTTTGTCGGGAGTAGATATATTAAAACAAATGTTTAACGAAGTAATGAATTTAAATATACCTGATAAAATGAAAGTGGAATTATTCGATACAATCGGTGAGACAGACTTTCGTATTTCGGAAGGCAGTAACGAACGAATACAATTGAAATGGCTTGTAGCTCGCATGTTTAGACTCGGTCAAGTATAAGGAGATGATAAAATGGAAAAGAGTTTGTATACAGGAAGAAAAAAGCAAACAAAGGAAATTTTTGGGAAAATGTAGACAAAGTGGGAGATAATGAGTGCTGGAATTGGTGAAATTATAATCATAACGGATGACTTTAGTGAGTTTTTAGATACAGGTGAATTATAGTGGTCTGTAGAGAGAAATACCGAAAATGTTTAACCGGAGAACAGTGCAGGATATATGAAAACCCTGAATTCTCATGTGAAGATGCTGTCAAAAGGAAAATTGAAAGAAGACTGTGGCTATCCAAAAAATACAGGCACAAAAGTTCATAACTTAACTTTTTACATGTACAGGGGCAGGCACAGCCTCAATTTACAGCCTTTTACAGCCCTGCCACTGAACTTTAAGGCACA
>JAVHOF010000110.1:6634-8173 GCA_036169915.1 Candidatus Pacearchaeota archaeon | reverse complement strand
GGGATAAAGCAATGTACCAAAAAGTTAAAAAGGGCTTACAGGGGCTTAATTTCAACATTGCAGGTTACAGGGCTTTTACCCAATACCGCAGGTTAAAGGGCTTTACAGCCCTGCCACTGAACTTTAAGGCACAGGGATAAAGCAATGTACCAAAAAGTTAAAAAGGGCTTACAGGGGCTTAATTTCAATACTATTGCAAACAGAACTTTTATATACCCAAAGGTCGTATATACCATACTTTGCTTAATCATTAAGATTAAAAGGCTTCTAGACGCAGATTGTTTTGATGTAAGATTAAGCACATCAAGACATGTAGTTTACAGCACTCGTGGGTGCATACGGGTGAAGTCTTTTTAAACGATATGCACCGTTTCCGTTTCGCACGGAAGCAAAATAAGATATAAAAATCGGAGACGAAACATGGGAAAAATATGTACAGACAAAATTTTGTTAGAAAATATAAAGAAGTTTGAAAAAGAAAATGAAAGAATACCTCAAGCAAGAATTGCAAGTCGGGAGTAAAAATAAGCCAGTCGGGATACTTGGCACAAAAAATTGTGGCAAGCTTCCTGAAAATAAAAACCACGTTGCTGCGCCACTGCGTTATAGCTGGAAGCCAATCGTAGCCTCAAGTCCTTCAAAGGGAGCACCAGTCTGTAAAGGAACATTTTACAGAAGAATACTATCTTGGATTATTTGATAGAAATTTTGAGAAATTGTTGTATGTATTAAGAATACCTACACAAGATTTTAAAAATGCTGTAATTAAAAAAGGGCATATGGATATATATCTTGATGGTGACCATATATATACCTTAGAAAATATGAAAAAATATAATATTACAGAAAAATTTAGTGGCATTAATATCTTGTGATGCGGAAATAAAATACAAAACAAGACTATAGAAAAGATGGAAACAAAGGTAAAGAAAAAGTAAGGAAACGAAGGTGAAGAAATGCTAAGAGTTGGATTACCAAATGTAAGATTAACTTCAAACAAAAACTCAAACAAAAACAGTAGCAATATTCAGAAAAAACCCGAAACGAAAATGTATCATTCGTCACAGGATACTTTGAGTAAAAAAATAATGGTAGATTTAAATAAAAGTGAAAATGATAGAAAAGTCGATATAAAAACTGATATAAAAACTGATATAAAATTAAATAAAAAAGCTAATGAATTGTATGTAAATAGAAGTTACAATGGAAACGGAAATAATGGAAACGGCAATGGTAGTGACCATTTTAATAGCAACCTAATATTAGATGGATATAAATATAGTTATGCAAGGCTGTCTTATTTATATAAGACTGGTAAGTTAACAAAAGAACAGTTATTAGATTTAAAAGCTCAAAAACAGGGCTTTAAGAATCATTATGAACGAGTGTTGATGAGGTATATGGAAGTAGTCAAAAGCTATAAATTTAAAAATGTAAATGAGGCATTTAAAGATGCAAAAGAGAAACATAGACTCTTTAAGCAGATGAAAGCTATAGAAGGTTTTTTGAGAGAAAAAGAAAGAGAAAAAGAAGCTGGAT
>JAVHOF010000110.1:811-6534 GCA_036169915.1 Candidatus Pacearchaeota archaeon | reverse complement strand
TGAATGAATTGAATGAATTGAATGAATTGAATGAATTGAATGAATTGAATGAATTGAATGAATTAAACCGTAATCGGGATATACATCATATTCAGATGTCTGCTATAGAAGGGTGTTGTTAGATTATGACAAAAGAAAAAACCAAAAAACATATTTCTGGAGATGTTCCAGTAGATATGTTGACCTCAGAATATGACCCTGAACATGGTTATTGGATACGTTCTGAAGAGGGTGATATAATAAGACTAAGCGGTCGTGGATATTGGAGTAAAGAACCTCCAAAGTCTCCAAAAAGAAAAGATGATGTAAAGTAGTCGAATAAAACGGAAGCATAAAGGAAGCGAAAAATCAGAAACGGAAACGTGATAAATATGGTAAATATTGAATATTCCAACGATATTTCCGAACTTGACAGAATCATTATGAAGCCTGTCAGTGTGAAGTCTGTCAATATAGAAAAAGAAAAAGACGAAGAAAAAAAATACATACCTGAATTAGTAAGTCCAGGTAATCAGGCAAAACCAATGTATCTATCGGATTACAGATTCTGCGACTTTATGGATGATGACATTCTTAGAAAGATGAGAGAATTTGAGAAGAATAATCCAGAAAAAATAGAGAAGTGGAGAAAAGAAGATGAAGAAAAACAAAGGAATTGGTTTGTATATGATATATGTAGAAATTCAGAAAATAGTGAAGATGGTGATGTTAGAAAAATTAGGGAAATAATAAGGATATGTCTAAAGTACAATCCTAATAAATTCGTTTTATCTGTGGTTGGGCAGTATTTTAAAAACGGAAAAATTAGTGACAAACAATTGCAAGTCCTGACGAAAATAGCAAAAAACTGCAATATATAGTAATTTTTTGTTTTTTAATTTAATATTTTTTGGGTTAGGCATATCGGTTTTTAATTAAAACAGGAAATGAAATGATATTTGATATTACGTAATAGGAGGAGATTAGATGACATATAATCGTAAAGGTATATCTCAAAATATTTTGCTGCGAAGAATCGAAAATAAGTGTGAAAATGGTATGGAGAATGTATATAAAAGATATGAAAAATTTTTAAAGGAATATAAAATAGTATATGAAAAAACTTTTATAGAATCAGAAAAGAAAGATTTACATAGTAATTTAATTATATTATACGAAGAGCACAAAAAGGAAACGGAAATTTTTAATAAGGGTCTGAAAACGTGTCATGATGAATATCGAAATGAAATGATTAAATATGGATTTAGAGATATTCTAGATAAATGTGAACAGGAAATCAAAGAACTTTCAACTAAAGCAGAGTAATATTACGTAATAGGAGGATTATAAGTGTATGAAGAGCGATGTTAATATTTCGAAAGTTTCGGATACTGTGTTGGATGCAATTCGTAAACAAGGTTTAAGTTTGGAATATGGTAAAGATGAAGATGGATTATTGATTATAGAAGGCGATACAAAGCATGATAAAAAAATATCTAAACAAAAAATAAGGGGATTTACTCAAATAATATTTGATAATTTAAATTTAGATTTAAACAATTTATATTATAAAAACATATATGATTCTCTAATAGGAAAAGTTATGAACCAAGAAACAGGAAAATTACAATGTATAGTCTGTAAATATGAAAAGCATATAATAGGTTCTTTTCAAAATATAATAGATGCAATAAATGAACATATTAAACACAATGAACATACTGAACAAAAATCTATATTTGTCTATTCTACAGACGATAAAACTCGACCTAACATTGTAGTTGGTGGATTGAGCTGTGATGCATGTAACCTCGCAATAAATACATCAGGAACTAAAGAAGAAATATTAGATGTTGTTAATGACCATATCAAAACCTGCGAATCTGAGAATATAAAATTTATATGGGATTTTAACGGAATAACAACTGATGGTGAAGTATCTGAACCTGAGAACATATCTGAAGAGATAAAAAAAGAAGCCGTGCAAATAATAAAAGAAGGAAAAATTGTGGAACATTTAATTAAATGTGCTCATAAATTTCATATGGGAGATGATGTGGATATAGAAGCTACGTATTACAGTGCATGTACTATTAAAATAAAAAATTCATTGGGATTACATATAGATACAGTCGGCGAACCTGGAATAGGTAAATCTCATGTACAAAAAACTGTATCATTTCTTATGCCAGATACTGCTGTTATAAGTATGAGTGTTAGTCCTAAGTATTTATTTTATAAAGAAGATTTTAAGGGGGGCGTTGTATTATTCATGGATGATATAGATGTAGATGATGAATTAAAAGCTATAATAAAGAGAACTACTTCTAATTTTCACGAAACTGTAAAACACGGTAGCATAATTAATGGTGAAGCAAAAGAATTTAATATACCTCCTGAAATTGTTTATTGGATAAATTATAACTATACATCTATAGACGAGGCATATAACAATAGATTCCTAATAAACAGTAAGCATTTAACTATCGAAGATAGAAAAGCTAGAGCAAACTTTATGGCAGAAAGAAAGAAAAAGGGGTTAATAGAATTTTATGCAGATAAAGATGTTAGAATAATGAGAGAAATATATGATTTACTTCCAGCCTGTCATGTAATGCTGCCTTTTGAAGCAAATGACTATTATGAAATAATAAAATCATGGGATTTACGTGACCATAATATAATTTCCGATATGGTTACATGTTCGGCACTACTAAATTATATGAATAGAACAAGTAAAGTAATATCAGGTAAATATTTAAGCATAATAGCAGAACGTCAAGACTTGTTGAATGCAGAAAAAATCTGGGATTTTTATTTTGGTCATTTAAAAAATACAAAACACAAGGATACAGCTCGCCATGAAAAATTAACAAGACTGGAAACACAAATATATGATAGATTGTATGAAGAAGGTGGTAATGGTATGCTACAAAAAGACATTTGTAAAGATTTAAGGAAATCAGACCAAAACATTTCCAGGTCTTTACATGCTCTTATGAATAAACTAAGTGATGTATATTTCGTAGATGAAACAGTTCCAATAACAGAAGACACATTTGATAATAATGGTAGGATAGTGAAAAAAATACTTATAAAAACTATCAGACGTAAAAGATGGTATGCAGGATCAAATAATTCAGATAATAAATCGAATAAAATAAAAAGTGTAATTGAATATAAAGGTGACACGCCTAATGAAGAAGACCTTGGAGATGAAATAAATGAATGAAAAAATAAAGAATATAATAAAAGAATTAAGTAGTCAAGAAAAAGAAGAATTATTTTATCAACTTAAAAAAGGTGTATATTATAATTCTAATATAGTCATGTGTCCTAACTGTGGTTCTAGGAATTTCTATAGATATAAAAATGGGCAATATAGATGCCAGAGATGTAGTATCAGATATGAAAAAGATGGAGATGAAATAAATGAATGAAGTTGTAGAAAATGGAAAAAAAGACATAGTCACAGAAAACGTAGAAAATAGGAATGAAGTCGCTGGAAGCTGCCCAAACTGTGGAAGTGTGAACTTAGTCCTAACGCTGGAGACGCTTAAAGGATTTCGGTATAAATGCGACGACTGTGATGAGACATTTGTCGCAGAGACTAAATTTTTAGGGAAAAATATAAAAGCTTTAACACAAATACCTAAGATAGTAAATGAGATTGACGAAAGAAAAACTATTAAAATACCGAAAAAAACATATGTACAACTGGAGTCTATTAGACAAGATGCTGGTTTAACTACTCTTATAGATGCGACTGCATATGCAGTCAATGAATATAAGACAAGAAAAGAATTCGAAGCAAAGATATTACAAGTGATAAGTGGGTCTGGAGAAAATATCGCCAGTCTAATGAACACATTTTGGGCGGATTTTCAGAAGGGAAATAAGGAAATCATGGAAAATATTAAGAAAATAAAGATGGAGATTCAAGAACTTAAAAAACAGAGAGCTTTGGAATGGAAGCCAGTGAGGTAATCGTAGGGATAAAACTACTCAGCGACTACTTTTTTTACAAAGAGGCATGACTTTAAAAATATAATACTACTTTAAGCCCACTTATTAATATATTAAAAAAAAATATTCAACCAATAGCATACTTCTCATTGCAAGGTGTCCAAAAGTGGTCGCACTTTAAAAAGAAGTGGGCTAAAAGTGTCTTATATTTTAAAAGAAATAAAAATACTTTTCTTAAGTTTTTTAAAAGATTTATATAGGGGGGTACTAAGAGTCGGGATTTATTTAACAACTGTTAAATTAGTCCCCGACTTTTTTTCGGAAAAATGCCCCGCTGCATAACGATCAACTATTTCTACTTAACTAAACACGGTTTTGAGGGGGGGGGTCAAAAAAAATATTTCCAGGAAAAAATATTTTTTGACCCCCCCTTACTTTCGTGTTAAATAGGTTAAATTGGTTAAATTATATTATAGCATAGCGGTTTTCGGTTAACAAAATGAGTTAACAAAAAATTTTTAGTTAACATGTAAAAGGATTTTTGCGATTTGGACTTGAGGATTTTTTTTGTTAGGCATGCCTAAAAACCGTTTTAAATGCGTTATGGCAGGTTTTATTTTTTAGCTACCGTATGCATGAATTATGTATACAGTACGCAAGGCGGGCTTATACGTGGCTTTTAAGGCATATTACAGGTTCATTATCGGCTTGGGAAAGGGGCAAAAAAAACAATTCAAAATTTTATAAAAAGAGTCCGGACATTTAACATTATTAATAATGTAAAATGAGTATTATTACCATAAGCATAGAGCTCGGATAGGAAGCTTTATTATGGATAACTGCAATATAGTAGCTTCATGGCACAGGTTACGAGTAGCGTGAGTGATTCGCTTAAAGCAAGACTTAGGCGTGTCTGTATCGAGCGAGATACAAATCAGAGCCAGATACTTCGTAAAATTTTAAGGGAGTACTTGGATAAGAATGAAGGAAGCCCAAAAATTGAACAGGAAGCTGAGATTGTGTACGACGAGGACGTGGATACTAATGAAAAGATTAAATATATTATTAAAAGAAAATTAGAAAGTGAGCATTTTGATTAATATATATTAATGTGTTTATGCATATTGTTAGCCATATTTCCGGAAAATGATAAAAAAGTTGGGAAATGGTAGCCATATTTCCGGAAAATGATAAAAAAGTCGGGAAATGATAGTCATATTTCCGGATTTATGGCTTACAAAAAAAGCGGTATTGGGTGAACTATTTAATGAATAATAATGATAAATGTCGGGAAATGGTATCCATATTTCCGGAAAATGATAAAAAAGTCGGGAAATGGTAGCCATATTTCCGGATTTATGGCTTACAGAAAGGTTTATATAATACGCTAACCATATAGTAATTAATGCGCTCAAATGCTGCCAGAGAAGCCGAACAAAGATATCGAGATAGAAATCCGATGGTAAGGATTAGTGATGAAGCGCATAGTGAGCTAATAAAGTATTCAACCTGGTCAGGTTTATCGGTCAAAGATATTGTCAGCAATATGGTAGTAGAGCATGTTGAAAATTATTGTAATGAAAAAATTCAACTCGTGGGATTGGATATTGATATTTACGATAAATTGATAGGATATTCAGAAGAGAATAAACTTTTGATTAAGGAAATTATTAGGATGAGTGTACAGGAATACATCGAAATAAGAGAATTTATGAAGAAAACAAAAAATAAAGAGGTGACATGATAATGTATGGTAGTAAATTGCTGCCAAAGCTCTA
>JAVHOF010000110.1:0-711 GCA_036169915.1 Candidatus Pacearchaeota archaeon | reverse complement strand
GATCGAAACTATGGAAAATTCAAAAATAAAGAGGTGACATGATAATGTATGGTAGTAAATTGCTGCCAAAGCTCTATAAAGCCTTCATTTGCTAATAGAAACTTTATAAAGCCCTCAATCGCCAATAGAAGCTTTATAAAGCCCTCAATCGTCAATATAAGCTTAATGGAACTATTAATTGCCAATAGGAACAGTTAGGAACTATTAAAACTGATCGAAACTATGGAAAATTCAAAAATAAAGAGGTGACATGATAATGTATGGTAGATGAATCAAAGCCAGAACCAAGATATAAATGGACACCGATTGTAGCTACTGCCAAGAAGGTTGGTGAAGTTAAAGGGGAAACCGTTTTAAAGATTAATGTCCCAATAGAAGAAGATGCTAAGACGATGGTCGAAGCAGCTAAGAGAATCAACAGGGATGAAAGAGAGCAGGAAGCTAAAGATAGGGATAAAAAGGAGCGAGATGAAAGAGAGAAAAGAGAATTAATGGTGACAGAGGAAAATGTGAGGCTCAAAAGGGAGAAAGAAGAGCTGGAAAAAAGGATGGCGGAAGAAAGGGAAAGAGAGAAAAGGGAGCGGGATGAAAGGGAAAGGGATAAAAAGGAGCGGGATGAAAGAGACAGGGATAAAAAGGAGCGGGATGAAAGAGACAGGGATAAAAAGGAGCGGGATGAAAGGGAAAGGGATAAAAAGGAGCGGGATGAAG
>JAVHOF010000109.1:0-10584 GCA_036169915.1 Candidatus Pacearchaeota archaeon | reverse complement strand
TGGAACTAGCCATACAATGGTGAGAAATGTTGAATCTCATGAAATAAAAAACCAGAGCTTTGAAGGTTTTAGAATAATGAAGCTGTGAAAGAATTCTTATGAGAGTTTTTAGCAATATATTTAAACTTATTTTTCTAGATTAATATATGGAAGATAAAAATCAAGAAATTAGCAAGAAAAATAGAAAATTAGAACAATTAAAACCAAAAATTATTAAAATTTTAAAGAATAAAGGAATAAAAAAAGCAGGGATATTTGGAAGTTTTGCAAGAGGGGAACAAACAAAAAAAAGTGATATTGATATTTTAATTGAACCTGTAGAAGGCATGGGATTGGAATTTTTTGGTCTGCATCTTGAGCTTGAAGAAAAATTAGGAATAAAAGTTGATCTGTTAAGTTATAGGGGTATAAATCCCCATTTAAAAGATTATATCTTAAAAGATGAAGTGAGGATAATATGACATTTCATATAGATACTCCTTATTTTAATTATATTTTAGATATTATTAAAGATATTGAAGAATCTTTAAAAGATATTTCTAAAAATGAATTTTTAAAAGACAAAGATATAAGGGATGCTAATATCAGAAGATTAGAAATAATAGGAGATACAATTGAAAATTTATCAGAAGAAATAAAAATTAAATATAAAAATATTTCATGGAATAAGATATCAGATATCAAAAAAGAGGCAAATAAACATTATTTTGGAATTGATTTTGAGATCATATGGGAAGTTTTAGAAAAAGAGATTTCCCTGCTTAAATCACAAATATTAAAAATAAGAGAAGAGTTAAAAAATGGAGGGTATTAAAGTTTACTATGGGTCGCGAAGATTTAATTATTGGTGAAAGAAAAAGAAAGCTTGAAGAACTTCGTAAGTTGGGAATTAACCCATATCCGCATAAGTATTGCCCTGAAGATTTTTCTTCTGAAATCAAAGAAAAATACAAGAAACTAAAAGAAAATCAAAAAACAAAAGATTATGTTAAAATTGCAGGAAGAGTAATGACTATAAGAGACTTAGGAAAACTGATTTTTACAACTATTCAAGATTCTTATGGAAAACTGCAGATAATACTTCAGAAGGATGAAACTTCTAAAAATGATTTTGAAATATTTAAAAAATATATTGATGTTGGGGATTTTATTGGCGCTGAAGGAATAATAATGAAAACAAAAACAGGAGAAATTTCTGTTTTAATTAAAAAAATGCAAATAATAACTAAGTCTATCTTACCTTTGCCTGAAAAGTGGCATGGAATAATTGATAAAGAGGAAAGATACAGAAAAAGATATTTAGATTTGATTATGAATCCTGAGGTAAAAAAAGTTTTTGAAAAAAGGACCATTATTTTAGATTCAATAAGAGAATTCTTGAAGAAAAAAGAATTTGTTGAAATTGAGACTCCTTATCTACAAACTATTTATGGAGGTGCTGCTGCAAAACCATTTAAGACTCATTTGAATGCTTTGGACATTGATTTGTATTTAGCAATTTCTCCAGAACTATATTTGAAAAGATTAATTGTTGGAGGTTATGAAAAAATTTATACTATAGCAAGAAATTTCAGAAATGAGGGAATTGACAGATGGCATAATCCTGAATTCACAATGATGGAAATTTATCAGGCATATGCAGATTATAATGATATGATGGACTTATTTGAAGATATTTATGAAAATGCATGCAAAAAAGTCAATGGCTCGACAAAAGTTGAATTCAGGGGCAAGGTTGTTGATTTTAAGAAACCTTGGAAAAGAATGACAATGGCACAGGCAATAAAAAAATATGCTGGAATTGATGTTGAAAAAATGAGTGAAAAAGAAATGTGCAATTTTATTGAAAAGAACAATGTAGATTGCAAGCAAAAATGCTGGGGTTGGGGTGTACAGGCTATTTTTGAGCATTTTTGCGAAGAGAAAATTGAACAGCCTACTTTTATTATAAACCATCCCTTGGAAACAACCCCTTTATGCAAACTTCATAGAAATGACAAGTTATGCAGAACCATTGAAAGATTTGAGCCTTTTTGCATGGGTGCAGAATTAGGAAATGCATATAGTGAATTAAATGATCCAATAATGCAAAGAAAACTTCTTGAAGAACAACAGAAAATGCTTGCAAAAGGTGATGAAGAGGCAAATCCTCTTGATGAAGATTTTATCAATGCAATTGAAATAGGAATGCCTCCAACAGGCGGATTAGGCTTGGGAATTGACAGAATGGTTATGCTTTTAACTGGACAGGAATCAATAAGAGATGTTTTATTATTCCCTTTTATGAAGCCTGAAATTGAAGACAAAACTGGAGAAATGAAAAAAGGGGAAAAAGTAGAGAAAAAGAAAGGATAAAGAAAAAATTGTGTATCATTTTAGGATTTGTAATACTTGTTTTAATAGGATTTCTATTAATTTTTATATATAAAAATAACTTAAAAGAAGATAGAGTTTGTATTACTCAAATAGATGATAAAATAAAAAAAGATATAGATAATGCTTTAAGTTGTCAAGATGATATGCCCTGTCCTAAGGGGATTTCATGTACCAAAAAATGTTGGGAATGCCCTATAACTTTCACACTTCTACTAGCAAATAATCTTATTCAACTAAAATCTGGTAAAAAATGTGGGATTGTTTTAGGAATTAAAAATATTTTAAAGAATCAATCAAAAATTGATTATGAAATATATGTTTCTCAAATAGTTAAAACTTGTCTTGATATAGATAAAAACAAGGCACAATCATATATTGATAAAAGATTTGATTCTATTAAATTAAATCCTGATGCAAATTCATATAATTTGATATTAATTAATATACCTCCAAAAACATCGCCTTGTGTTATTAGATATGGGATTAATATTACTGCAGATTCAAAAGTTTATACCTCACAATTTTTTGATATTTTTATAAAAAAGTGTTATATCTTATCAATATTTCCATAGCAAAAACTTAAATATATAACTGAACTAACATATTTATGAAAGAAAAAATTAATTTGTTTATGAAAGAATTAAATAAAATCACTGATTTTAATAGAGTTAAATTTGTTATTTTGTTTGGCAGCTATTCAAAAGGAAAAGAAACAAAATTATCAGATATTGATTTAGCAATATATTATGAAGGAAACAAGGCGGAAAGATACAATTTTAGGAAAAAAATGATGGGTATTCTTCCAGATAGTTTGGATGTTCAAATATTTCAAGATCTTCCCTTGTATATACAAATAGAAATATTAAAAGGTAAAATAATTTATTTTTCAGATGAAAAATTATTATACAATATTTTTTATAATACTATAAAAACTTTTGATGAATTTAAAAAAGGTTATTATGATTATTTGAATAGGAGACATATTATATGCTAAAAAAGAAAGAATTGAGAAAGAATGAAATAGAAAATAAATTATCTAAAACTCTTGATTTAATTGAATCAGTATCAAAGATTATTCCTAAAAATTTCGATAAATTTAAAAAAAATGACATAACTCGAGATGCTATTTATAAAAGAATAGAATCTTCTATTCAAAATTTAATAGATATCTGTTATATAATCAATTCTGATTTAAGACTGGGGATGCCTGAAGAAGAAGATGATATTTTTAAAAATATTGAAAAAAAAGGGATTTTTTCAAAAAAATCCATTGGAAAATTAATTGAAATGAAAAAATTTAGAAATATTCTCGTGCACAAATATGGAGAGATTAATGATGAAAAAGCATATGAAGATATTATTGATGGATTGTCTTATTTTGAAACAATAATAAATGAAATGGATGATTTTTTAAAAAAGAGATAATGGGACTAATCATAAAAAGTAAAATAAGAGAAACAGTCAAGCAACTTGATAAAGATGGAATTATAACAAGCGTAGCTGATGAAGTTGAGACTGAACTTGAAAGAAAAGTTGAGGGCATGTTAAGAAAAGGTGTTGAAAGAGCAAAAGCAAATCAAAGAAAAACTTTGCTTGCTAGGGACCTATAATTAAATTTTAATAAAAAAATTATAGGAGGTGAAAAACAAAATGGCTTTATTTTCAAAAAAGAAAATTAAATTTCCAACATTTGCAGTAATCTTATTGGTTGTAGGATTGATATGGCTTTTAAATGAATTACAGGTCATAGCAATTAATATACCTTGGATTCCTGTTGTACTGATAATTATTGCAGTTGGGATGATAATTAACAGATACAAGGAGTAGTTAGTTTCTTTTTTTAATTTTTATTTTTTAATCCTAGAATTGATATTATAAAAACTAATAGATACATAAAAAACCCATAGATACAGACAGGTAAGCCTAGCATTGGAGGTGCTGTACAACTTCCAAGAAGACAAGATTTTTGAAATAATTCTCCATAGGAAAGATATCCTGAAAATAATAATCCTGCAATAGAAATTATTAGAATAATTATTAAAGATGTTTGTTTTTTCATATAATTACATATTCTTATTATTTATAAAATTATTTGTTTTAATACTCAATCAAAAGCATTTTAAAGTAACTTATTCTATTTTTTATAATATTTACTTAGAGGTGAAAATGTCAAATAAGGCAAAGGGTTCAAAGACTGAAAGAGAATTATATGATATGTTTGTAGCTAATCATTTCAGGGCTGTGCGTGTTGCAGGAAGCGGAGTTATGGAAAATGCTGACTGCGATCTGATTGCTGGAAAGCCTGGAAAAAAATACTGCATTGAAGCAAAATCATCCAAGAAAACATATAAATACATTTCAAAAGAGCAGATGAATAGTTTTATTGTTTTCTCTGAAATATTTGGATTAACTCCAGTTATTGCTGTAAGATTTAACAGATTAGGATGGTTTTTCTTTAACCCTATAGATTTAGAAGATTCTGGTAAAAATTGGGTTGTTAATTTAGAAAGTGCAAGAACAAAAGGAAAAAGATTTTCCCAGTTTTTCTTAGAAAAAGATTCTCAAATAGATGAAGATTTTCAGATAGAAGAATTAATTGGCTTTGAAGAATTAGATTAGTAAGATAGATATATTTTTATTATGATTGATTTATTCTGATAATAATATATTAGGTTAAGCGAGAATTAATAGAAATTACTATTGAATTCAAACTTATAATGTTAAGATATCAGTAATAAGAGAATAAGAGAGTAAGAAATAAGATTGAGAGAAGAAATTATGGAGATTGCTATCTTTTAATAAATTATTTGTATATGCAATCATGATGATCATAATCAAGAAGTCTCACAATTTTTTCATTTTCTAAAATTTCATAAGTTAAAACAAAATGTCTTATATGGACTCTTCTTTGTCCAGCCATATTTCCAGTTAATGGTTTGAATTTATAAAGCTCTTCCAAAATTTCTTTAATTTTTCTTGATAAAATTTCAAATTGTAAACTATCTTTTTTAGAAATTTTAGCAAATAATCTATCAAGATGTTCAGAAATTTCAAGTATATAAGTCATTAATCATTGGTACCTCTTCTTAAAATTCTCAAAGGTACCCACTTTAATAAATATTCCTTTTCTAATTATTTCTAATTTTTTCAGATATTCTTCTCTTAATTTAGGTTCTTCCTCAATCTGTGCTTTTATAAAAATATCTATCTGCTTGCTCATGCTTACTCCATTTTCTTTGCAAAACTCTGCAAATTTTCCATATGTTTCCTCATCTAAATTAAATGTTTTTAATACCATATTAAATAATCTTATTTAATGTTATTTAAATAGTTTTCTATTTATGAATTATAATTTTAGAAAAATAGTTAATTATTAACATAATACTTAAAAATAGTATTTTCCATTGAGTTTTATGAAAAAAATAGGTTTAGATATTATTATTTTAGGTTTTATAATCTTAATTTCAATTAATTCTATTCTTGCTGAAGTTAGGATAAATGAGGTTGAATTAAATCCTGCTGGAAGTGATTCTGGGCATGAATGGGTTGAATTATATTCAGATAACCTAGTTGATTTAAATGGCTGGAAGCTTGTGAATCATGATAATAAAAATAAAATGTTGGATGGGGATTTTCAGGGTTATCTTGTAATTAATTTAGAAAGCCAATGGCTGGATAATGAAAATGAATCTTTGAACTTGTTTAATAGTGAAGGTTCTTTGATTTCATTTACACCAATATTAAAAGATAGTGCTAATAATGACAAGACATGGTCTTATTGTGGAAGCAACAGCTGGAGTCTAGTGACTGCGAGTCCTGGAGCTGCTAATAATTGTGCTAATCAAAATAATAGTTCCAATGACAGCCAAAATCCTCAAAATAATACTCAGGATTTGAAAATAGCCCTTGAACTAGAATGGACTGAAGGAGATATTAAAAATGGAAAGGAATTTAAAATAAAAGTCAAAGCAAATAATTTAAAAGACAAAAATTATGATATTAAAATGCTTATATATAATGATGATATTGACAGCCCTATTTCTGAAACCTATTTTGATACTAAATGGGGTTCTTCAAAATCTTATGTAAAAGATTTTCTTAAAGGTCCTGGAAGTGACTCTGGATATATAAAATTAAGAATAAAAGAAAGCCAGAGAAGTTTTTATGGAAGTGCAAATGTTGTTGTTATGATAAGAGGAGATAATTCAAACAGCTATGAATCAAAATTTGAAGATGATATTAAAATAATAAAAGCTGATGAAAACAATTCTAATAAGGTTAGCAGCGTTAATGAGGAAAGCAGCGTTATAAAAGAGGCAGATTCTGAAACTAATAATCCTGCTGAAAGAGAGGTTATTAGACTGAATAATGTAAAGAACAATGCAGGAACTATCAGCTTAAATAAAGATTTAGTTTATGAATCAAGCAATGAAAAAATGAAAAAATATTCTTTGTATTCTTTTGGATTATTAATAATCGTTGCAGTTCTTTTGTTATTTGTAAAAAATATAGGAAAAAAGAGGGTTTTTAAATAGAATAATATTTATTAAAAGATGGCTAAAAAAATAAGAGCGATGTTTATTTTTGAAATAATGGGCATACCTCCTGAGCATATAAAAAAAACTTTAGAGGAATTTGTTGATAAGCTTGGAGAAAATAAAGGTATTGAGATAATAAGAAAAAAAGTTCACGAACCAAAGATTATTGAAGAAGGAAAATCCAAGGGATTTTATACAACTTTTGAAGAAGTTGAATTATATATTGACAATCTTAATCTTCTTTTTAATATTATATTTAACATGCTTCCTTCTCATGTAGAAGTATTTGAACCAGAAGAATTAAAGATTGATAATTTTGAACTAGCTTCTCTGCTCTCTGATTTGGCTGTTAAAATGCATAAGTATGATGAAATTTCAAAGATGTTAATGCTTGAAAACAATAATCTTGTTAATAAGGTTAAAGAAATGCAGGCGCAAGCTACGGGTTATTCTGTAAATTTGATTAATCATGATAAGGATGTTAAGAAAAAGAAGGTGAAGAAGAACAGAAAAGGTTTGCTGATTCTTTTAAATTATTTCCTGATTTAGAAGAGGAGTAATTGGGATACAAATAAATAATAGTGTAGATTTATTTTATTATGAAGATTATTATAACTGTTAAAAACAAAAATTTAAATTTGGCAACGGATAGAGCAATAGATATAGGAGAAATGGTTTACAATAAGTATCATCTAAAGATTTGTAGGTGTAAATGTATGGGTGATGGGACTAGTTTGATTTTAGAAAAGTAAAAATCGGAAGATTTATAAACGTTCATTAATAATGAATAATTATTCACTTTAAGTGAAAAATACAATGATACCAAAGAACACAAAGAAGATAATATTATACTTGGTTAGGAATTTAGAACTTGTTAATATTAATCAGATTTCTAAGCTATTGGATATTAGTGTTGGAAGCTCATTTAAAATTTTAAAGGAACTTGAAAAAAATAACATCGTAATATCTTCAGATTTAGGAAATGCTAAGTTCTATCAAATCAATTTAAACAATGAAGAAACAATAAGATGGTGTGAAATTCTTTTATCAGAAGAAAGAAGAAATCTTAAAGGATATTCTAAGATTTATGCCGACGAGATACAAAAATTTGAACATTCAGAATTAATTATTTTGTTTGGTTCTGTTTTAAGCAATAAGGAGTTTAATGATGTTGATGTTTTATTTATAACTAACAAACCAAAAGAAGTTACAAAATTTTGTTTAAGTCTATCAAAAGTCAGAACTAAACCTGTAGTCCCATTAATATTGAAAAAAGAAGATTTTATTAAAGAAATAAAGAATAAGAAAGAAGTAGTTTTAAATATACTAAAAACAGGAGTTATATTAAGAGGAGAGTCAACATTTGTTGAGGTGTTAAAAAATGTCAGAAAGTGAAGATAGATTAAATTGGTGTTTGGAAAGTAAAAAGAGAATGAGAAAGATTAAACCAAATGATAAACTTTCTAAGGAACACATTGAGAAAGCAAAGCATAATTTAAAAGCAGCCGACTATAATGTTCAAGGACATTTTGATGATTGGGCTGTTTCTCAATCTTACTATGCGATGTATCATGCACTTCTAGCAATTCTGTTTAAGAAAGGATTTGAATCAAAAAATCATGAATGCACCATAAGCACAGTAGAATTTTTAATTGAAACTAAAGAAATCAGCTTGGACATGGAAGATTTATTATTTATTAGGACAACTGAGCAGATGACAACTAAAGATGCTAAATCATTGAGAGAAGAATTTCAGTATGGCACAAAAACAGATGTCAATAAAATTCTTCTTACTGAACTCCTGCAAAAATCTAAAGCTATTGTTGAAAAGATAGAAGTTATGTTAAGTGAATAATAACTAGTTAACCATAACAATTAAAAAGCCCAACATAGTTATTAGATTATAAGATACATTAAGGATGTGTTGAAAGGAGGTGAAAAAATGAAAGGAAATCAAATCTGGACGATTGTAGGTATTTCTTTAGTTGTTGCTATCATTGCTTCTGTTGCTACCGCTTCTATAACTGGTAATGTTATAAAGTTGAACCAAGATAGGTGGGGAAGCTATGATGTTTATACAAAAGTAGAAGTTGATACTGCATTAAAAACATTAAGTAGTTCTATAAGGAGCACTTATGATGGGACATGTAAATATGTAAATTATAAAGATTCAGAAAAAGGAGTATCTTTTTCAGGTGTCACTGTTGTAGATGCTTGTAAAAGGTATAGTTCTATCCCTAAGTTAATCGTATTGACAGACCAAAACACACTGCATAATAAACAAGATTGTAGTCCGTCGTATCAAATATTGGCTACTGCTGCAGATAGGTTAATCTCTTATAAAATAGAATTATCAAATGTGACTCTTGGGTCTACATCATTGCAACAATGCAATAATGCCTTATTTAAAGATGGTAGTTCAAATGGAAATTTCTCTCGAGAAACTTTCCAGTATTATTCTGGGGTTCTTTGTTGTAGGAACTAAAAATTTATTTTTATTTATTTTTTATTTCATTTAATATTTCTTTTCCTTTATTCGTAAGTTCATAAAACCTATAAAATTTATCACTAGGATTTTTACAAACAATTAATCCTTTGTCAACAAGTTCTCTTAATGACTTTGAAACATTATGTATGCTTACATTACATTTTTGTGCTATTTCTTTTGGTATCATGGGTTTATCAAGGCAAAATAATATCGCTTTTCTTCTTTCACCTCTTAGAACAAAACTTAATAGTGAATAATTTGTCATAAAGACAAAGGTTATTCGTTATTTAATGGGTTAGTCATCTTTAAGGTATCAATAACACATCTCGAGAAAAACGAAAGACTTTTAAACTATATTTTGCAATAGTTATTATGAAAAAGTTACTATTAGTAATTTCATTATTTTTAATCATAGGAGCGTTAACTTTTGTTTCAGCAAAGATGATTGTTACGCAAGATGATGGATTAAGATATAGATATAAAACAAGTGTCCAGCTTGAAAAGGGTTGGAACCTGATAGCAGGTTTTGAGGGTAGTGTTAATCCAGAAAGTGAAATTAAAACCGAAGACTTAAAGGTCATATATTTTTATAATCCTCTTCAAAAGAATTACGTTTCTGTATTCCCCAGAAGTCCAGATTATGATAGTTTAATATTTAACAATTTAATATGCGGTGACAATGTGTGCGATGCAAAAGAAAGAAGTGATTATTCGACTTGGTGTGCTAAAGATTGTTGGCAAGATTTATCAACGGACATAGTAAGCAACTTAAAGATAACAAATAAACAAAAATTTTCAGTAGGTTTAAATGAAAAGAAACAGGTGAATTTGGGAGCATTTACTTTTGAATTTTATTTAGAAAATGGTCCAGATTATTTACAAGATGGAGTAAGACTTCAAACAAAGATTTCAGATAGACCTGATTTTTATGCTGTTGATTATTATAAAACTTCTAGCACTACTAATGATTACAATAGGGCTAGATTAATAGAGGGCAATCCTAATTTCTTTGGAGAAAATACAAAAGAGCCAAGTATATTGTATGCCCTTATACAAGAGCCTGTTGATGGTGTTTATAATGTTCAATTTTATGAAGTGCCATCCAATACTTTCTCCTCAATAAAATCTAGGTGATTAGGGTGATTCCGGACTAAACTATCCTCCTTACAATACATATATCTA
>JAVHOF010000108.1:0-2223 GCA_036169915.1 Candidatus Pacearchaeota archaeon | reverse complement strand
AAACAATAGAAGAATAAAAGGAATGCACGAAAAAATAAATAAAATAGAAGAAAAAATAAATGAAATTGAAAAAGCAGTTATAAAGAAAAAATAAAAAAGTCCACTTGCTTTTCTCACTCTTGACTGATTCTGTTTAATCTCATAATATTATTAACATTATAAGTTTCTTCAAACAAATCTCTTATCACAATGTATAACCACCTGACATATGTCATAGGTGGTTAGGATAGTTTGTAAAAAGCAAAATAAATGTCTGCAGGGGATTTCCCATACAGACTTGTATGGGGTCTAAAATGATTATATCTCATTCTAAATAACTCTGAATCGTTATTGCAAAAAGGCATTTCTCTATCCATTGTTTGAAAAAGCCTCTCTACTTTTCCCGTAGTTGTTGGACTGTGAATTGCTGACCTAATGTGTTTAATCCCATTTCTTCTACACCAAATATCAAATTTGCTAGCTTCACTTGTTAACCCATAAACATCCCATTATCGCTAAGTATTTCCCTAGGTTTCCCATGTTTTTTTATTAACTGATTCAAAACATCAATTACTTCCTCTGTTGTGATGTTTTTAAGTTTTACAAGAGCTAATGAGTATCTTGAACAATCATCAATAACAGACAAGGTATAACAATATCCTTTTTCTTGTTCATCGGTATGGTCAATCTGCCATAAGGAATTTGGATGATTTCTTTGCCATCGAATATATTTTATTCTTTTCTTTTTATTTTTGTTTGGATTTGTCAATCCAAATTTATTTAATATTTTATTAATAGCTTTATGAGAAATGTTTGGGAAATAGTTAACTAGTTTATCTTCTCCAAATCCAGTTTTAGCCCTTAATTCTACAACAGCTTTTTCTATCTCAGGAGTTATTTTATAATGAATTGATTTAGGTCTTTTTGTTATGTCACTTAGATCCCATTCAGTTTTGTTTAATCTTTGACTCCATCTTTGTAAAGTTCTTGTTGTAGTTTCATAACTGAACTGAGCAAAAAGTATCTTTCTACATTGAGAATAAGAATGTCCTTTAATTCTTAGCTTAAAAAATTCCTTCCTTATCTCTTCTTTTTTCATAAAAAGAAGTTGGGTTTAAAAGCAAAGTATATTTATGTGATTGAGAGCATATGTCTTACGACATATGTCTAGTGGGCGCACACTAACTACACACTTGCTCTTTAGAAATCCTATTTTCCAGGAAGCCATTCCATTTTGACTACATAACCTGAAACAACATTCCCATTTCCTATTAATTTATCAAACCAAGAAACATATAAATCCAAAAAATGATTTATATTTTTACTGCTGTTCATTTTTATATTTTCATTTGAAATTATATAAAATGCTCCAATCAATAAAAAGAAAATAAAAAACATTAAAGTTTTCATCCTAATTCAATCTATTTTGCAAATGTAACACTTGCTTGTTTATTTTGCTTGTCTGGGGAATTTGTCTTGCTAATAATGCTCCCATTTGTTGCAGTCCAATCAAGTTTAGTTGCATATCCACCTAAAGTTATTAAATTATGAAATCCATTTGCAAGCCATCCTTGATATATTTTCAAAGATTTAAAAATACCATCTGCAGAAGTAAAATCAAGATTATTCTGCCTGTTGACATAAACCATTGTAAGATATAAAAACAAGGTAACTAACAAAAGTAGAATTATAAAAAATCTATGCTTGAGATTTCCAAGTTTAAGTATAAAATATCCTGCAAATACAATAATTAGTATAATAATCCAGTTTACCATTTTCACCTTTTACACACATAAATCAAGTTCCTATAAAAAGATTTGGGTATACTAATAAATAACTCTCTAACACACAAAATATAAACATTCTTATAATCTTACTTTTATTAGCTTAATCAAACAAGCCAAAACTGTAGAATATTTATATTATTGATGCTAGTTATTCAAAGTGAAATTTTCTTTTATAAAATAAATTTGAAAAATTCACATTCTTTCTATAACTGCAAGAATAACTCCTAATAAAGTAAGTATAACAACCGCCCATCCTGCAATTACAGTTATTGAATCAGGAATCCATCTAATAACTAATATCCCATCAGCCATTCCAAAACCAACTGCCAAAGAAACAAGGATTCCAGTCAGCCAAACAACTAAATTAACAAGCATTGAAACAGGTCTTATTCTATTACCTTTTATATTTTGGTGATTAACCCATTTTCGGACCAAAAAAGCTTAAATAATAGCTAAA
>JAVHOF010000107.1:0-2246 GCA_036169915.1 Candidatus Pacearchaeota archaeon | reverse complement strand
ACTTGTTTGAATAAGTGCAGTTAAACGCTCCCAATTTCTTGTTTCTAAAAATTACCCCAAAAATCCTAACAAATAAGGTTTGATATTTCTTCTCCAAGATAAATTCTTACTAGTTAAGTGCTCCCGAAAAGACTGTATTATAAAACTTGTCATAGTTTGTGTAATAAATAGTATAATACAAAATGTTACAAAAAGTGTAACACGCCCCCACAAATCTTTTAACTCTTAAGAATTATTTCTTTGTTTGAGGCGCTCACGCCTCAAAATCAACTTCTTTTTTAAACTGCTTTTCATCCACATTCAAATATCTGATTATCTTGCCTTTTCTTAGTGATTTTTCTCTAATAACTGCAAAATCTTTTTCATTCTTAAGTTCATCAGGTATAATGATTTCATTTATAATAAAATCATGCTTTATCTCTACTTTCTTAGCCCCTATAGCTTCATTATCAAAAATTAAACCATCAAATAATGATTTATCTTTTGTCTTTAATTTACAGAAATCAATTTTCAAATTAGCATCTTCTTTTTTAGAGGAACCAGCTCCTTTTGCAGACTTTGGAGATTTATCTTTTATTTTAAGTTCATCTTCTCCAACATTAAATGAAAGCCCTATAAATACCTTTAATGCACCATCGCAAATTTCAACTAATTCCTTTCCACTCATTTCTCTATTAATCATATATTTCCTAACACCCATTGCCATTTTCTTTTCTTCATATTTAATTCCCTCTAAATTAAGTGCAGATATTAAAGCTCCTGTGACATGAGTCTTATTATTTCCTAATTTTTCACCCATTATTCTAACAAGTTCTCTTGCATATTCAGCAGTGGTGTCTATTGTAAATTTTCCACCAGAATCCTTAAACTTTATCATTGCCTTATCATTAAACACTCCTCTGGAAAACTTCTGGAACTGAACATGAGTCCATTCATCATTCTTTCCATTAAAAATTTTCTTTATAAAAAATTCCATAGAATATTTTTGTTTTCTTAATTTATAAATCTTATCTTAAGGGGTAATTGCTTAACAAATACTTTCTGCTTAAAGATGCCGAGATTTTCTTATAAGTATTATAAATTTTCAGTTGTTCTCACCCCAAAAATTTCGTCAGTTTATAGTAGCAAATTTTATAAATCCACCTTTATACGTATTCATATGGTAAATAAAGACAGTTTCAAGGATTTGATAAATTATGTCTTAATTATAGGGCTCTTTGTTTTAGCAGGAATTATCTTATATCCCATAAGTTATTCAATTATCTGGGGAATTCTTTTTGCTTATATCTGCTATCCAGCGCATAAATGGATTTCAAAAAAAATAAAAAGTAATTTTTTATCCGCTCTTTTTGTCTGTATTGGATTCTTTTTAATAATAATAACTATCGGAGGATTGATTTTAGGAGCTGTATTCAGACAAGGAGTTAACTTTTTTCTTTTTATGCAAAAAACAGACTTTGTAGAATTAATAAAACAAATACTTCCAAATTTTATTTCTTCCTCACCAATCTCTGAAAATATAATCAGTTCAATTAATAATTATATAACTAATTTTATTGCAACTTATATTAATTATTTCACTCAAATATTATCTAGTTTACCCTCTTTGATTATCAAGCTTGCAGTGGTAATATTTACTTTTTTCTTTGCACTAAAAGATGGAAATGAAGCAATAGAATACCTAAAAACTCTTTCTCCATTAAAAAAAGAAACAGAAGAAAAATTTTTTAACAAGCTTAAAGATGTGACAAATTCAGTTTTAATAGGCCAGATAATAGTAGGAATTATCCAAGGTTTAATGGCTGGAATAGGATATTATGTTTTTGGAGTTTCAAACCTAGCTCTATTGACAATTGCAACATGCATAACTGCAATAATTCCTATATTTGGAGCTTGGCTGATTTGGGTTCCTGTTGATATTTATCTATTCTCAACAGGAAATATAACCTCGGCATTTGGACTTTTAATCTATGGATTATTCTTCGTGAGCTTAATAGATAATGTTCTTCGTTCACTAATAGTTTCAAGAAGAACTAAGATTAACACAGGCATAGTGACTATTGGTATGTTAGGAGGATTGTTTGTATTTGGAGTTTTAGGATTATTAATAGGCCCTCTAATACTAGCTTATGTTTTATTAGTGGTAGAGTTGTATAGAAAAAGCACTTTTAATGAGGAATCTATATTTAAAAAAGAAGCATAATTAAAAAATAATAACTTAAATCTAATGTAGAGTCAAGGACATT
>JAVHOF010000106.1:0-2272 GCA_036169915.1 Candidatus Pacearchaeota archaeon | reverse complement strand
TACTAATTTGTTAATGAACTTTCAAGTGTAACTCTATCATTTCACTTGGTATGAAGTAATTATAACATAACTTTTATTATGTGTAAATTATTTCTTTATTCAGAAGTTGCTAGGGTGTTTTCACATATTACATGCCCACAACCACTTTGGGTTGTCTGACAAACAGTATTCACCTCATTCTCATCTCTATCAGAACAAAGCCGAAAGAAATAATAACTACCATATGCCGGTTTAAATGGCATCAGAACCTAACAACAACTTTTTAAAGAACCAACCCAACAAACACGATGATTTGTTGGTATGGAATGATTATAAACCATCCCACAATATGTGTAAATTATTTTCCCCTAACTAAAAAGGCCCTTCTAAGAAGGGCCTTTTGTGTTCTCTAATGAACAATCAAATTCCCTCTACGTATGATCCCATTCTGGTGTGAACTGAGATCCAAGAGTCGCTACTATGCATCTGCTATTATAAATAGCGGCGTAATGTTTCGATAGGGATAAAAGATTTTGTTTCATATGTTTATTTAACCAAATTGTTTGAACTTTTTTGAGAAAACCGAAAAATATTTTAATCTTTTATTAAATAGATGTGACAACCACGGAACTTGCGATTCCTGCTGTCTCTAGTCAACCCAGTTTAAGGAGTCTTATGACCAGCAATACTATTTATCATTGATGAAATCTTTCATGGTGTTGATTTCGTCACCTTTAGCGAGTTTATCTTCTTCAATTCCGTAGAATGAAAGTTCCCACATGATTGCTTCAATAGCTTCATGGAATGAGAAATCTCGGTAACAATCGAGAATTGTTGTGAGTTTATGTGAATCTTTATCTGGATTCCATTCTTCTACAATTTTAAATTGTGCATTCAAAACGATTGGAAGATCAAGAAGTGTTTCTATAGTAGAGAAATCTATACCCCAGTTAATACGAGTACCTTCTAAGTATAGTTTGTATGTCTTTTCTTTATCTTCATATACATTTTCTCTGAGAAGGAACCCTTGACCACCAAAACATGCACGAGAGAGCCCCGAGATATTAGTTTTACCAGCATATGTAAACAGATCTGGAGCCCAATAGACTTGAAGATACTCGATACCATCTGGGTTATAAGAGTGATCAGTAACAATTTTAGAACGATCAAGTTTCTTCCAATATTCTACATAATCTTTGGTGTAGCAATTTTCAAATACTATATCACAGATTTCTGGTTCTCTTGCGAGAAATTGAAAAACATCATCGAGAGTTACGTCAGATGCGAAACTTACCGGGAGACTACGTTTATGAAGCCAAAGGAGGTAGTCAGTCAGATCTTCTGGCACATATTCACCAACTCCTGCTTTATCGTCATATATCCATTTGTTATGAGTAAGTTTTCCACCTTTGGAAAAAACTAGAGCAGGAACTGATTCTTTCTCATCTTCTTTATCAAAACCAAGTTGATCAAATATATTTGTCATTTTAAAAATCCAAATATTACTTTCAATTTCCAACAAGTAAATGAATATATTTTCAACCCCACTCACCAATTAATTTCCACAATTTAAATTGGTGTGTAGGATTTGAACATGGTCTCAATTTAAAATGAAGCCTAATTTCATCTTTAGTCATTACAATTTCAATTCAACGTCTGGAATAATCACCGACGGTTTAAAGATCACGCGATAGTGATATGTGGAAACCTTGGCTGATTGAATTTGTTCAACAATGTAAGTAACGTTATCTGACAATCCAAGAAAGTGTTTCTTATATTCATTTGGACCGGTTTTGCAAGTGACGGAAAGTTGACGATTGGAATCATGGTTTCCGAGCGAACATAGACCTTCAATCGTCAGCATATAATCGTTAGTAATACCATTGTAGAATACAATCCGACGGGTAATTTCGAACTGATCTGCCGCCGTAGATAGATTCTGTGATGCTACATCTGCTTCACGGCTGCACCCAGACAAAGTTGCCGCAGCCACTAGGGCCAATACACCAAAAATCTTTTTCATTTTGTTTTTCCAAATATTTGTTGCTAATAGAGAAATCTTGATATCTGTATATAGCGAGTATAATAACATTTAAAACTTGGCCTTGAAAAACCAAGTTAACTAAACACCAACTTGGTTTTGATTATTTATTAGAAAGTAAATAAGAATTAGAAACTGCTTTGAATGAAATACGGCTAACATTATTAGCTTTAAACACCAGACCTTCACGGCGGGTATTTATCGTTCCTACTACAGAATATCCGTCGGCTTCAGATAGCAGCCCATCACAGG
>JAVHOF010000105.1:0-2278 GCA_036169915.1 Candidatus Pacearchaeota archaeon | reverse complement strand
GGTATTATATCACCATTTCTATAGTGGTCTACATCTAAGTTTTCAGCACTCCATGTTTGGTCACCTATTTTTATGGTTTTAGCACATTTATCTTTTTCCTTATTTTTTTTTCTTTCTTTTATCTGATAATATTTGAACAAATCTCCAACGGAGCCTACATAGTCTCCAGTAAAAACTCTGGCTCTATATCTTCCCATATAAGCTTTAGCATAGTCTTTATCTAATTCTATGGCTTCAGTAAAATCAATTATAGCATTACTATAATTTCTTAATTTTAATAAAAATTTACCACGCATATAGTATAGTCTTTTGTTATCAGGTTCAAGAGCAATTCCTGTATTAAAGTCCTCAATCAATGATGACAATTTAATCATTTTTTCTGTTTTCATATTTACCTCAAAATTATTTTTTATTGTATTAACTTTTTTATTATTTTATTTTTTAAATAAAAATATATATTCATGCTTAAAAATATAGAACCCTCCAACAAGGGCACGATATCTCCACAATTCTTTTTGATTTCTTTTACCTTTTGTTTCGTCGAAATTCTTTACTATTATAGATTTAAGTTTATATCCTTTTTTTAAAAATTCTTGCATAGTATAAAATGCCAATGGTATCCACTCACCTTGCGAATACTTATCACCCATAATTAATGCGCAATATCTATTTTTATCTAAAATTTTATATGATTTTTCTACTAATTGTTCCATTTGTTTTAAAAACACGTCAATATTGGATGCATTTGAAAAGTCGTTTGGATTATCACTAAATTTAATAATGTCCCAATATGGTGGGTGCATTATTATAAACTGTACTTTTTCTATACCATTTTTTTTTAATTCTTCTTCATAATCTATTATAGTATTATCAGCAGTAATTATTTCAGTTTTTATATTAGAAGCATTAGGTTCTTTTGAAATATTTATTTTTGCAATTTCTACAGCATCTGGATTAATATCTACACCAATTCCATTTCTACCTAATCTTTTGCATTCGATTAACGTTGTTCCACTTCCAAGAAAGGTATCTAAAATCCATTCATTTTTTTTAGTATACCGTCGCAATAATTGATTTGGTATTTGAGGGACAAAATTTCCCCAATAGCTGGCATTGTGTGCCCCAGAGGTATCTCGTTTTTCTAAAACCCATAAACTATCTGTAATAAGATCATCATACTCTTTCCATCTATGTAAATTAATATCATTAATTTTACTAGTTTTAACTTCTGTAAAAGACTTAATCAGTCTTTGTATATAATATTTAGTTCTTTCAATAGTTTGAGTTTCAAGTATTTGAGTTAATTCGCCAATAACAAAATTCAAATCAATTAATATTATATTTTTATTAATTTCAGTATTTATTAAATCTGATTTATTTGATTCTATATTATTTTTAATAGTTTCAATTTCAAATCTAATATTTAAGAGATCATTTTTTGTTAAAAGTTCAGTTAGAGTATCGGTTATTTTTTGAGTATTTAATATCATGCAATTCTTATTTTATAATTAATGAATCTGATGAAAATCCACATTAGTCGTTATGCCCATTACTATTCATAACATTTTTTATAAGCTTCTTCTAAACGATTTTTTACCAACCAATCATTTGGTCTTATCTCTAAAGCCTTTTTATAATCCGCTATTGCACCACTACAGTCTCCTGTATTGAATTTAAAAGTACCTTTATTTAGATACACAAAGTAGTTATTATTATCAAGTTCTAATAACTTATATTTAGCAATATTCAAATTGTAAAGCGCCTTTGCATTATAAGGATCAAGCTCTATTACTTTATTAAAGTCTACTATAGCTTCTTTGTACTTTTCTAATTTACATTTAACAACTCCTCTATTGATATACGCCTTTGTATTATCAGGATTGATCTCAATCGCTTTATTATAACAAACTATAGCTTCTATAAAGTTAGAGTCTTTGCAGAATTTATTCCCTTCATAGTAAGCATCTAAGGACTTAGACTTTCTGTAGCGTTGTTCAAAACGATTAGTATCCATTGCGTCATCATTCATCATTAGTTACTTTCTTTCTCATTCAGTTTTCTTTCAGCATAAGCACGATTGAAATATGCATAATCAGGGTCAATCTTTATTACTTTATTATAATCTTCAATGGCTCCATTATAATCTTGTAAGTAATATTTAACATGCCCTAGAATGTTATATGCATCTACATAATTAGGATTGATCTCTATTACTTTATTATAGTCAGAAATAGCTCCTTTATAGTCTTTTAAGTTTTTTTTAACAAGTGCTCTATTA
>JAVHOF010000104.1:0-11085 GCA_036169915.1 Candidatus Pacearchaeota archaeon | reverse complement strand
ATTAAGAGATGGCGTAATAGCTTCTTTTACAATTTCCATTGCCTTTGCAGCCATTTTCTCTGATGTTTTGAAATCGCTAACACCATTAGATAAAAATAATGGGTTTAACAAACCCTCAATTTCTGGAATGATATAATCTGGGTTTCTTGGAATTTCCTTTGTTGTAATCCAAGAATAAGTACTAGTATAAAGAATAATTTTAACAGTTTCTGAAATACCTTCTTTTCTTCCGAAAAGACCCCCACCCATATAATCCAAACCACGAACTGATATGCAAACTGACTCTCTTTTACCTCCGTAAACATTGTCTTTTTGTAAAGTGAAACTTTCATCACCCTCATATTTAAAGCCAAGATTTCTTAAATGCTCCAAAACTACCATATACTCAAAATACCCCTTACGAAAACTAGGATTATAAAACTCAGAGTTATATTTCAAAGAAGCAGTATATGCCTTTGCATTTTCAAGTAATGTTTCAAGAGTGCTTGTTGGCTCAAAACCTGGAACTTGATAACGCCCAGTTTTTACTTTAATAATATGACATAAGTATTTGTAAACATTATAATCTCCATGTTCAGTAAGAGATTGTAAATTAGTTGTTTTACCTCTATCCATTGACCATAAACGGTAATGTTTTTCTAAATCTTTTAACTTAATCATAATCCTGTATATTTTAATTTGTGTCTTTTTAAAATTTCTTCACTTTCCCCCAACTCATTTTGAATGCCAGCCCTTATGTATGCTATAAGTTGAGCTTCATCTGGCTTAACTTCTTTCAAGTCTGCAACTGAATCATTTGCTATTGAAATAAGCATTTTTAAATATCCTTTTGTAGTTATTGGAGTTTTCATAATGCTTTTAATTTGTCTTTAACAAATTGCAATGAATTATCCAATTCAATTATATTTGTATATTTCGTAGCAAAAATAGAGTGACTTGCAAGTATTACCTGGTACTTCTTTAAAAGCTGAGGAATTACTTCTTCATGAAACCAAATTTGATTTGATAAATCAAACTGAGAGTCCAATTCATCAAGTAATAAAGTAGGCTTAAACTCGCCTTTAAAATCCTTTTTTCTTCTCTTTATGTAAGAAACAAAGTTGCTGTCATAACCACGACTTGGGTCTTTGTTTACAGTTAAATTGGGTGTTTCAATCTTAAGTAACATTTCTATGATGCCCTTGATTAACTGCCCACTTGAGGGATGATAGTTGTTAGGTTTGACAACTGTTGGCATTATTTTACCAATTCCATTTATCCATTTGCTTCCCGTCATTTCATAGCCCATAATATGAATTTCATCAAGCATATCATCGTGATGCATATAGAATGATGGGTCTCCAGACCATTCTATATCAAGTTTTGAATCCCTATCAAACTCAAAAACATCAGATAGGCTTTTACCTTTATGCTTATACTCAAAATCATAATCAGAATATCTGAAAGTATATCGACTATCTTGTGACCATCCGCCACCGCCAACTTGTTCAACAAAGCAATAGCTTCCGATAGTCTTAAGCAATAAACTTTTACCAGAGCCATTTTTTCCCCATAATATATTCATTCCTGGGTCAAAAGTAATGTCTCTTTTTCCTAAAAGGTCATGGAGAACTCCGCTTTTTATTTTTATATTATTAATCATAAAAATATCGTTTTGTTATTATAGCATTCTTTTGCTTCCTCATAAGCGTCTTTATCGTCATTATATACCACCAACCCACCATGTCCTCCAGGTCTTTGTTTGTTATTCCAATAAAAAAAAGTACAAGCCTTACCTTCAAATTCACAAGGATAAATACCATCTTCAATTATGCCAGGCTCAATGTAATATTCTCCATCAATTTTATCTACTGGGACATCTGCAATAAAATCTAAAAATCCAAAGATGTCATATCCAGCATCATTTTGGAGATTACCATGTAAATAGCAATAAGAAATTCTCCTTATTCTTTTTACATCTTCGTATTTTTTTGTTTCTGGAATTATCTTCATATATGTTTATACGAAAAAATAAAAGAAAAGTTATCTTGGGTCGTAATCATTGTCTTCTTCAGCTATCAGAATATTTGCCTTGCGTACATTTTCAGCTGACAAGTTATACAAAATATCTTCCATTGAGTCTTAGGTCAAAAGATACTTTTTAAATTCCTCAATAGTGAACTACCCACCCACGCCAAAGGCGATGGGATGGGCTTCGGGTTTCGTAGAGCGTGCTTTGTTGCCAAAGTCTGACTTACTCTCCACCTTTGTAATCGCCAGTTCCTGACGATATATTTTTAATCCTTCTTTTAGAATGTTCTTTGCAGCATTAAGGTCACGGTCTAATACGTGTCCATTCTTACAAGTCCACTCTCTTATTGAAAGGTTTAAGTCTTGATTTATCCACCCACATTCACAACAGGTTTTACTTGATGGATACCAGCGATTGATTTTAACTATTTGTTTGTCATTCCAATCTGCTTTATATTCCAACAATCTTACAAAAGTTCCCCAACTGGCATCTGATATATGTTTTGCAAGTTTATGGTTTTTAACCATTCCTTTCACATTCAAATCTTCTAATGCGATTATATCATAATCATTTACCAATTGGTTGGATACTTTGTGCAAGTTATCCATTCGTGAGTTGGTTATCTTCTCGTGAATTAAGGCTGTTTTCCGTCTTTGTTTTTCAAACGAATTACTACCTTTTGTTTTACGAGAAAGATGTTTTTGTGCTTTCGCTAACTTTCTTTCATACTGTTTTGTGTATTTGTTATTTTTAAATCTAATTCCATCAGATGTAATAGCAAAGTCTTTTAAACCTAAGTCTATTCCACATATTGCACCAGTTTTTTCTTTTGCTTGGTATTGTTCTTCGGAAAGAATGGATACAAAGTATTTGCCTGTTGGTGTTTTACTCAAAGTACATTTCCCAATTTCACCTTTTACTTCACGATGGACATTAACTTTAATTCCCTCTTTGAATTTAGGGGCGTAAAATCTATCTCCTTCCAGTTTTGCAAATTGCGGAACAGTAAAAGTATTCTTCTTTTTTCTTGACTTAAATCTTGGAAAATTAGCATTACCACGAAAGAAGTTTACATAAGCCGTATCTAAACATCTTAAAGCAAATTGTAGTGATTGACTATTCACTTCTTTAAGCCAAATAGTTTCATCTTTTTTCTTTAATTCTGTTAAAGTTGCTGCTTGTGCATAGTAATTATCTGACTTTTTATCTGCTTGATACTGTTCTTTACGCTCATTCAGAAAATGATTATAGACAAATCGGATACAACCGAAGTGCTTATCCAATAGCGTTTTTTGCTCTTGGGTAGGCTGTAATTCAAATTGATATGTCCGAAATATTGTTTTCATTCTTACTATTAAATAGTTTTGATTTATGCAAAGATAATGCTTTTTTGTAAATCCGCTACATTTTTTTGTAAATATTCCCATTCATTTTGAGAAACATTCACAAAAAAATTTCGCTACTATGTCTAAAAAATCTAATTACCCCACAACAAATCGGTCTAAACATTACCTAAAATGTCATCTAATCTTTGTCTGCAAGTATCGTAAACCAATGTTAGTTGGTCAGCTAAATGACGATATTAAACAAATCTTTCAATCTATTGCTGATGGCTCTGATTTTGAAATTGAGGTAATGGAAACTGACAAAGACCTAAAGTATTTTACTACTTTTAATTAAATTATCAATTCCCCATAATGGTTGTAAATTGGTAAAATGGAAGCATTTTTCTTGTTCTTCTTTTTTACTTAAATCAAAACTTGCACACGGTAGTATGTGGTCAATATGCCATTTACCATAATTATCCCAATTCATACCTTCTAAAAACTTTGATTCAAAATATGTTTTTAATTCGCTAAATAGACACCCAACAAGTTTTTCGGTAGATTTAGATTTTTTCTGACCTTTCAATGCTTTGTATATTCTTGACCTACAATTGGAAGTTATTTTTAAATTTTCATCTTTTTGCCATTGCTCTCGTTTCCTTAATGCTTTACGTTCTTTATTTTGTTGTTCTGACCAATACATTTTTTGTTTTACAAGAATTTCATTTCTGTTTAACTTATAATAATCTATATTATATTGTTCTCGTTTTTCTTTATTTTTTCTACCATACTCCCTGTAATTTTCTCTAACCTTTTCTAAATTATTTAATTTATAATTAGCAGACCTTTCTCTATCACAAGATTTACAACTTGTTTTATAAAACTTACCATTCTTATAAAATTCGGATATTGGTAGCTCCACACTACAATTTTTACAAATTCTATTTTCCATATTCTAATTTTCTATAAATATACGAAAAATAATTTTAATCCGTTTCCATAATAAATATATTTATTAACATTTCTTAATTCGTTACATTCCTCGTCTGTCTATTTCTCAAATGGTTCGAAGGCTTAAACAAGAATCTACTCGTCAAATTTGGTTATTGCATCCATCTACACTTCGTAAGCAATATTGGTATCAGCATCTACTTTGGTCTGATGGCTACTTCGTTTGTTCAATCGGAGAAGCATCTCCTGATACTATTCGTGAGTATATTCTCAATCAGGGTTAGTCGCTTACATCCCATCCACGCTAAAAAGCGATGAATGGGTTTTACGCTCCTTTTTATAAATTTTTTCTGATATAATGTTATATTCTTACAGGTTCCATTAATTGTTCAATTTCTGATTTAATAAGCGATATTAAACATTCAAAATCTTCATATGTAAGAATCAAATGACCAAGTTCTTGAACTTTTTCTTCGCTATCTAATGACAATCCTTTTCTGTCCATTTCATGTTGTACCGCCATTATTTGTGGCTTATCACTATCAACTGGAAATGGGACTCCTGTTAATTCTTCAATTTCTACAACAATGGAATCCATAATTTCTTTGAATGAACCTAACAAGTCCACTACCTTAACTCCTGCATGCTTATTAATGTAAACTGGGAGAGATTTTATTGGGACAAAGAAAGATTCTAAAGAATCACTATCTACCCATTCTGTATATTCATCCGATGTTATCACATCATTATAAGCCTTGTCTTCTTTTTTCATGAATTCAATAAACTTTGTAATATTTGCGATTTTTTTATGAACTACTTCAGCATCTGTTTTTTTCTTTTTAGCTAAATCAGCTTTATTGTTTACTCCAAAAAATGCAAATGATGTTTCAAGTTGTTTCTTTCCTTTTTCTTTAAAATCTTCTAAATACTCCAATGAATCCATATGAAGAGTTTGCAAATCTTCACAGTAAGTTAAAACGTTTTCTGAATAAACGTCAAGATTTTCTAAATAATCATATAGGTTTTTTGACTTCATATTATTTTTTTGTTAAATCAGCAAAAATTTTCTTTAAATGCCCAGTTGTTTCCTCAGAAACCTGTTCAATCATATGATTTATAGCCATGCTTTTATGTCTAAGAAAAATGTGTCTTAATTCACGCATAAGATAGGGGTCATAACTAAATGAATAAGAGTATTTTCCATTAACGAAGTGAATAGATGTGATATCAATTTTAAGTAATTTTAAATCATTTCTAGCATAAATGATATCGTTTTCTTGGTGTGATTCCAAAATTGAAGAAGAAGAGGCCAAAAGTTTCGCTGCAATATCATAAACAAATCTTTGTTCCTCTGAAAGCTCTGTCAATCTTTTTTCAAGCCTTTTTTGATTATATGAGGCTATAATTCTTAATAATCTTCTTTTAAACATATTTTTGTTTTTTAACAATTTTGACGGGAAATCTCACGTCCAAGTTTTATGACAAAATATTTCTCGTTTTCAACTGCACCCCAATTAGAGTTTCCAGAACGAATTTCTATTCCTTTACACTCAACCACTATTTTTGGAGATTTTTTACTGTAACCATTTGTAAATTCGAATGCATCAAATTGTCTCATTTTTATTACTTCTCTTTTTTCTTCAGATAAAATAAATAAAATTCCGTCACTAACAGTTTTCTTTTCTTTGTAATCAACTCCTGTAAAATTTTTAAAAGTCTGTTCATGTTGGTTAACCAAACGCTCAAACCAATAAAATTTAACTTCTCTATATTCTTCTTTTTTTTCGCCTTGTTTGACTAAATCAAACCATTGCTTTTTAAGTGTCAATTTTAAAGAGTTCATTTTCTTTTTTTTGTTAGTGTTTCCACTATCTTATACGAGAAAAAAACAAAAAAGTTACTTTTAAACACACTTATTCACTCCATTTGTTTTTTGACAATAAATCTTCAAAGTTTCTTTTTTTTGCAATTTATTTACTGATTGCTTTTGGTATATATTTAAATATTTAATTTCCAATTAAAAGTTACGTGTTTAAAATCATATTTGTCCAAGCACCTATATCTATTGGGCTGTAAAATACGTTTATATTCAATTTGGGGCATAGAATCATAATATTGGAACGCTTCATCATCTATGATAAGATAATACTTTAAACCAGCTTTAACTTGAGTTAAAATAAACTCACTTCTATGGTCTTTGTCTCCAAAAGTTAAATCATTAACTTTGATTCCCCTACCAACCAAAAAATCTTTATATTGCTGTTCTGTTGAACAACTTAAATTCCATCCAGAAATCATGCATAAATCGACTTTGTAATACTTAATTATCTTATTAAGAGCATTAATAGAATACTTTCTAAATATTGTCTTATGGTCTTTCTTGTCTCTGAAGCCAAAATCTTCATAAGAGCAAATTATTCCATCAATATCAAGAAAAATAATGAAGTTGTCTAAATTTATTTCTTTTACATAGTTTTATACGAAAAAAACAAAAAAAAGTTATATTAAAAACAGTACTGGATTCCCGATTCTCCACCAGCATTTCCGTATTGTCACCCCTTACATGTGACATTATGGGTTGCTAAACACAGTGACTTAATTTTTTAATCGTGTCTAACGGCAACGAATTACCTCATTAGTCGAACTGCTTTTATAAAATTATTCTTTTAACAATTTTGCTGGGATAAAATATTGAAATAGGTGGGGGCGCTTATTAAGTTGTGATGTATCTCGGCACTCTTCACAATAATGAGGACACGTTGTCCATTGTTCTTCTATATATGTTTCTTCTAATTTACTTTGCATTAACTGCAAAATTTCACCTTTAAAATATGTTTGAGTAAACCTACTAAAGAACCAATTTCTAAAATTTGGAAATGAATCGAAAAATTTTGTTCCTTTGCTTCCATCCTTTGCTTGATGTGCATACTCAACTTCAGTTGCATTATATTCTCTTTCATTATATATAAGCTCAGCAAATACATGTTCATAAGTATTTTTTATTTTCTCAAGTATTCCTTTCCACTCTAAAGGAACTTCAACTCCTTCAAATTCATCTTCATTATAAAGAACTGCCCACATATATTTTGGTTCTTCATATTCTAAAAAATGGTCCAAAATCGCAGCTAAATTAATTCGGTGCGCCCCATCTTTCGATATATAAATGTAAGTGCCAGTTTCATTTGTTACGAACTCATGCTCTTTTAAGAAAGCCAATGTTTTTTTATTGTTAACTATCATATATTTAACTTTTAATAATCATTTTCATATCCACAAATAGAACACTTATAGTAAGTTTTATGACTATCATGACCATCTTGTTGCATATCATGTTTACATAAACTCTGAAGAGCTTCAATAGCTGATTTTATTTTTTTAATTCTTTCTTCAATAGCCAATTTATCGTTAAAAAGACTACTTTCTTCTGCTCTTAATTTTTCGATTGCTTCTTTCATATAATTTATTTTTAAAAGTTAATTGGTTTCGCCCCCTGTATAGATGATTTATACTCCATCAGATGCTTCTTGTACGCAAGAACGACACACTTTCCGTGTAGCTGAGCTACTGAATTTCACAGGACGTAAAGTGTTTGAGGGAGCCACCTCCAATTTACTGCAGTTTTAATATTTAAAGTCAAAAAACGTTGGTTCTGGAAGTTTATATGGTAATGTTTCATTAAAATCCACACTTACTTCTCCATGAGCCTTTGGTGCTATTCCAGGGAAAGACGCTTCAAATAAAACCAGCATCAAATTTGCAAATACACAATTATTGCCAATACAAGTATGTGTAATTTCAATAACCATATCTTTTTCGAATATTACATTTTCTTGTAAAGATATTGAAAACACTTTTTTGCCTTTTGGAATTAATCTGTAATCTCCAATTTTTATATTCTTATTTCTTGGAGGCCAAGTAAATCTTTTGGCTATTGGAAATTTCCAATTATTATCTGGGGTTATTCCTAAATTATTTTCCATATTTTATTTTTGATTTAATACCATACTTATAAAAAAATGGCCTATTGTTTTTGCATTTTCTTTTATAAAAACTTTTCCTTCTGAAGAACCCCACCAAAACATAAATCCTTCTTTTTTTTCGGTCTCCATCATTTTTTTTATATTCACTTCGTGGTCATCACTAAAACGAATTGGCAAGGCACTTCCAATCTGAATTACTTCATTCTTATCTTTGCAGGCGTACCCAATTTCTACTACTGGCAAATCGGTTGACATGTATGTTTTAAAATATATTTCTCTGGTTGTCATTTTTTTAAGTTTAAATACATATATTTTAAGTGACCATCTTTACATAATTGAAATCCAGCTTTTTCGTATAAATCTATAGCTCCAACGTTATTTTCTTCAACCCCCAAAGCAATCCTTTTTATACGTTTCTCTTTACATAAATTTATTATTTCTTCCATTAATAATGTTCCATAACCCTTTCTTCTAAGGTCGGAGTTTATATGAAAAGCATATATACTAATAAGTTTTTTGCACTTTAGCTCATCTGGTAGGTTATTATACACTATTCCTTCTCTATCTTCAAGGTATGCACTCCCAATGGATTCGTTATCTTTGTGTAATTCAACGAAATTTTTACTTTTTTGTATAAGTTTTATATTATCCATATTTTTAATAAAAAACAAATGTATAAAAAATAAAAACAATAACCAAACAAAAGGGGGACAATTTGTCCCCCTGTTCATTTTAAATAAATGTTTTATAATATTTTGCCTTCGTAATCAATGCAAATGGATGGTAATATTGTCAAAGACATGCTTTTTAATTTTTCAGCATTCTTTGTAATTTCTTCCATAGCTGATTCAAAACTATCGTGTTCTTCTTGAATAAAAGGAACATCAAGTTTTTGTAATGCAAAACGTTCCAATTTTTTTAAATAATAGCCATCTTGGATGGTTTTTTGTAAGACTTCTGGGCTAATCATTTCATAAATAATGTGTTTCATATTATTCCATTTTAGAGATTATAGTAGTTAATTCTTCAAAGTCTTTAAATGCTGGCAAAAATACTTTTGCACTAGAAATTTCTATAACACCATTTTTTTCATAAAGAATGCAATTCTCCTTTTCAACTGTTATTACAACTGGATGTCTTGAAGTTTCTTCAATGATTTTTTTCTTGTTTTTAAGAATCTCGTCTTCTTTTGTAAGAATTTGTTCTTTTTCTTCTGCAAATGATGTCATATCACATTTAAATTTTTATTTTGGTATTATACGGAAAACAATTATAAAAGTTACAAAAAACTGAATTGACAAATGTTTTTTAAACTATTTATGAAAAATAATATTTTAACATATGAGCTACAATTATCAACGCCTAGAAAATTACGATAATCCAAATTCTGGAAGGGAAAAATTAATTCTAATTTTGATTTAATAAGAGAAATATCTGGAGGAACAGGAGGGGGAGGAGACTCTTATTGGACTTCTGGTTCAACTGGAACAAGTTCGATAAAAGCAAATAATGCTAGTGGATTGGATGCAACTGGAGATTATGCAGTTGCTGAAGGTAGACAAACTACTGCCACTGGTGCAAGTAGTCATGCAGAAGGGCAAAGTACAATAGCACTTGGTAATTATAGTCACGCTGAGGGGACTCTTACAACTGCAATAGGAAACTATTCTCACGCTGAAGGTGTTAGCACAATAGCTTTCGGAGATAATAGTTTTGCTGGTGGAAATAACTCTTCAGCAAGCGGGACTTCTTCTTTTGCATTTGGAACAAGCAATGTTGCATACGGAACAAATTCTGTTGCAATAGGAGGCTCAAATAACATAATGCAACCATTAAATAATGGTTGTGGTATATTTGTTGGAGATAGTAATGCCATTTACAACGGACCTTCATCTTATTATAACACCATAATTGGAGCTACAAATTCAAACATTTTCTCTAACTCAAATGGAGCTAATATAACAGCAACAAATATAGGGTCAGTTCTAGCAAACTATTCTTCTATAATAGCTGGGGTACAATGTTTAATAAGCGGAACAACACCTGCAAATTTAACTGGAAATATTATTTTAGGAAGTGAGTATTGTAAAATAACAGGTACTACACTCCACAAAAACTCAAGCGTTATATCTGGTTCTTATAACATAATAAAAGACAGCAATGTGTCTTCTATAAAATCTGGTTGGCATAATACTATAACAAGTGGTCATTCTACAACAATAATAAGTTCTTATAACTGTAACGCTAACTCAACAACTGGAACAACAATAATAGGTTGTAGTGACATTACTGTGACTTCAAGTATTAATAAAACTTATGTAAATGCCCTAGAGATAGTTTCATCAGCAACAACATCTTTTATTACAGCTGATGTTGTAACTGGTGCAAGATATAAAGTTTGTGTTTCTGGAGGGACACTAGTTGCAGAAGCAGTTTAATAATTAAAAAACTTAAAATACCACTCATACTTAGTTTTAATGAAGTTCGAGATACCTTCTCCAAGGACTTCATTATAACTATGTTTAACAATTTTCTCTAACGCTGATTTAATTTGGTGGTCTCCATAAATTCCGTAAACACTGTCATCTTCTTTTGTTAATTGAGGAATGTTGTCGAAATCATGTTTAAAAGAATCAACTTCCAGGAATTTATAAATAACATCCATTGTTCTTTGCGAAAAAAGGATTAAGTCTTCATATCTAATGAAACACATATTTTTATGTATCCCCTGGTTAATGATTTCCTGCACTCTTTCAATTGCCAACCGTTCAATCAAACTTATGAAAAACTAGGTACGAAGCCTAATTCATTTAAGTTA
>JAVHOF010000103.1:5831-11147 GCA_036169915.1 Candidatus Pacearchaeota archaeon | reverse complement strand
TTAGAAGTATCTTCATCAGGATTGTTCTCATCAGGATTAGAAGTATCTTCATCAGTAGTATCAAAGTTAGATATAGAATCTTCTGTAATCTTTGTATCTTTATCAGACAATGCTACATCATCATAAACATCATTTTTAGGATTGTAATGGTATTGATCGTCAGTTTTATTAGTAAATAATTGAAAATAATTAACAAACGCTTTAGGATCAAATGATGTTTTAGAACCTGAAGGTTTAACTGGTTTAACATTTTCAAATCTTGCAGCAAGTTCTTTTAATTTTTTTAATGTTTCTGGAGTATAATTTTCATAAAATGTTCCATTATAATCATTCAGCTGATCTGCAAATCGTGGATTACTTATAATTAAAAACTTGCCAACTGTATCATAAAATAATTTATTTTGAATATCTGTAGTGTCTGGCTCTAAAAATCCACCACCATTATCTTCTTGACTTTTATAATACTCAGCAACTTTTGAAAATTGCTCTAACACTCCTTTAATGTTAAAAGTAAAAGCTTCTTTAGTTTCTGGATCTATTTTTCCTAAATATTGTATAGTCGTTGCATTTAATAGTTGTGCTAATAAAATTGAACTGTCTGAATATTTTTTAAATTCATCAAAAGGCAATTCTGAATTTATAAAATTACCAACAGCATCTTTAGAATTTTGACCATCATTAGTAACTTTTTTTATTAATCTAACTGCATTTTCAAAATCCTTTGCGATTGAATACTTACCTAATTTTTTTTGTGTAATCAATAACGGAAGCAATTTTGATATTTTCTGTTGCAATGGAGCAGGAGAATTAAAAATAGCTTTAACAGTGCTTTCATTAAAAGTCATACTCATAAGACCAGAAAGAAATAATGTTTTACCAATAGATGTTATTTCGTGATGAGAACCATCATCGTCATTAACAATAGTAGTATATAGATGACCTTCATTTTGAGTTAAAAGATCAGCACCTTTTAAAATATCATATATAATTTTTGCACCAGCAGTAGTTTTTGCAAAATTGGCAAACGTAAATTTATCTGCATCTACATTATTAATGTAGTTGTAAAATTCATCAAACATATGATTATCAAACATTTTATTAAAGGTATCTCCTAAGGTAATACCTTTCTCTACATACGAAAGAACTTTTCCAATAGACGCATTATATTTATTTAATGTATCTTTATCGTATTGATCTACTTCTTCATCAACTTTAACAATCATAGGATTATTAAATTTAGATAATTGTTCTTCAGTAAATCCAAAAAGACCAGCATGCTCAAACATATAATTTTTAAAATCGCCAAATTTTTCTGGATGCAACTTCATAGCTAATTTAATACTCATAACTCGTCCATTTCCAGAAACTACCATACCGTGTGGAGATATTATTGGAAGTCCAGAACTAGGAGATGGATTATTGTTAAAAATTTCAGGACCATCTAAAGTTTTTGCAATGCCTTTAACAGAATTCATTGCAGTGTCATTAGTATAGTTATTACTATTAACATTAAAGTTGTTTTTAGTAGGATACTTAGGATTAGATTTAAATGTAAATGGATCGTGAGATTGTTGCAACTCATTTAAACTTACTATTGCATATTTTGCTCTGCGCTTAGTCCCATCAGGCATATTTATAACAGTAGCACCGCCATAAGTTATTTTACTTTTCGGTAATGGAGAATAGTCTTCAAACTTTCTTTCTTTTCCAGTAAGATTAAAATATGCATCAGTTAAAGCTTCTTCTTCTTCTTGTTTTTGTTTATCTAATTCTTCAGCGTCTTCCTCTGTTTTTCCTAATAATGCACTATCTAATGCCTGTCTGATATGTTTTGATATAGCTAAATCATCAGAGTCTTTATATAGATTAATAGTCCATTTCTTAATATTTTCTAATAATGGCTCTAATCCCTTTGGAGCTACGTTATTTAGTATATATTCTGATAAAGTATATCCAAATTTACTATTTGAATAATCAGACCACACACCATTTTTAGCATCACAATAGGTTGCTAATTTATGAAGTAACAACTTAGAATTAGTCATAGACCCCATATCATTTCTAATAATGCTTGATAAGCCTGCAAAAAAGGTATCAAAATTTCCAAATTTAGTTAAAGATGTTCTTAATTGTTTACCATCCTCTGCTAATCTTCTAGAACTACTATCAATATTATTTAGCATTAATGTAGTAATTTGGTCGTCTGTTAATTCATTTGAAACTGTGTAAGATTTGCCATTAGCAACTATGTTTTTCTCTCCAGAAAACCCTAATGAAGAAAGAACATTTGCATTCTCTGTTTGAATTTTTCTATCCTCATCAACACTAATAGATTTTAATCCAATATCTTTAACTACATAAATTTTAACACCTGATTTTTTAGATAAAGTTTTAATAGCATCTTTAAATAAACCAAATTTATAATTTTTATTAGCGTCATTAAGTTTTTTATATATAAAATCATTTATGACATCAGGGTCTATTCCATTAGCTTCCCAAGATTTGCGTAAAGCATCGTTTGAAGCAATGTCCATAATATCAGAATTAATATTTGTAAAAATGATATTATCACCATCTTTAGTGTATGATAATTTACCAAATCCTTTAGGCAATCCTTTCTTCTCTTGTTCCACATATAACGCATCCAACATATATTTTTCTTGGTCATTTAAGATCATATCTGGATTACTGAAAAATGCACTATCAGAAGATTTTTTACGAGTATTACCTTTATTATTATATTTATTTACAGAAAACCCTTCAGAAGAACCACCAAGCAATTCTTTTAAATAATCTCTATCAATATTCAGTTTATTTGATCTAATTAATGCTAAATCCTCTGGACTGTATACCTTAGCTAATGCTTCATCTAGTTGATTCCATAACTCTCTGCCTTTAAAACCTTTGCTACCTAACCAACTTGTAAGCTTTTTGTATTTAGAAACAACATTATTTTTTTCATCCAATAAATCAATTATATACTTAACATAGCCCCTATTTACTACTGTGGTAGTTTGTTCTTGTGCAGTATCTTGTTCAGTTACATCGAACTTTGGAGAAACATCAGATTCATCAGATTCGCTTTGCTTATCAGCAGTTTCCTTTTTAAATGTTTCCTCTGTTGGCACATTACCAAATTTATTTATATACTCTTCTTGAGTTAAATTGTATGCTTGAGCATCATCCACTTTACTTAAATCTGGATAATTATATGTTTGCACTCTTTTGGCAGCATCTATGACATTAGTATAATCCCATAATTGCCCTTTAAGCTCATCAATGTGATCTGTATTATCACTGTCCTCTTGTTCAAGCTTTGCGATTGTTTCTTTAATACTATCTACACTGTCCGCACTGTTTTTAATAAGTTCTGATAATTGTTCTTTTGACATATCACCGAACTTAACTGTTTTATCGTCTATAAGAATAGATTTTTCAAAATCAGAACGCCTAATTATGCTATTAATATTTTTTTCTAATAGCTCTTGCTTCTTTACAATAGCTTCTTGATCCGATTGCAAAGATGCAATAGTTTGTTTTTGTTCATCGCTTAAAACAATATCGCTAGATAGTATAGAATTAATCTCTTCATTTAACGATTCCCAATCATCAAATAATGCATTATGCTCTTGTTCAAAGTCAGTTACTTTTTGTTCATTACTATCAAGCTCTTGCTCTCTTAATTCGTGATCATATTCTAACGCATTAGGATTAGCATTTATAATTTCAGGAGATACCTCTTTTCCATCAGCAATAGCCTTAATTAATTCTGCATCATACTTATCTTTAGCTTCCTCTATTGCTTTTTCCTGTGCTAGTTTAAGTAAATCTGCATTTTTATCAATATATTTAGAAATAGATCGCTTAAAATAATCTATAGGCTCTTTCCCAAATGTAGCTGCCCATGCATTAGCTCTCGCATCCATAATTTTCATATGCGCAGCAACTTCAGAATCAGACAAGTTAAGTGCATTTTTTAACTGTTCTTTAACCACTAATCTAAAATTATTATTATTTCTGTTAATAACTTTTTGAATGCTTTCAGTTGATATTACGTTATTCCCACGTTGCATAGAATCGTTTTTATTGTACAATGCTTGAGCAGCAATCAACTTCTGTGCAGGATCGTTCCAATCAGAAATATTTAACAGCGCATCTACTATTCTTTTATCCGCACTACCCATAAATGCAACAAAATTATCTTCTGAAGCTCCATCCGCAACTATCTCCTGTGCTAATCTTTTTCGTAGCATAGGCAGGTTGTCTATATTTTCATCGTTTTCATAAGTTACAATTATATGCTTAAATGGAAGTCTCTCATATAATATATCTCTAACACCCTCGTCAGAATCGGTGGACATAGTGTATAAATACTTAGCTTCCATAGCTTTAGCTACAGCACGTCTTAATGAAACATTTTCACTATTACTATATTTAAATAATTCTCCACTTGGTGCTGTTTTAGCCATAGATTCTAACATAGCATCCATTGCAGGAGAATAATCTCTTTCAGGAACAGCAGTTTTTTGATTTAGTTTTTGCTTTATATCATCTGAAATTGAAACAAACGGCACGTCCGTCGACTTCCCATCTTTATCGGTAATTGTAGTTTCTCCCACTACAGTTCCAAAATCTAAGGTACCAAATACTTTATTATATGCCTCTTTAAAATTAGCATATAAATCATCAATCCATTTATCGTTATCTATATCTAATGCTTTATAAGAATATTCTTCATCCTTAGACAGCTTACTAATAGAATCGTATACTGTATATCCCATTACCTGTAAAAGTTGTCTTTTAGTTATCCCGTCAAACGAATATGAGCCATTAATAACAACATTATAAGTGCCATTACCATCTGATTTTATTTTTGCAGATTGTATAGAAGAAGAATATTTCCACTCTTCTTTTAAAGCATCCTTATTCCACGTAACACCATCAATGTTATTGTCATTACAATATTTAAGAAGATAATCCGCAAATCCTGTTAGATTTTCTACATCAACATTATCACCCATTAATTCATTAATATGAAGTATATTTTTACCAGAAGTATCTTTATTAATGTTGCCATCTAACCAAAAAGCATTATTACCATCGAGTATTATTTTAGTATTACCCATAGGTCTTTTAATAAAGCCTCTAATAGGATTAGATTTATTTTTTCCATTACTCAACACATTGTCAAACGCTTCAATAAATACCCGCCTTCTTTGCCTCTCACGCTTAGCAGACTCTTCATTATCTTTATTAGGCTCTGTATTAGATTCTTTGTTATCTTTATTAGATTCTTTGTTATCTTTATTAGATTCT
>JAVHOF010000103.1:0-5731 GCA_036169915.1 Candidatus Pacearchaeota archaeon | reverse complement strand
TTATTATCTTTATTAGATTCTTTATTATCTTTATTAGATTCTTTATTATCTTTATTAGATTCTTTATTATCTTTATCGGAAGTATGTGAAGAATTATCTGCCTTTTTTTGTTGAGCCTCTTTCTTCTTTGCTGCCTCTATGCTATTAATAAGAGCACTATTATCAGAATGTTGTTTCTCTTTAAATTGATCATTATAAATGCTATTATCCTCCAGAAAGTCTTCTGGAAACTCTTCTCTAAATAATGACATACTTCGTTCATGAGCATTCAAAGATGCCAATAATTCCTGTTTATTAATAGTTAATTTGCCGTAAAGAAGGTCAAATTCACCGTGTGTGCTAATAAACACATTATGCTTTTTATATAATGCAAGCACGCTTAACGAATCTAACTCATCAGAAGGCAACGATTCTATCTCATCAGATAAATCTCCATAACTATCATCGTAATACTTTTGTTTTGTTACTCCAGAAGGTGTTCCGTCTTCATTTAAAATAGGAGTAACTGTCTTATTTTCAAAGCTTGTTTTTTTATGTCTTTTTGCATTTTGAATTTTTTTAAATAAGTCATTAATTCTATCTTCATATCCAAACATACTCTTTATAAAGCGACTTGCCTTTAAAAAGCTGTCTTTAATGTATGTTCCTAAGGTTTTTTTACTTTGTTCCTTTTTAATAACATTATTATAAAACAGATGACCAAGCTCTTGTTGTAATTGACCGTCCGATAATTCATAATAATATTTGCCATATAAGTCGGAAATGTCATATCCTGCACGCATATGCCTATATAATAACAATTTCTCTTCATTGGTATAGTATTTATCCAAAAATGCCAATACAACCTCATTATATGGAGTTGATGCATCAGGATTAGACACCATACTAATAACACCTTGTAAGTATTTTCCAAACTTATCATTACCTCTAAGCAACCGAGCTATTTCTTTTACATCTACACCATCTTCTTCTGAAAAATACTCTCTAACAATATTTTCAGCTTCATTAAATGTAATACTATAATTAGGATATTTAGGAATATTGGGTTCTTTATTGATAGCAGATTCTTCATCTGTGGTTTGCGCATCTTTGGCAGCAAGCTTATCTGCTTTTTCCTTTGCTTTTTTTGCTCGTTCTTCTGCTCTTTTTTGCTTTTCTGCTGCTTCCAAAGTTATAATTTCATTTGCTCTATCTTCATATCCTTGTGCTATTTCTTCTGGACTTGCGTTCTTAGCTTCAGAAGCTTTACTTATTAAATCTATAAAATGTGCTTTAAATTCTGTAGCTTGTTCATCAGAGTCAAACTTTTTATCAAAATTGTCAGCATTAAACACCTTAGTAATAAGTTCAGGCTCTATTAAGTCAAAATTATCATCAAGAACTTCGTATAAATTAGTAGCATTGTATTTAGGAAGTAATGTACTTAAAAAAGCATTGATGCCAAATTTACTTTGCTTAAGAGATTGTGGCATATCAATAGGAGTATCTGTCCAGTTTTTACCTATAACACCATTTAAAAGACCCTTTGTAAAATACTTATTAACCATATCTTCTGTGGCATTAACAGCTAATTTAATTAAAATTTTAGGTGCTGTATTGACTTCTATAAGCGGAGCATATTTTTCAATGCTATTGGTGTCTTTGGGATCTATAGATGATAATGCTTTAACTATCGCATTTGTTAAGTCCTGATGACCTGTATTTTTTTCATACGCATCAATAACTGTTGATTTGAAATTCTTAGCATCAATATTAGTTATCAATGTTGCAAGCACATTCATATTAGAAAAATTAGAGGTTAATTCATTCTCAAACATTCTTTTTTGTGCTTCAGGATCTTTTAATTTTTTAGCAACTTCTAATCTTACCTTAGAACTTTCATTAAACATATAGTCATCTTCAATTAACTTCTTATCATTGGTGCTATGTTTAATAAATTCTGCTTGAACGTCTGCATCGTCTTCCCCAGCCAACAAGTCTGGTATTTGTTTAGGATTAACTTTTTTAGCAACTTCTAATCTTACCTTAGAATCTGCATCTTCTCCAAACACGGAGACGTCTTCAAGTTTCAAAGAATTGATTGCATCTTTTTTCATTGTGGTAAAATCATAATTTTTACCGTTTTTATTTTTAGCGTATTCTAAACAATCAGCATATGGTAATAAGTGAACGCCATCCCCATCAACATTAACTTCAAACATATAATTAGCTAATTTAACAACACGTTCTACATCAGTAGTTGAAGTTTGATATTCTGGATTTGAAGCTAATTCGGTGGCTATTTCTAAAAGAGCATCATAGTTATTAAGAGATAATGATTTAAAAAAAGCTTTAAATGACTTTTTTTGCTTAAACATAGAAGGTTCATTATCATTTTCAGGTATAGGGGTTTTTAAAATTGATTTATCTAAAATATGTATAGCAACCCCAAGACCTTCTCCATCATCCATAGCAATTGCTTTAAATCCAAGCTTTTTAGCCATTATGGATGCTTGCTTCATTGCTTGTTCATCGCCTACTTTTGGTAGTCCATTATTTTTAGTCAGAAAATCTAATATATTTTTACTTATTTTACCAAGAGCTTTTTTATGCTTATTTAATCTTAAGTCTAACACATCACTTTTATTAAGTTCAAACGTATCAACATCCCCAAAACTTTTTGCATACTCTTCATCTAAAGAAACAAAGCCAGTATCTTGAAATTCTCCACCACGATACACTTTAACTCTGCCTGTTTTAGCTTCTTTCACAGCATCCGTATTTAATTCAAACTGATTATCATTTTTTAACTGATAAAAGAAATATTTTTGTAATTTGTTTGGATCTATATATTTCGTAAAATCAAAATCTTTATCTTTTACTAATTTGGTTTTAAGCAAATCCATAGCATAAATAAAATCAACATCATCTAACATATTTAAGGTATCATAATCTGCTTTTGTGATTTCATCTAAGGATTCTGTAAATTCTAAATGCAACGTTAAAGAATTAAATTTATCAATTCTTTTAGCAATGATTGCTTTTTGTTTCTTACTTAAATTTTTATTATTTTTTAATAATCTATCACCGTGAATGGCAGTAATTCTTTGTGCAATGACATCTAGAACAGATTCGTTTTGTTCATTATAAAACAAATACATTTGCTCTATTGGAATACGTTCTGCTATTGCTTTTCGTATTTGTGGAGCATTAGAATCCACAAATCTATATAATTCATCTTCATCAATATATTGAAATAACGATAAAAACCCTAAGTTATTTCTATTTTTTAAAACATTATTAAGCATTATAGGAGTATTAAGCATTTCTTTTGTGAGCTTAGATCCATCTTCAAAATCCAAAATACCATCATCTTGCTTTAATTCGCCATCAGAACCAACCCTAGATTTAGAATCATCGGTTTTAGTTTTTTTAGCTCTTTCAACATCTTTATCAGATACTAACCCTTGATCTCTAAGTCCTGCCAGTATTTCAATAGCACGTTGATGAAATGCATACGATGAATCTCCAGCATAATTAATTAAAGTAGATAATTTAATTTGTGATGCACGACTAGGATTAGGATTTGGTACGGACATTGCAAGATTTAAAGCCATATTACAACCTTCAGTTTAATAAGTATTTTATATATATATAAATATAAATTTTATAGCGTATTATGCTCTTTATAGTAAATTTATAAGTTTTATACAATAAATGAAAAAAATATTATTTATTATCAAATTTTCGTTTAATCATAGCATCAATTAACTGTGCTAATTCTAAATTCTCTTTGTGTAACTCTTCTATCGTATTTAAATATCTTTGACGTTGCACATAATAATATCTGTATAAATGCAAAGCACCCCCAAGAAGTACTCCAATTGTAGCGAAAACTAAGCTATCTCCAATATTCATTATTTTGCCTGTAGGTTAAAACTTGAAAAAATAATCAAAAACTTTTTATTCATATATAACTTCTTCTTTTTGACCAATTACAAATAAGTAAGGGCTAAGACGATAATTATTAAAAGTTATTGGATAGCCTTGTTCATAAACGGTATTATGCAAAACATCATCATCAATTGTTACAGCATTAACTAAGCTTAACAAAAAATTAGATTTGTCTAACTCTTCTTCTTCAACATCAGTTAATCCCGTAGAGTAATCTAAATAACTTAATATTAAAGATGTAAAGTTATGACCATCCCAATATGTATAGGCATCTGCCATAGAATGATCATTGCCTTCTGGACAATGTTTATAGCATTTACAATCTTTGCAACTATTAAATTCATCTCTAATAGATTTCAACACAGTTTGACAATATTCCCTATGATATATATTATCAGGAGTATTACAGGCAGCATCTGTGCATCCTATTTGTTCTCCATATCTACTATAGGTTTCACATAAATTCATTCTTTTAAAACAATCTCTTTGAATAACACCCCAATGCCCTGTAAAAAAATCACCATCCATTATTTTATACACCCCATATTCTTCTATGGTCATAATATTTCTATTCCTTATTTTAGTCTATAATTAGATCAATCTCCAAGCAATCGTACACTGCAACCATGTCCCTTAAGGTTACTGCGAAGGCAGGCATTACTACCGAGATAGTACAAGCACAACCCATAGGCATACGTATCATTGTATTCAGTAGAGCTCCAATAATTAGTATAGCTACCTAAATTACCAAACACCCCATTGTCGTTACAATATCCTGACAATAGTGCAGAGAAACCAGTTGTATTTGTTCCAACGCCATTTTCGCTTATGCTTCCTTGTCCCAGCGACTTTAGGGAGTTACCATCATCATTTACTTCAAACTTTAACGCATCAAAGTCTTCAAAAGTTGGTATGTGCCAGCCTTCAGGTGCTAATCCACGTGGATCATTAACAGCATACCAATTATACAGCTTGCCATACTTCTTACCATTCTCAATGCTGTTATTATAATAGCACCAAGCTCCTGTTGTTAGCTTTAACCATTCATCAGCATCCTGTACTTCAGGTATTATGTCGCCATTTCTATAATGATCTACATTCAAGTTCTCAGCACTCCAAACTTGAATACCTATTTTAACTGTTTTCATTTTAATCCTTATTTAACAAGTCTTATTTTTTATCAATCGTACACTGAAACCATTTTTCTTATAACAACTATAAATGCTGATATGACTATTAAAAAAAACCAAGTTGAAATAATGTGCATTCTCTGGACTATATTCAGTAGAACTCCAATAATAAATATCATTACTTGAATTATCAAAGCTGCCATTATCATTACGATGTCCACATAATAAGGCAGAAAACCCACTGTTAATTGTATGCACATTGTCTTTTTGTTGCTCCATTAAGCACATGCCATCATATTCTACCGCTGTTACAACTATCCCAAATTCTTCTTTACTTGGGACGTGCCAGTCTTCTGGTGCTAATCCTCTTGGATCATTAACTGCATACCAATTATATAGCTTACCATGTTTCTTACCGTTCTCACTGCTGTTGCCATAATAGCACCAAGCTCCTGTTGTTAGGGTTTCCCATTTATTTGGATCTTGTACTTCTGGAATTATATCACCATTTTTATAATGGTCTACATTCAAATTCTCAGTACTCCAAACTTGATTGCCTATTTTAATTTCATTCATTATATTATTTGCGTAATGCGAATTTCAATTTGTTATTTTCTTGCTCAATCCTTTTAATAGCGATTTCATAGTATTTTGGATCTTTTTCTATA
>JAVHOF010000102.1:0-2352 GCA_036169915.1 Candidatus Pacearchaeota archaeon | reverse complement strand
AAAAAAATTGGTTGAATTTTGGACAACGATTTTTAAGGTCTGTTAAGTTCACTAATTAGTCTAATAACATAAAAAAGCTTAAAAACATCTTTTTTCTTAAAATTTCATGGCTCAAAAACTTCAATTAGATAAAAGTCTAGAATGGCATGTAATATATGGTGCTCCTTATTTTATAAGAGAAGAAAGAGAAGGAGTTTTTAATATAGTTTATAGAACTTCAACTATTTTGAATAATGAGGTTTGGTCTATATTTTCTGAGTTAGATGATAATTTTGAAGATTTAGTTGTTGGAGAAGATATTGAAGAATTCTTTCCTGAAAATAATGATTTGGGGGTTTTAGTAGTTGGAGATAATAAAACAGATTTAAAAGTTATAAGAGGTTTAAGACATTTAGCAAGGTTAGAAAAAGCTATGTATGTTTCATTTAAAAAAATTGGTCCTGGATGTTACTATGGGAGTTATGTACCTTCTTTAAAATCTGATCTAGTACTTGCTAGATTTTTCAATAGAAAATACGACCTTGGAATTGATCCACATGCAGTTTAAAACCACAAACTTGCATATCCAACAACAGCATCTTTATTTCCAACAATATCTCCAGAATTCTTATATTCTACTAAATGAGGTTTTGTTCCAAGTATTTTGCATAAATACATTAAAATCAATAATGGAAAATACCCACATGCATCAACAAATTTAAAATTATCAAAATTCAGATTTTCAATTATGTCCCTTGTTCTTTTATCGATGGCAACTGCTTTATCATAAGAATAAAAATGCGATAAATCAGTTGAAAAAATATAAACACAATTATCAATTTTAGAAATTTTTTCAGCAATTTCTTTTGCTTGTTCATTTTTAACATTTCCAACCATTAAAGGCATTATTTCCATAAAATTTAATTTTTGCAAAAAAGGTATTTGATTTTTTATTGAATGTTCTTTTTCAATATTTCCTGTTGGAAAGTCTTTATTAAATAATTTTATTTTTCCAAGAGGAGTATTCCATTCATTTAGACTAGAAGTGCATACTCCTGATAGATAAATATTATGGCTCGGACCAAGGATCATAGCTTTTTCAAAACCTTGATTTTTTAACAAAGAAAAAGCTTTCCCAGAAATCATTCCCGAATATTCATAGCCTGCATGAGGAACAATCAATCCATGAATCTTTTTTGGAAATGGTTTTAAGTCTATCTTCTGCTTAAAACTTTTTTCAATAAAATCTTCAAGTTCTTGCTTATCTTCTGGATACCACATAAATTATATAATACCTGAATGCTTATTAATTTTATGTCTAAAGAATGCATCTTATACAAAAAAGAAAAAAATAACAAAGTCCAATGCCTAGCTTGTGCTCACAAATGTATTATTTCAGAAAACAAAACAGGCATTTGTAATGTCAGAAAAAATATTAATGGAAAACTTTATCTTTTAGTCTATGGAAAAATAGCTTCCATTGGAGTTGATCCTATTGAAAAAAAACCACTTTATCATTTTTTTCCAAATACAAAAACATTTTCATTTGGAACAATTGGATGTAATTTTAAATGTGAAAATTGCCAAAACTTTGATATTTCTCAAGAAACTAATATAATCGGAGAAGATTATTCTCCTGAACAAATTATTAATGAAGCAATAAAAACAGGATGTAAATCAATTTCTTATACTTATAACGAACCAATTATTTTTGCAGAATTCATTCATGATACAGCAAAACTTGCAAAAAAACAAGGCTTGAAAAATATAATAGTAACAAATGGCTACTGGACAAAAGAAAGTTTTGATTATTTGAAGGATTTAATTAACGCAGTTAATATTGATTTAAAAGGAAACAATAAATTTTATAAAAAAATATGTAAAGCAAGATTAAAGCCAGTTTTGGAAACAATAAAAAGATGCCATAAACAAGGCATCCATATTGAAATAACAACCTTATTAATACCTGATGAAAATGATAATGAAAAACAAATTAAAGAAATTGCAGAATTCATTTCATCACTTGATAAAAATATCCCCTGGCATATCAGCAGGTTTTTCCCAAGATATAAAATGCAGGATAAAGAAATTACTTCAAAAGAATCTTTAGAAAAAGCCTATGAAATTGGAAAAAAATATTTAAATAATGTTTATCTGGGGAATATTTAAAACCAAAAAGTTTATGAGTAGAATTAAAGTAATACTCTTATGAAATCTAAATCAAATAAGATATTAATTAAAAAACAAAAGGTTGCTCAATTGGAATCAGCTATCAAAAGCGATATTCAATGGGGGCTTTATAAAAATCTCATAAAAGAATATGACATCCTCTCCACACTAAAGTGTGGAGTTTCCACGATGATGCTCTTCTTG
>JAVHOF010000101.1:0-39446 GCA_036169915.1 Candidatus Pacearchaeota archaeon | reverse complement strand
TTTCATCTTTATAATTCAATAATATAGCCATATGATTTCTGGTTTTAGTAGGTATACCACTGCTGGTTCCTAAAAAAGTTATCTGCATTTCCATAATCTAGATAATACCTCCTGGTTTAAATAGGTTTTTAATAGATTCTAACGAGTATTAAGATAAGTTTAAAAATATAAAAATGTTTAAGAATATATGATAAAAAAGAGTGTTTTGGTAGGTTTATTTTTTTTAATTTTAATTGTAAATCTTTACTTTGTAAATGCTTATAAATTAGAAATAAAAATTGACCCAGTTAAAGAAGATAATATTAAGTTTAAAGTTTTTCTTTATGATGACAATGGAAATAATATTGATGGATTATCAAGTTATTTAGTAAATGATTATCACATTAATGAAGTTAAAAGAGGCATGATTAATTCAGGAGAAGAAGTTAATTTTATTCTTCCAAAAAATCCAGTTCAAGGGCCTTGGGAAATAATAGCAGAATATAATGGTATCAAAGCAAAAGAACTTTTTGAAGTTGGTGATATAAAAAAAGCAGATATTAAGTTAGAAGGTGACAATCTAATCATTGAAAACACTGGGAATGTCCCATATGACAAAAATATCCTCATTTATATTGGAGAAGAGCATCAGACAGCAAGAGTTTATTTAGAAGTTGCACAGACAAAAAAAATAAAATTAACAGCTCCAACTGGAAGTTATACTATCCAAGTTAGTGATGGAACAGAAGAAAATAATCTTGTTTTTAATAATGTTGGCTTGACTGGGAATGTTGTTAGTTTAGAAAGAGTCACAGAAGGAAGTTTCTGGAAGAGAAATCCTTTAATCATTCTATTTTTTGTCACTTTAACAATTATTATTTTGATTATTTTAGGGTCAAGAACATATAGTCATTATCATAAATAATATTTAAGTTAAAAAGAATATTTAAAAACAAGGGAAAACCTATTATATTAAGGGGGATTATAATGAAAAGAGATGCAGCAAAATATTATTCAATTGGAGTCATATTTTTAATTTTAATAAGTCTATTTAATTATGGAATAATCAAGGCAGATATTTTCCAGCCTCCTTTAGGAGATAATCTTAGAGTTTTATTTGTTAGTCCAACCCCTCAAACTAATCAATCTGGAAATTCTATTTATGTAAATCTATCAAGTACAGATGAAGGACAGCATTATTCTTTTATTGATTTTGACAAAGATTTAATCTTATGGATGAGGATGGACGATTTAGATTCTTCAAGAAATCCTATTGACTTAAGCAGTTATGGGAATAATGGAAGTTTAATCAGCTACCCTATAATTAATTCTACATTTGGTAAATTTGGAAATGGAACAGGATTTGATGGAAAAGATGATTATATTAATATTTCAGATTCTTCTTCTATATCTTCTGTTATTTCTAAAAATAGGATAACACTGTGTGTTTGGATTAAACCCTATTCAAACACTAATGGTATAGACACAGGAACTAATATGGGAGTTATGGGCAAATGGTGGGCAGCAGGAAATAAAAGTTATAATAACAGGAGTTTTGGCATGATGAGGAATGGAGGACAAGCAGGAAATAAGTACAGTTTTCATATAAGTGCAGATGGAATCACAAATGATTATTCTATAACTGATTCTGATATTACATTAAATCAGTGGAGTCATTTATGCGGGGTTTTTAATGGAACATCAGTACTTTTATATTTAAATTCTCAAATGCAAACTAGAATCGGTGCTAGAACTGGAATTTTTAATTCTTCAAGAACTCCTTTGCAAATAGGGACTTATTTATATTCTTCAAATAATTCCTTAGATTCAAATATATTCTTTAATGGTTCAATTGACGATATTTTAATCTGGAATCGAGCTTTATCATCCCAAGAAATAAAAGCATTGTATAATGCATCTGCAAATCAATATTATAATAATTTTACTAATTTAACCAATGCAACTCACAATTTCACAGGATATGCAGTTGATTTAAATGGATATGCAAATTCTACTGGAATGAGAAGTATTGGTATTGGAAATTTTTCAACTTCAGATACAACAGGCCCTGTATTTACTAATCTAGCAAATCAAACAATTCTTGAAAATCAATCTCTAACCTATGATATTGATGCAAGTGATTCAAGCGGAGTTTCCTGCTACCGAGTTAATGACACAAATAATTTTAATATAAACTGTTCAGGATATTTAAAAAATTTAACAGGATTATCTATAGGCATTTATTGGTTGAATATTTCTGTTAATGATACTTTAAATAATGTTAATTCAGAAATTATTTATGTGAATGTTACAAATTCTTCCATTCCTGGTCAGGTACCAAATATAACTTTGATTTCTCCTACTTATCAGGAAAATACCTTTTCGATTGAGATAAACACTTCAAGTCCTGCAAGTTTATGCTGGTTTTCTATAAACGAAGGACTAACAAATGTCACTATGCTAGAAGAAGGACCTCAAAATTTTTATTATGAAACTTTTGCCTACGGAACTCCAAACATTCATTTTTATTGTCAGAATCAATATGGTATTGCAACACTTGAAAGAAATCTTGATTTTAGAAGAGTTGTAAATTTTGAAGATGTATATTATACTAATTCTCAAGGGCTTAAAATTTATTTTGATTTGAATTTTAATTATTCTGCTTCTAATGGAAAGGCAGTTATTATTCCTGATAGCTGGACTGCTATAAAAGATACTACTTGGGTTTGGGATGCTGAAAAATTATATATGAACCAAGGCTATGTATCTATTGCTATAAATACTCGTGGAAAAGGACTGTCTCAAGGAGTTAAAGATGCTTTTGGATGGGAATGTTTAGATATATATGAACTTGTTCAAACTCTTAAAACTAACTCCTTATACAATCAATATATAAATACCAGTGCATTTTATATTTCAGGAGCTTCTGGAGCAGGAGGAAAAGCAGGTGTTTGCACTTCTAAATATCCTGATACTTTTGCTGCTGGATTTTCTTCTGTCGGAGTTCTGAATTTAACAAGATGGTGGTATACAGCAGGCTCTGCAGATGTTTCTGAAATGGAAGTTAGAGTAGGATGCGGTGCAGATGAATGTCCTGAAGCTTATTTAACAAGAGATGCATCATCTTTAAATTTTAATACAGCTACTCCTATGTTAGTCATTTCAAATACCAATGATGATAGAGTTAGTGTAAATTGTTCTCGGGATTATAATCATTCTATGATTCTTTATAATAAAACAACAAATTTTACAGAATATCCTACTGGAGCGCATACTATATATCGTTTTGAAGATTCTTTTTCATGGTTTTCAAAATATAACTCAGAAGTATTTATTCCTTCTTCAGGAATATTAAGAATAGGGGGATATGTACATACTAAAAATTTTAGTATTTATTTTGGAAATGTTTCAAAATATGGAGAAGTAAGTTATGATATTTCAACTAATGTAAAATATCTTAATATTTCTACATCAACTTATAATGGTACTGCAAATATCTCTCTTTTTGGACTAAATACTAACACTCAATACATAATAAGTTCAGGTTTTATTGAAAACAATCAAACTTCTAGTACAGCAGGAAATATTAATTTCAGCCAAAATATAACAAATTCTTCTATTTTATTATTAAAAATATATCCTCGTGGAGACTATTGTGGAGATGGAACTTGTAACAACGAAGAGACATGTTCTTCTTGCTCTTCAGATTGTGGTATTTGTTCATCAAGTCCTCCTGCAAGCAACGGAGGAGGCGGTGGCGGAGGAGGAAGTTCAGGTAATATTAGTGTTTCTGTTCAAGGAAAAATGGAAATATCTAGAATTGAAAATTTTGTTGCGAGAGCAGGGGATAAAAAAACTTTATCCTTAAAAGTTAGAAATAATGGAAAAAGTTTTTTAAATAATTGCAGACTTATTGGAAATGAACAAATTAATTCTTGGATATATTCTAGCAAAATACAAGGAATTGCTCCAGGTGAAAATGCTAATTTTGTATTTAATATCAACATTCCAGAAGAAATTGATTCTGGAGATTATAATGGAGTAATTGAAATAATCTGTGATGAAGCAAGCAGTTCAAGTTCAATAATTATAAGCATACCAAAAACACTTAGTTCATTAAAAATTAAAGAGATTAAACAGGATAAAAATAAATTAAATATAAATTATCAGCTGGAAAGCAAGGACATTAAAGATACTAATATAGAAATCTGGATGGTAGACAAGGACAAAAATGAAATAGGAAGAGTTAAAGATAGTTTCAAAACTCAGAAGGGAATCAATGAAAGAAAGATTGTTATGAATCTGCCAGAAGATGCAATAGGCATCTATAGCATTTATTTTGCCATAAGTCCTGATTTAGAAAAATTTATTAAACAATCAATTGTTATTGGAAAAACTTCTACAACAGGTTTGTCTGTTTTAGATACAACAAGAGGAAAAGTTGTTGCTTTTATAATATTTATTTTAATGCTTTTAGCAGGATTATTTTTGATAATAAGAGAAAATATGAAACCAAAAAAAGAAAAGATAATACACATAGATAATAAATTAATTAATAAAAGAGGTAGTTTTAATTTTGAAGATACAAATATCGATAATAATAACTCTGATTTAAACAAGAGTTTTTAAACAAAAGATTCTATTAATAAAGATGAAAAAGAAGAAAAATATAAATTTAGCTTTATACCTAATAATAGTATTTTCCTTAATTGGAATTATTTTTATCTATGGAAATGGTTTTGAAAAATTTACAGGAAATGTTATCAAAGGAGAAATAAATGATTCTAATTCATTTATAAATCTTACAAAAGAAATCCAATTGAATGATGATTTAAAAAAAGGTCTAGGATTTATTTCTGTTAAAAAAATAGATCAAGAAGAAGATGTTTTAAACATAACATATAATTTTGATAATTCAGGTTTTATTGGTGATGAGATTATAATAGATATATGGCTTTTAGATGAAAATAAAACAGAAGTTAAAAAAGTGCAGGACTTCTTTCCAATAAATACAGAAAATGCTATTGAAAGAAATATTGCAATTGATATAGGAGATTTGAAACAAGGAGTTTATGAAATTTATTTTGCGCTAGATTCTGAATTAAATAATAAAGTTAAACAATCAATTTTTATTGAAAAAAGAAGCTTGATTACAGGAAATACAATCCTAGATCAATCAAAAAATAAGATGATTGGGTATGTTGTCTTCATATTGATAATTATTATAGGCATTTTCTTTATATTAAAAGGGAATAAAAAAGAAGATTTTGAAGAAGAAAAATAAAAATCTATACCTTATTTAGGTTCAACGCCCGGGACAACTCGCAAAAGTACTTTCTTATTTTTACTATTTACCAAAAGTCCTTTTGCTCGGAATTCATTCAAAACCTAAGTTTTGAATGGAACAGAAAATTTATTAAAATTTTCTGTATGCCCTGTTCCAGGTTCAAATATATTTCAAAAAATAATATCGCTTCGCGATATTATATACGCCCGGGACAGGATTTGAACCTGCGACCTACTGCTTTCTCCTATTAGAGAATCTAAAAACTATTAGAAGGCAGTCGCTCTATCCAGGCTGAGCTACCCAGGCATTCTCTACAAAAACTAAAAATCGAGGTTATTTAAAATTATGTTTTTGCCCACTAAACTTTAAAAAGTCTTAATTTTTAGTACCATTGTGACAATAACGCACGGGTGGCACAATGGTACTGCGTTCGCCTGCAGAGCGAATTTCCGGGAGTTCGATTCTCCCCCCGTGCTTATTCATAAAACTTTTTCAAAAGTTTTATAACCTAGTTTTTCTTGAAAAGTTCATGGAAAATGAATATAATTCCAAAGAAATCGAGAAAAAGATTAAAGAATTTTGGGAAAAGGAAAAAATATTTAAATTTGACATTAAAAAATCAGGAAAGGTTTATTCTATAGATACTCCTCCCCCCTACATATCAGGAAACATGCACATTGGACATGCATATTCTTATTCTCAACAGGATTTTATAGCAAGATTTCATAGAATGAATGAAAATGTATTCTATCCTTTCGGAACAGATGATAATGGGCTCCCAACAGAAAGATATGTGGAAAAAAAGAATAATATCAAAAGCAAAAGTATGACCCGTTCTAAATTTATAGAGCTTTGTTTAAAAACTTTAAATGAAATGACACCTATCTTTATTAAAGACTGGGTTGATTTAGGAATAAGCTGTGATTATAATTATAATTATTCTACAATTGATAAAAAAACTCAAAAAATTTCTCAAAAATCTTTCATCGATTTATATAAACAGGAAGATATCTATAGAAAAGAATTTCCTACTCTATGGTGTCCTGAATGCCAGACTTCAGTTGCCCAGGCAGAATTAGAAGATAAAGAACTTGGAAGTTTATTTTCAACATTAAAGTTCAAATGTGATAATAAAGACCTATTAATTGCAACAACCCGTCCTGAACTTCTTGGAGCTTGTGTTGCAATTTTTGTTCATCCCAATGATAAAAGATACAAAAGCCTAGTTGGTAAAAAAGCAAAAGTACCTTTATTTGATTTTGAAGTTCCAATAATTGCAGATGAATCAGCTCAAATTGACAAAGGAACAGGAGTTTTAATGATTTGTTCTTATGGAGACAAATATGATGCAGAAGCAATAAACAGGCACAGATTAACTCCTAAAATAATTTTGAATAAAGATGGAACATTAAAAATTTCTTCTTATTTAGGCTTAAAAATAAAAGAAGCAAGAAAAAAAATATTAGAAGACTTAAAGGAAAAAGATTTTATAGTAGAACAAAAGCAGATAAATCACACAGTTAATGTTCATGATAAATGTGGAACTGAAATTGAAATACTTCCAACACAACAATGGTTTATAAAAATATTAGATAAAAAAAGGAAATTAATTGAACAAGGAAAGAAAATAAATTGGTATCCGGACTTTATGTTTAAAAGATATGAAAATTGGGTTAATGGTCTTGAATGGGACTGGAGTATTTCAAGAGAAAGGCATTTTGGAATTCCAATTCCAGTATGGATATGCGAAGAATGCAATGAAATAATACTTCCAGAAGAAAAAGAGCTTCCAATAGACCCTTTAGAAACACCTAAAAAATGTCCTAAATGCAAGAAAAATGCAAAAGCAGAGGAAAAAGTTTTAGATACCTGGGCAACTTCATCTCTGACTCCTCAAATTGCTTCAAGCCTTATTGAAAACAAAATAAAAATCCCTTTTTCACTTAGACCTCAAGCACATGACATTATCAGAACTTGGGCATTTTACACAATAGCAAAATCATATATGCATGAAAAAGAAATTCCATGGAAAGATATTGTTATATCAGGTTATGTCACAATGTCTGGAGAAAAAATGAGCAAAAGCAAAGGAAATGTAATAAGTCCACAGGAAGTTATTGAAAAATATTCAGCAGATGCACTAAGATTTTGGGCAGCTAGCTCAAAACTCGGAGAAGACTTAGACTATTTAGAAAAAGACTTGATAGCTGGAAAAAAGTTTGAGACAAAACTATGGAACGCCTCAAAATTTGTATTCATGAATCTAAAGGATTTTGATTGCAAAAAACCAAAAAAACTTGAAAAAATTGATGAATTATTTCTAAATAAATTAAATGAACTTATTAAATCTTGTACAGAAGCATTCCAAAACTATGAATATGCTAAGGCAAAACTTGAAACAGAAAAATTCTTTTGGAATATATTCTGCGATAATTATTTAGAGATTATAAAGAAAAGAATCTATGAAAACAAAAATGGAAAAGAATCAGCCCAGTATGTTCTATATTATTCCTTATTAACAATCTTAAAACTAATTGCCCCAATAATGCCATTTATAACAGAAGAAATTTATCAAAGCTTCTTTAAAAAAACTGAAAAAGATAAAAGCATACATATAAGTCAATGGCCAAAAGCAGAAAAATCTGGCAAAAGCGAAGAGTTTGATTTATTCATAGATATTCTTGGAAAAATCAGGCAGGAAAAATCCATTAATAAAAAGTCAATGAAAGCAGGAATAATCCTTGCATTAGACAAAGAAACAATGAAAAAACTCAAAGATTTGCTTGAAGATCTAAAAGATGTTGCAAATGCCAGAGAAATAAAAGAAGAAAAAGAGTTTAGAATAGAATTTGTTTAGTTTTCTTTAATAATCAAAATTGAAAAGACAAAAATGATTAAATAAAAATATATATTTCTATTGTTAAAACATTCTTTTGAAGTTGTATAAAGTGTATAAGAAAATGATAAAGTAGCAAGTACATAAGAAATTGCTCAGACTATCAAAATCTTTATAAAACTCATCCTCTTATTTTGTAAATGGTTTTTGATAGAGATAGATTAAAGCATTCAGAAAAAAGAAGATTAGTTCATCTTTTTTCAAGAGCTGCTGAAGAAAAAGGTCTTGCAATAAGTGTCTCTGAATTTAAATTTTTATTAAGTCAAGGAGGAGAAATTATAAGTTCAAATGAAAGATGTGGTAATGATGATTGTTATATTCATAGGTTAAGGTATAATAGGGTTTTCAAAACAATAACTGAAAGTGAAAGATATTTTAGTTGACTTATTCCTAGAAACAATTAAAAACTATCTTGGTTTATTTTTATGATTATAGATTAAACAAGTTATCAAATTCAAAAATGGCAATGGATGAAAAAGGCAAATACAAACTTGAAGAATTTCTCGAAAGAATGAGAGGATACAGAGCAAGGCATACAGAACTCATAACAGTCTATGTACCAAAAGACATGGATATTAATATTATTACAAAACAGCTTGAAGCTGAAAAATCAACAGCAGCTAACATCAAATCTACAGGAACAAGAAAAAATGTTGAAGCAGCTCTTGAAAGCCTGATAAGATACTGCAAACAGACAAGAACAACGCCTAAAAATGGAGTTTGCTTGTTTTCAGGAAATGTTTCTCAAGTAGAAGGTCAGGATAATTTTCTTGTTGAGATTTTCGAGCCTCCTGAAGAAATGAATATGAGACTATACAGATGTGACCAGACTTTTGTTCTTGACCCCCTTGAAGAAATGCTTGAAATAAAAGAATTATACGGTCTGGTTGTAATTGAAAGAAAAGAAGCAACAATTGGATTATTGATTGGAAAAAAAATAAAAGTTCTAAAACATATTGATAGCTTTGTTCCTGGAAAAATTAGGGCAGGTGGACAATCAGCTGCTAGGTTCAGTAGAATTACAGAAGGACTTGCAAAAGACTTTTACAGAAAAATTGCAGATATTACAAAAACAGAATTTTTTAATTTAAAAAATTTAAAAGGTATTTTAGTAGGAGGCCCTGGCCCAACTAAAGAAGATTTTCTTAAAGAAGGAAATTTAATAACAGCTTTGCAAGATAAAGTTCTTGCTGTAAAAGATATTGGATATGCAGATGAACATGGCTTAGAGCTTTTAGTTGAAAGTTCACAAGATGTTTTAGCAGGACAGGAAATTATCAAAGAACAAAAACTTCTTGAAAGATTCTTCAACATGCTTGGAAAAGAAAAAGACAAAACAGCCTATGGAAAAGAAGAAGTTGAAAAAGCACTAACCTATGGTGCAGTAGATACTTTATACCTGTCAAAAAAGCTTAAAAAAACAGATATCAGAGAATTTGAAAGAAAAGCAGATGAAACCTCTGTCAAAGTTGAATTTATTTCAACAGAAACAGATGAAGGAAACCAGTTCTGGAATCTCGGAGGAGTTGGAGCAATTTTGAGGTTTAAAATAAGCTAACAAAAATCAACTCATTCTTGAAAAAAGGCTTTCTAAGAGATAAAATTAGAATATCAAAAAAACAATGTGCCACCACACCTTAAAAGGTGTGGTTTGTAACAGGCACTTGTTTTTAGGATGCAAGAAAAAACTTTTATGGTTTTTTCTGCACAGAAAATGCAGTGCATTTTCTTGTGCTCAGAAATTAAAACAAGTTATCATCCACATCCTGAAGGATGTGGTTTAATTTCTGACATTAATAAACCATTAGTTATGCAATCCATTAAGCAATTCTTCCTTTCCATGTGCACAGCTTTCTTATTAAATAGATTATAAGTATTTAGAATTAAGCTAATCCCCATTACAATAACCTTTAAAATACTCTTTTTATTTACTATTCTATAGGATTATATAAATATCAAAAGGTGAAAAATGCCAGAAGAAACAATTGTAAGTTCTGAAACAGTTAAAGAGCTTGAAGAGGAAAAGGAAATAGAAAATATGAAAAAAATAGAGGCAGCTATGTTTCTTTCAGCCCGCTTCTTAAATCTGCAGGAATTAGTTATGTTAACAGACATTAATCCATTAATGTTAAAAGAGCTAATAGAAAAATTAGCTTTAAAATACAATAAAGATGAATCTGCAATTGAAATAGTAGTAAAAGATAATATGTGGAAAATGGATGTAAGGCAGGAATATGTTGGAATGGTTAACAAGCTTGCCACAGGAAATGCAGAATTTACAAAAGCAGAGCAGGAAACACTTGCTGTAATTGCCTATAAACAGCCTGTCAAACAATCTGTTATTGTTAATATAAGAGGTAATAAATCCTATGAACACATAAAGCATTTTATTGAAATAGGCTTAGTTATGCCAAAAAGAGTCGGGCATACATTAGAATTAAGATTAAGCGATGAATTTTTTGAATATTTTCACCTGCAAAAAAAAGAAAAAGCAGGAAAAATAATAGCAGTTGAAGATGAAGAAAATAACGGAGAAGAATAAAAATGGAAATACTTCCAATTATATATTTATCATACATGTTCATATCTCTTTATATGCTGACCCTTTTTCTTATTCTGTACATAAGAAATAGAAAAGATTTTTTTCAATATCCTGAAACTAAAAAAAAGTATGAAGTAAGTTTTATTGTACCTGCATATAATGAAGGAAAAACAATTGCAGAATCTATAAATCATATATTTGATATTGATTATCCCTATATCAAAGAGGTCATTGTTGTAAATGATTGTTCAACAGATGATACAAGAAAAATAGTTGAAAGTTTATTAAAAAAATATCCTAAATTAAAACTGATTAATAATCCAAAAAATTTAGGTAATGCAGCTGGCTCACAAAATGTAGGATTAAAACATGCTACAACAGAACTAGTAGCAGTAGTAGATGCAGATTCTTTTCCAGCTAAAGATTCTCTAAAGAAAATGGTTGGTTTTTTTGATAATGAAAAAGTTGGAGCAGTAACTTGCCCTGTATTAGCTAGAAATCATGAAAAATTCTTTGAAAAATTGCAAAAAATAGAATATCAAGCTATTTCTTTTGGAAGAAAACTATTAGAGTATATTGACGCAATTTACGTCACTCCAGGCCCATTAGCATTATACAGAAAAAAAGCTCTTGAAGAAATTGGAGGATTTGATGAAAATAATATGACTCAGGATATTGAAGCAACATGGCATTTAGCTGCAAAAGGATGGGATAGAAAAATGAGTCTTTCAACAAATGTAACAAGCCAGGTTCCAAGTAAATTTTGGCCCTGGTTTGTCCAAAGAAGAAGATGGAATATTGGAGGTTTGCAATGTATCTATAAATATAGGAAAGATATAGGAAGAAAAGGCATGTTAGGATTATTTATAATCCCATTTTTTATATTTAATCTATTCTTAGGATTATTGGGGTTAGGAATATTTTTTTATTTATCCATCACAAGAATAATCTCAAGATTTCTATACACCCAATATTCTATAGTTGCAGGAACCCCTTTAGTAACAATTAACGATCTTTTTATAACTCCTAGTTTTTTAAATTATCTTGGAATAGTTATGTTCATTCTAGGACTTTTATACATTCTAATGATTCTTTTTATATTCAATGAAGATATATTAAAAAAAGAGAATATTTTAAATATACCTTTTTATTTAATTGTCTACTTAATGGCATATCCATTTATAATGGTAAATGCAATTTGGCATATAATATCTGGAAAGAGAAAATGGAGATAAATAAGTTTAATAAATAAAATGTTAGAATCACAAAAACATGTATTTTGGCAGGCATTACTAATAACAATATTAATTTTTAGTCTTGGAATAATTGCAGGAGTATTTCTAGAAAGTTGGAGGTCTAGTAAAGTTGAAAACCTTTTTCAACAATCTGAAATTGATTTGCTTGATATTAGGCTTCAGAGCGAAATTTTTTCAACAGGAAAATTTAATTGTCAAGAAGCTATTAAAGAAAATATTAAATTCGCAGATAGAATCTATGAAGAAGCATCTCTTTTAGAAAATTATGAAAAAGCCAGCAGACTAAGTGAAGAGTTAAAACTATCCCATAAAAAATATGATATATTAAGAACAATATTATTCTTAAATTCTGCAGCAATAAAAGAAAAATGTAATAGTTCATATCAAAATGTTGTTTATTTTTACAAACTTAATAATCTAGATATAGATACAAAAACAAAAGAAGATGTTTTTTCAAGATTATTAAAAGATTTAAAAGACCAAAAAAAAGATGAAATCATTCTAATACCTATTGCCGCTGATAATAACATCAGCTCTGTAAATCTTATACTAACCAATTATAATATTTCACAAAAAGACCTGCCTCTGATACTTATAGATGGAAAGATAAAAATAAAAGAATTAAAAAATATTAATGACTTAATAAAATATTTCAATTAATTTCAATAACTAACATATATTTCTTACAATAAAAAAGAATAAAAAGCAACTATTGATCATCTTAATTATTAAAAATGGAAAGGTGCATTAGATGTGAAATTAGTGAAGATAAAGCCCAGCTTTTTGATGTTATCTACGAAGGCAGAGCAAGCCTAATTTGTGAGAGATGCTCTATAATTGAAAATATCTCCATTATAAACATGCCAAGCAAGGACATGTTAAAAGAAGCTGAAAAAGGGGGCAGTGTCTATAACCGACTTAGAAGAATAGGAGGTTATGAAGATATTAAAAAAGATAATTCTTTTCTTAAAGAACAAAGATTAAAAGATCTTGAAATGAATCCTGCCCTTGAACATCCTAAAAAAGATATTCCGCTAGTTGACTATTTCCATTGGGAAATTATGAAATACAGAAGAAGAAAAGGACTTACTCAAAAAAAACTAGCAGAATACATAGAAGAACCAGAATCAGCAATTCAAATGCTTGAAAAAGCAATAATTCCTGAAAACCCTGAAAGAATAATAAGAAAATTAGAGCAATTCCTTCAAATAAAATTGATAAAAGTAAAGGAAATTGATTTCTTGTTAAAAAAAGAACAAGAAAAACCAATACTTCTTGATGAATATGGAAATCCAATAGATTTTATACCTGAATCAGAAACTGAATTAGAAATAAAACCTATTGAAATAGACTTTGAAAGAGAAGATTTTGATTTCTCAGAATTGGATACAAAGAAAATAAATATAAAAGATTTAAGAGAAATCCATAAAAATAAAGTAGAAGTAACAAAAGAAGAAAAAATAGAAGAACAAAAGATGATAGAAGAAAAGCAAAAGCTTGTTGAAGCAAGAAAAGAAGAATTTAGGACAAAAAAAGAAAAAGAATCAAAAGAATTAGACAGCATTTTAGGAGGAATAGAATTATTAAAAAAACCAGAAAAAGAAAATAAAGATAAAGAAGAATATTTCTAATTACAATGAATCAAACAGATAAAACAGATAAAAACACTACAGATTTTTTAGGCTATGCAAACAGATGCATGGATTCCTATGAATCTAGTCCATTGCCATGCGAAGACAGGCTTACTTTAGCAAAAATAAGCCTAAGAGACCACTTGAAAACACAAGACGCAGAAGCAGAATTTGATAAAACCCTTCTGAGACTTATAAATCTCTATAGAACAAGCCCTGTTTTAAGAGAAGCAGATTAAGAGGATATTAACTTAAAATAAAATTCAGACAAAGTTTTATAAATTTTAAAAGAATCTTCTATTTATGAAAAATTATACCGGAATTATAATTGAAGAAAGTCTTGAAGACAAAAGTATTCTACAAAAAATTAAAATAATAAATACTAAAATTGAGCAAGTTACTGATAAGCATAAAACTCCTTGGATAAAACAATGGACATTGCATACTGTTGAAATTCCAGAAGAAAAATCTAACAAAATTGCAGAAGAATTAAGCAAAGCCCTTGATTCTCAACATAATTGGTATGCTGATTTTAAAAATGAACAATATCACTATATAATTTTTAGAAATAAAATATTCCATATAAATAAAACAAGTAAAAAGCAATATGATGAAGCAAAAGATTATGGTATTTCACTAGGTATACCAGAATATCAAGTAGATTTTCACCCAGAAATAAAAGAATGGAAAAGAGATACAAAACGTTTTTAAACCTCCTTTTTCTAAGTTTTTTATGGAAATAAAAATAATAAAAGATGAAAAAAACGAACTTGAGTTTCACATAAATAATCAGACAATAGCAGAACTTGTAAGAGTTTATCTAAATGAAGATGACAATGTCAAGCTTGGCGTCTGGAAAAAAGAACACTACAGCAAACCTTTTTTAATGAAAATAGTAACTGAAGGAAAATCTCCAAGAAAAGCACTTCAAGATGCAATATCAAAAGCTAAAAAAGACCTTGACAAATACACAGAAGAATTCAAGAAAGCAATAAAATAAGTTAATTCCATAATCTCATATTTTGTCTTATTTTTCTCACCCTGTTAAACCCAATAATTTATATAATAGAGAATATATATTTTTAAATAAAAATTGTTTAAAAAATATATGGAAAATCAAATTAGTTTAAAATTAGATAATTATGAAAGAGATTTTTTGTTATTTCAATTAGAGTTATCCAAATTAAGAGAAATAGCTCCAAATAAGTTTATTGCCTTCAAAGAAGGCAGAATTATATCTTCAGCTAATTCTATGGATGAATTACTTAGTGAATTAGATATCCAATGCATTAATCCTTCTGAAACAGTGATAGAATTTGTTTCAAGAAAAGAAATAAAAGTTATTGTTTAAAATGCCTATAAAAATACCTTTAATAAAAGGTACTAGTCTTGGTTATGAAAGAGATATGGTAGCTTTCTCAGTTAAGTATGGAACAATTCCTAATTTTTATGCTACAGCAATTATAGATACTGGATGCCCATTCTGTGTTATAAGCGAAAGTGTTATCAAAAAAACAAGAATTTGTTATCTGAATAAACCTGTTTATCATAAACAAGTATGGCTTGGAGGAATATCATTTGAACTTAGAGAATTAGGAGAATGTGAATTATTTTTTAGAGATAATGAAATGAATCCCCTATCATTTAAACAAAATTTATATGTAGGAGTTCCTGTTAATCTTAAAGAAGGTCAAATACTTGTTCAACAACTTCCATGTTTTTTAGGAAAAGATTTATTAGATAAAAATTTCTTATCATTAGTAAAATCAAGAGATGGTAATACTTATCTTCAAGAGATAGAATAAATTATGCTTCTTATTTTAATTACTCTAACTCGCTAATCAAAACATTATTACTAAAATAATTTAAACATTATAAGATATTTCAAAAACTACTCAAAAAACAACACACCTTTACCTTCTTTATGAATTCCAGCTGAATTTCCTTCATCAACATCAAGATGAAGGCAAAAACCAGATTTTTCTCTAATAGTAATTTTTACATTGTGAAAAGTAACAGGCTTTTCACTATCAGTTTTCACTGAAACAAACATTTCCTTATCTAATCCAAACTCCTCAGCCATTTTAGAACTGCAATGAACATGCCTATGAGGTATTATAACTCCCTCCTTAAGCTGAATCTGTCCAAGCTTGCTTTTTAAAATTATTCCAGGACTATTATCCAAATCCCCAGAAATCCTCACAGGAGCTTCTATTCCTAAAGTTCTGGCATCAGATTTAGATAATTCAACTTGAGTTCTAGCTCGAACAGGCCCTATAATCCTTACATTTTCTATCTTCCTGTTTCCATTAATAACCTCAAGAGTTTCTTCAGCTGCAAACTCTCCAGGATGTGAAAGCCAGCGCAAAACTCTTAATTCATATGCAGGTCCAAAAAGTGTCTCCAAATCTTTTTGAGACAAATGAATATGCCTTGCTGAAACTTCTATGGAGATATTTATATTATTTAAGCTCATTTTCATTATAATTTTATATTTTCTTTCTCCTTAATAAGTTTGCGTTTGTAACAACAGTTATTGATGAAAGAGCCATTGCTATTTCTGCAAAAACAGGATTTATAAAACCTGCCACAGCCAAAGGTATCATCAAAGTATTATATGCAAATGCCCAAAATAGATTTTGTTTTATTTTTGAAAATGTTGCTTTTGACAGCTCAATTGCTGCAACAACCCCTCTTAAACTGCCTCTTGCCAAAACAATATCTCCTGCTTCAATTGCAATATCTGTTCCTGTTCCAATTGCAATCCCAACATTTGCTTGTTTTAATGCAGGAGCATCATTTATACCATCACCTACAAATGCAACCATGGTTTTAGTTTGCCTTTGCAATTCCTTGATTTTTTTTGATTTATCCTCTGGAAGAACTCTTGCAATTACTTCTTTTATTCCAGCTTGTTTTGCAATAGTTTTTGCACTAAGCTCATTATCTCCTGTAATCATTATAGTCCTATAACCCTTTTCATTTAGATATCTGATTGCCTTTGCAGAATCTTCTTTTATTGTATCTGAAATTCCAAAAATACCTATTATTTTTTTATTTTCAGAAACCATTGCAGTTGTAAGCCCTTTTTCTTCAAATTCAATTACCTTTTCTTCAAAATCCTTATAAGAAATATTTTTTTCATTCATTAGCCTTTCATGTCCTATTATGATTTCTTTTCTATTGATTGTTCCCTGAAGCCCTTTTCCACTTATTATCTTAAAATTTTTTACAGGCAAATATTTTTTTAAGTTTACTTTTTTTATAACTGCTTTTGAAATAGGATGTTCACTATTTTTCTCCATGCTTCCAAGTATTTCAAAAAAATGCTCATTATTTCTTGAGTAATAATCAGTCATTTCAGGCTGTCCTTTTGTTATGGTTCCTGTTTTATCAAAGACAATTATCTTTACTTTTTTCATTGTTTGGATTGCTTCTCCTTTTCTAATCAAAATTCCTCTTCTTGCACCCATGCCACTTCCAACCATTAAAGCTGTCGGAGTTGCCAAACCTAATGCACATGGACAAGCTATAACAAGGACAGCAACAGCAATTCCTAAAGACTTGCTTAAATTAGCACTAAAAAACCACCAACCTGTAAAAGTTAGTAATGAAAGTATTAATATTGCTGGAACAAAGATGCTTGTTATTTTATCAGCCATTGCTTGAATTGGAATTTTTGTAGATTGTGTTTCTTCAATTAGCTCAATTATATGCGACAAAAAAGTATCTTTTCCAATTTTTGTTGCTCTTACATACAATATTCCTTCTTGATTTATTGTTGCTCCAATAACATTGTCTTTTGTTCTTTTATCAACAGGAATGCTCTCTCCTGTTATCATTGATTCATCAACAGAACTTTCTCCTTTTACTACTATGCCATCTGTTGGTATTTTTTCACCAGGTTTTACTATTAAAACATCTCCAATCTGAACATTTTCAATTGGAATTTCAATTTCAATATCATCTCTTAAAATTCTTGCTTTTTTAGCCCCTAATTCAAGAAGTTTTTTTATTTCCTGAGATGCTCTTCCTCTTGCTCTTGCTTCAATATACTTTCCTGTAATAAAAAAAGCCATAATCATTGAAGAAATTCCAGAATAATTCTCTATTATTATGAAAAAACTTGCAATTCCTGTTAAATAAGATATTAGGGTTCCAAGTGCAATTAAAGAATCCATATTAAAATAAAAGCTTGTAAAACCTTTTATCCCAGATTTTATAGTCTGAAATCCAAAAATAAAAATAACAGGAAATGCAAAAATTAAAAGAATAAATGTCATGAGAGTCTCATTAAAAACTTGAATATTAAAAATCCTGTCTAAAATCATTACTATTGCAATTGGAATTGTAAATATCCATGCTCCAATTAGGTTTCTTTTCCACTGCCTTATTTCTTTGTCTTCAATAGATTCTTGATGATGGTGACTATGTTCCATTTTATTTTCAAATTTTAGTTTAATATTCTACAGATAATCATAAATTTGGAAAGACAGAAAATGCTGATTGTCGTAGGCATTTTCTTTATTCAATACATTCAACATTATATCCTATCCTGCTTATTGCTTTTTTGATTTCTTCTGTATTTACATTATCTTCTGCTTCAATTATTGCTTTTCTTGTCATCAAACTAACTGATACAGATGAAATTCCTTTTATTTTCTTTACAGCTCTTTCTATATTTGATGCACAGCTTGCGCAGTGCATTCCACTTATTGTTATTTTTATTTTTCTAAAATTTTTTCTTTCTTCCATTTTAAGATTTTAGGACCTCAAAAATTTTCTAAAATTTTTTAAGGTTTTCATGTGATTTTTCCTCCTTGATTTAGCATAATATTAATATAAATGAAGTATTTTCAATTGCTTTTAATGAATGAACTGCATTTTCCTTCATTTGTATTAAAACTCCTGGCTTCATTTCAATATCTTTTCCTTCTAAATTAAATATGCCATCACCTTCTATTACATAAACTATGCCTTGCTTTGTTGATGTATGCTCTGATATCTCAGTTTGTTTTGCCATGCAAAATAAAGTTGTATTTAATCTTCCTTTTATTATTTCCTTACTTAAAACCCCCTCTCTTGGATATTCTATTAATTCTTTTATATTTTTTTCCATCTGATTTGAATAAGTTTTATTTTTTTCTATTAGCAGATTTTATTAACCAATAGATTCCAGCTATTACTAAAGCAATGAACAATATAAATGTTATCCAGCCAAGAAACATAAAACCAGTTCCATAATTGCCGTATAAACCTTGCATCATACTGCATCCTTGATAATCTTGTGCTGAAACTATAGCAGACAAACTAATTAAAAAGATAAATGCCCCAAACCAAAAATTTATTTTTTTCATTTTTTTAAATTCACCTCAGTTAAATTTAATTCTCTAAACATTATAAACATTATGAACTTTAATTCCACCCCGTAAAATTTTACATCCCACATCCGCAACCTCCACCGCCAGCACCCATACTACAACTTCCACTAGATTTAGGAACTGCTGCTGCAACCTGCTCTTGTGTTGCACTTCCAGTATCAGTTACAATAAAACTTCCATGCAACATTCCCATCCCACAAGTAAAAGTAATTGTTCCAATTTTATCAGGTATAAATTCAATTATATTTAATCCTTGCTTTAAATTCTTATCAATATTATATTGTCTTAAAATCAATTCACTATTGCAACCAGTTAATTCTTTTACATTAATATTCCATTTAACAGGAACTCCTTTTTTTAAAACAAATGAATTAGGAGAATACCCTGAAGAATCAACATCCATGTTTATTTCCTGAATCCTATTATTTATTGTTGCAAAATTTGTTCCCTGTGAAACTATTTCAGTTCCAATTAATTTAGTTTTTATAGACTCATAATTATAATTACTTCCCACTAAAGTTAAGCCTCTATTTAACATTATTAGCCCTAAGATAAGCACAATCACAGCAGATATTTTTAATATCCTTTGAGTTGTTTTATGGCTTATCGCTGTTGCAAAACTTCCAAATCCTATCATTACAGGCAAAGTTCCTAACCCAAATACAGCTAAACTTGCTGCACCATTAAAAAAACTTCCTGTTCCTGCAGCATACAAATACATTGCTTGCAATGGCCCGCATGCAATAAATAATCCATTTAACAATCCAGTTATAAACGGACCTTTGTAAAAACCTTTTGCACTTTTTGAAGCTTCATTAGTCATTTTAGTTAGAAACTTAGGATTAAATTGAAATTTTCTAAAGAATTTTAATCCAAACATAGATAATGCATAAAAAATCATAAATATTCCTGCAAATATTGCAACAGCTCCTCTTAATCCAATGGAAAATGCAAATATGCCACCAATTAATCCAAATATACCCCCTATAATAGCATAAGAAAAAACCTTTGAAAAACCATAAATAAAATGTTGTCCATATCCTTTATATCCATTTATAGCATTCTTTGATGTGTAAGACATGACAAATGCTCCGCACATTGAAACACAATGAAATCCTGTTAAAATCCCTGCTGCAAATAATAGCCATAAACTTGTTTTTTCCCCTAGTTGTGGAATTGAAATTTTTGGTAGATTTGGCAGATTTATAATATTAAAATAAAATAATGAACCTATAACTAAAGCTAAAGCCAAAATTATTATAAACCATGCCTGAGAACTTATTTTTTCACTTGCACTTATATTAGCAGAATCAATTTCCATATTATTTGACTTTGTAGGACAAGCTTCATATCCCAATTCTTTTATTTTTTCTATTATTTCTTTTTCAGAAATTTTGCTTTCATCAAAATCTATTTCAGCCTCTTCTTTTGAGAAACTTATAGATATATTATTAACTTTGTCTTTTAGAGAATTTTCTATTAAATTTGCACATGAACTGCAATGCATTCCTTTGATTTTAAATGTTTTTTTCATTTTTTCTGAAATTTTATACTAGAAACACCTTTTAAACCTGATTATGAAACTAATTTCTGTGTTATCCCATAATTATTTCCTAACGACAAATTAATCTTATCCTGTTTTTTCATATCAAATACACTCTCCCTTGCTTTTTCTTTCTTTTGTATGCTTGTTTTGGAGTTTCAAGCTCTTCAAATTTAAGACTTCTATGAGGTCTTACTTCATTATACCATTTCAAAAATTCTTCTTTTGTGGCAAATGCTTTTCTATGATTATCATAACACTCCCACCATTTTTCTATCTTCCCATTTGATTGTGGATGTTTTATTTTTGTTTTTATATGCTGAATATTTGCTGATTTCAGGAATTCCTGAAATTCAGAGTAACCTTCCATATTATTCATAAATTGAGAGCCTCTATCAGATATACATTGCTGAATCTTTCCATATTCCAAAGCAAGTTTCATTCCCTCAATAGATTTCTTTGTCATTGGAGAGGAGCATTCTATTATTGTAAGCATGAATCTTGAAGCATCATCAATCACAGCAAATACCCAAACTCTTCCATTATAATGCCAATCAATGTATACAGCAGTTAAACTGTGCATTCTTTGATATCTTGTCCAATTCTTTTTTCTCTTATCTCTCTTTTCTTTTTTTAGCATAGCCTAATCCTAATAATATCTTATGAATCTTATAGTGACTCAAATGTTTCTTTTCATCTCTTTCAATTAATCTTTCCAGAGTGTCTGCCGACACTCTATATTTTTCATAAAATCTTTTTACTAATTCAATTTCCCAATCTTCTATAGGTATCATAGGTCTTCCAACTCTCTTTCCTATAATTGGAATATCTTCTGTTGTTAAATATTCTTTCCATAATTCATCTACCCTTCTGACAGAGACATTTGCAATTTTCCTCGCTTGATAGCTTGTTTTACCTTCTGTTTTTGCCCTTAATGTATCCATGAGCTTCTTTTTATTGAATTTCATGAATTCATTATTATTGTCCTTGAGAACTATTTTTCGGATAACACATATGAAACTAATTTCATCAATTGATTATTATATCTTTCCTATTAATTCTGTTGAAGGCTTCAGGGCTTTCATTCCAGGCTTCCAATTCATTGGACAAACATTACCACTATTGCTTCTTACAAATTGAGCAGCCCCTAATTTTCTAATAAGCTCATCAGAGCTTCTTCCTATATTATTATCATGAAACTCAAATGCTTTTATTATTCCATCAGGATCTATAATAAAAGTTGCTCTCGTTGAAATTCCTTCTTCAGGAATATAAGTCCCATAAACCCTAGAAATTCTATGAGTTGTATCTGCAAGCATTGGATACTTGATTTTCTTTATTGTTTCTGAACTATCATGCCATGCCTTATGAACAAAAGCACTGTCAGTGCTTATACTGATTATTTCAGCATTCATTTCTTTAAACTTTTCATAATTATCTGCCAATGCACCAAGCTCTGTTGGACATACAAAAGTAAAATCTGCAGGATAAAAAAACAAAACAATCCATTTGCCTTTAAAATCAGAAAGTGAAATCTTTTTAATATCTCCATCTACAAATGCATTTTCAGTGAATTCAATTGCCTTTTTGTTTATTCTTGTCATGTTAACAAATTTAACAGTTTATCTTTATCAAATCCTATCAAGACTTCATTTTCAATTTCAATAACAGGAAATCCCTCCTGCCCTGTTTTTTTAATAATATACTCTGCAGCACTATCATCATTTTCAACATCAAAGTTTTCAAAAGGTATTTTCATTTCACTTAAAAATTCCTTAAGCTCTTTGCAATGTGGGCACCATGATAAAGTATATATTTTTATTTTCATCATATGAATATCATCAAACTAAGGATTATTTTTTCAAAATAATCACATTAGTCATTCCTCTTCTTCTTCTTTCAATAAATCCTTTTCCTTCTAATTTATCAAGTATTCTTGTTATTTTAACTTTGCTAAAACCAGACTTGTCAACAATGTCTGACTGAAACATGCTCCCATTATTTTCTAAAATCATGTTCATAATGTCTTTTTCTTCGCCATTTAAATTTTTAAGTGAGTTTTCATTGAACTTTTTAGGCTTAATTTCCCCATATGGCTTGACTTTCCTTATAATTAATTTTTCATTTTCTTTTGAAAATATCAAAAATATGCCTATTATAAAAATAAACCCTGCAAGTGCAAGACTAAAATAAGTCTGTGTTTTAATTGTCCCGTACATTGAACATGAAGGCCCATGAGAACAATTCTGATTAACTATGCTAGTCATTCCATTATTAAATATGAATATTATCAAAAGCAGAATAACTGCCATTCCAAGAATCAAAAATCCGACATTTTTATTTTTCATCTTTTATCTTTAGAGAGACTATATGATAATAGCTTCATATGAAACATAAATCATATAGGTTTATATAGTTTTCTATGACTTACCAAACCCCTTGAATTTGTATAGGTTTGGGAAGAACCGGGAAAAATCCAATTAATAATGGATTTTTCACGAGTATTTGAAATACATTATTCTATTTTTAAGTGTTATGAATTTATAATCTCTATTAAATATAATATCTATTAAAGTTATTTCCTATAATTTTTTTATCTTATATTCTAAACAATAGAAAATTTTATAAAACATCTTTTATTGTTTTATTTATGGTAAATATCCATTATCTCTGGCTATAATAATAATTCTTCAGATAGCAAGAGGTATCTTTGGATACCAGATTCATGTTTATGAAGATGATAAATTAATTGACTTTTTCTATACAAATGAACTGAGTTTAATTGAAAAACTCTGTCAAAATACAGAAGATTATGTAGATACACTAAAAAAAGAAAATCATTGCAAAAGTTATAGGATAGATAAACGCAGAAGAAATCCTAAAACAAGCAGAGGCATAGGATGGTTTGGATGTGGAAACTAACTACTAAGCACAACAATTCTTATAACCCTTAATCTTCTCTAACTAGAATGGAAAATATTGAAATTAAAGAACCTGAAAAATCATCAACAAAAATCATGACAGGAAGTCATGATATAAATATGTGGCTCGATGGAGGTTATGAAAAAGGAATTATAAGTCTGTTTTACGGCCCTCCTGCATCTGGAAAAAGCAATTTTGTAATTCTAGCTGCTTGTCATCAGGCTAAGAAAGACAAAAAAATAATCTTTATTGACACAGAAGGAAGCTTTTCAGTTGACAGAGTCAAACAGATTTCAGGTAATCTTCCTGAATTCATTTTAAAAAATATTTCCATAATAAAACCCAATAATTTTTTTGAACAAAAAAGAGCTTTTTCAAAGATATTCAAAATTCTAAAAAGCAAAAATATAGGGCTTATTATTGTTGATAGTATTACAATGCTTTACAGGTTAGAGCTTGCAGAAGCAAGAAAAAAAGGCCAATATCAAATAAATGGAGTAAATTTTGATTTAACAAGCCAGATGAGACAGCTATATGAAATAGCAAGAAAAAATGACATTCCTATTTTAATAACTGCTCAGGTATATAATGACTTTCTAAATGAAGAAGATTGGCTAAAAGGAAAAGAAGCAGGAGTCAATATAGTTGGGGGAGATATTTTAAAATACTGGAGCAAATGTGCAATAGAACTTAAAAATAAAAATGGAAAGAAAAAGGCAATAATAAGAAAACACAGAAGTCTTCCAGAAAAAGAGCTTAATTTTGAAATATGCAATGAAGGAATAAGGAAAAAAACTTGGTTTTAAATTTCCTTTGTTCTAAAAATCTCTCGCCCATATTTATATTATCCATCTATAGTCAACAAATATTTAAAAGATTCATCACTTTCTTACTTTAATGAGTTTTAATCACTATTTCAACAAACTAAAAAGCATATTTGGGCTAAGTTTATCTTTAGCAAAAGCAGACTTTAAACTTAGAAATGAAGGCAGTTATTTAGGTGTTTTCTGGTATCTTCTGAATCCAATCCTAATGTTCATCTTGTTATTCCTGATATTTTCTCAAAGATTAGGCAGTAACATCTCCAATTATTCTTTATATCTTTTTTTAGGAATAATTATGTTTAATTTTTTTCAAAACACTACAATAGAGTCTACAAAAGCAATTGAAAACAATAAATCAATAATAAAATCCATAAATTTTCCAAAAGAAGCACTAATCGGGGGAATTGTTCTAAGAAACTTTTTCTCGCATTTATTAGAGATTTTACTATTTTTAATAATTCTAATTTTCCTTAAAATTTCATTAATTGGAATTTTATACTATTTTATAATTCTATGTTTCATGATTATCTTTATTTTTGGAATTTCACTTATATTTTCAGCAATTACAGTTTATTTTATTGATTTTGAAAACATCTGGATTTTTGCATCAAGAATATTATGGTTTATAACCCCTATTTTTTATGCAATAGAAGGACAAAATCATCTTTTTTACCTAAATCTTTTTAATCCAATGTTTTATTTTATAACCATTGCAAGAGATACTATGATTTATTCAAAAACTCCTGAAACTTGGATAATACTCGGAATTATATTTTACAGCCTTGCTTTTCTATTAGCAGGAATCCTAATATTTAATAAATTAAAAATAAAATTTGCTGAAAACATATGAAAGACACGATTATAGTCCAAAACATCTCAAAAATCTTTAAAATAGGCACAAAAAAAAGAGAAACAACTTTAGCAAAAATTCTATCAATTTTTTCAGGAAAAGAGACAAAAAAAACAATAGAAGTTCTAAAAAATATTTCATTAACATTAAAATCAGGCGAAATGATTGGAATCATTGGAGAAAATGGCTCTGGAAAAAGCACATTATTAAGAATATTAGCAGGAATATATAAACAAGACAATGGAAATGCAATAATAAACGGGAAAATAATATCTTTAATTAATTTAAATGCAGGGCTTAAAGACAGACTAACAATGAAAGATAATATTTATCTAGTTGGTTCTTTTTTTGGGCTAAGCAAAAAAGAAATTGCTAATAAATTCAATGAAATTGCAAGTTTTGCAGAGCTAGAGAATTTTATTGACACAAAAATTTATCAATTTTCAGAAGGGATGAAACAAAGACTAGCATTTTCAATTGCAATTCACTCCAATCCCGAAATTCTTCTTTTAGATGAAGTATTATCAGTAGGTGATGAACAATTCAGAATAAAAAGCCTAAATAAAATAAAAGAGCTTATTAAAAATGGAGTTAGTGCTATTTTTGTGAGTCATGATTTAGAAAGCATAAAAAAACACTGCGAAATAGCAATACTCCTGCGCAATGGAGAACTAATTAAAAAAGGCAAAAGCAAAGAAGTTATTAAAGAGTATTTAAAAAATAAAAAATGAAAACCGCAGTTATAACTTATATTGATAACAACCACATAAAAAATTTGGAAAATGATTTTTTAAATACTTTGAGAAATACTGCAAACTATAAAGGGGAAATTTATGTTATTTATTATGGAAGAAACAGGGAAAAAATATGGAAATTAAATAAAAAATATAAAATAAATACATTTTATGCTGATAAAAAATTCAGAACATCTAACCAACGAAACATTGACATAACCTTGCTTCTGAAAAGAATGCCTAAAGAAATAACCCATATAATATGCCTTGATGGTGGCGATGTCTGGTTTCAAGATTCAATAGATGAAATTTTTGAAAAAACTAAATGTGGTTATGGTTTTGTTGAAGAAGACGAGCCTGCAGACAAAGAATTTAATTTTCAATGTATAGCAAAAATTCAATATAAAAATATAAGAGACGACATTCTTAAAAAATTAAAAAATTTAAAATTAATAAATAGCGGGATGATTGCTGGGGAAAAAGATAAAATTTTGTCAATTATGGAAGATATAACAAAATTAACAAATCAAATAAATCAAGATTTTTTTGCCTTGGATCAGACAATTTTTAATTATGTTATAAGATTAAACAATAAGGGTATAAATCTTCCATCAAAATATAATTTTTGCTTAATTACAAGAGAAAATGGTTTTGAGGTTATTAAAAACAAAATTTATGATGAAAATAAAGAACTAGTTAATATTATTCATAATAACGGAAATGATTCCAGAGTCTTTCCAAATGGGATGCAGGACATAAAAAAACTTCATTTTATATCCAAATTTCCTAAAAAACTTCCCGGAAGTTTCTGGGGAATAACCGCTTTTTTTAATCCTGTTGGCTATAAAAACAAGTATGAGAATTATAAAATTTTCAGGGAATCAAGTAAAAAACAAGGATTAAATCTAATAGCAGTTGAACTTGCATTCAAAAATAAGCAATTTGAACTAAAAAAAGAAGATGCTGAAATATTAATTCAATTGAGGGCGGAAGATAATAATATCTTATGGCAAAAAGAAAGATTAATTAATATAGGCATAGAAAAACTTCCAAAAGATTGTGATAAGTTTGCCTGGTTAGATGCAGACATAATCTTTTGCAATAATGAATGGGTAAAGGAAACCTGCAAACTTTTAGAAAATTATGCAATTATCCAACCATTTGAATATTCCATAAGACTTCCAAAGGGAATTTATAATCTTAATCCTGAAAAAATTATTTTAGGTTCAGAAATAGAGTTAGAAAATTTTAAAAGCAGGGGAATTGCTTCAATGGTAAATAAGGTTGGAAAAGAAATTCTTGAAAAATCAGTAAATTTTCATGGAATTCCAGGATTTGTATGGGCTGGAAGAAAGGAAATTTTTGATAAATATGGATTGTTTGACAAGGCTCAATGTTCAGACTGTCTAATGGCACATATATTTTATAAAAACAGAATTAATAAATCTATGAGAAAATCAATTAATACAAACATTGAAAAAAGTCTTTATGAATGGAAAAAAAATATATTTCCAAAAATAAAAGGGAGTATTTTTTTCAGTAAAGGAATTATACTGCACCTCTGGCATGGAAAAATTAAAGATAGGTATTATGTTACATGTGATAAAATTTTAAAAGATTATGATTTTGAACCTGAAAAAGACATGAAAATAGATGATAATAAATGCTGGGCATGGGCTTCTAACAAACAAATTCTTCATAAAGAAATTAAAAATTATTTTTTTATAAAAAACGAAGAAAATTCAATTGCCCATATCTTAATTTTTCCAGTAATTTTCAAACTCAGAATTTTAAAAAATCTAGATAGTCTTTTAGGACTAACAGGATTGTATTTAAAAAAGGAGCACATTAATTTATATAAATTTCTTAAATCTAAATTCGATTTTTTTCTTAAGAAAATATAATCTTGGACAGATTTTTTTTAAATAAATTCCCATAATTCCAAAAATCTTTTCTATTTTATTTGAAAGAGGAATTCCAAGCATTTTCTTTTCTATTTTATTTGAATTTAAAATTATCTCTTCTCTTGAAAAAGTCTTCTCAGGATTTTTTGGATTTTGAATATCTATAAATTCTGCTTTTTTGAGATTTTCATCCCATTCTTTTTTAAATCGAGAAGTTTCATACCAAGCCTTATCTTTCATAATTGTGTGAAGTATTATTGCATTTATTTTTTCATCACGTGAAAAAAAAAATGAGTAAGCATTGTATACTGCTGGTAATTTTTTCCATTTTTTATAAAAATAAAGATTAAATACTGCTTGTTCAGGAAAAATGATTATATTTCTATAAAAATCATAAAATTTCAGAAGTTTTTCAAAAGCACCGGGAATTATTATATCACTGCTGAATGCAATCACTCCGGAATTAAGGGCATTTTCCCTAATAGAATAATTTTTTATTAAATTGTTAAATACAAGTTTTTCTTCTAAATCTTTTATATACTTCTTTTCAATAAAATGTTGAAATAATTTAGGAGATAAATCTTTTACAAAAAAAATACCTTGGACATTTTTAAGTCTCTTTATTGAAGCTTTCACAATAATATCTGAATCCAAAAAAACAATGTTTTCCCATTTTTTGAAGTAATCTGTAAAAAGATAAAATTTGCATAAATAAATGGGATAAATATAATCTTTATTAAATTGATTTATCTTTATTTTTTTTTCATTATAAGTTTTTTTGCACTTATAAATAAAAATGCCTTTTTTTCTAAACCATTTTAATTCTTTCTCAGGAATATTATAAGAAAAAAGAAGATAATCTCCATCCCATCCGCCATTCCAATAAGCGCTTGAGAATAATTGCTTAGCTTGATTTACATAATTTTTATCCGCAAGAGTAACTAAAACATGAGATTTCATTTTTATTTTTCCATAATTTTTCTTAATATAATTCTGCTATATCCCAAAAACATATCAAAATATTTCCAAACCTTTTTTAAATTTTTTAACTTTTTTGAAGATAGTTCATCTCTCTGAATTTTTGAATTAATATATTTAGAATAGTTCCTGAAAATAACAGCTAATTTATTAATTCTTGATTTTTTTGCAATTAAAATTCCACTTGAAATATATGGATTATTTTCTATTTTTTCAATCTTAAAATTATTGTTAGTTAAGAATCTAACAATATTTTCTAATTCCCCATTTTTTATGTAATCATGGAATTCAAGAGCAATAGTTTCTATTTTTTTAAAATAATCTAAAGGCAAGTTTTTAAGAATTTCATATTCAGAACCTTCTGTATCAATTTTAAGAAAATGGCAGAAATTTATGTTATTTTCATCAAATATTTGTTTTAAAGAAATTATTTTTACAATTTTAGATATATTTGATTTTAAATAAAAATTATGTCTTGCAGTCTTATCTAATGAGATAAATAATTCCTTTTCGCCTTCTTTATCTAAAACCGCACAATTAAATAAATAAACATTTTTTAATTTATTTAATTGAACATTTTTTTTGAGCAGTTTAAAATTATCTTTTTCAGGCTCAAAACTAAAAACTTTTTCAGCAATTTTTGCAGAAGGGATTGTAAAAGCACCTATATTTGCCCCAATGTCAATAACTACAAAATTATTTTTTATTAAAGAATCTAAATTTTCATAATATTCTTTATTTGAAAATGATTCATCTATCATATTCTTATCATCAGTTCCTTTTCTAAAAAAAAATCTTTTATATTTTTTTAATTTCATTTTATCTCATTTTTTATTTTCTCGATAAATATTTCAGTATCAAATTTTTTTGCTTGTTTTTGGCAGGCTTTTTTAAATTTTAAAGGATTTTTATCAATTTCTTTTCCTAATTTTTTTATTGCTTCTATAAGTTTATATTCATTTATATTCTCAATCAGTATTCCTGTTTTTCCATCTATTATTGTTTCTTTATACCCTCCTTCATTAGGAGCAATAACTGGCTTTCCTGATGCCATTGCTTCAACTGGAACAAGTCCAAAATCTTCCCTTATAGTAGTAGTTAACAAACCCTTGCATTCAGAATAAAGACTCAGTAATTCATTTTTTTCTAAAGAATTTAAAAGTTCTACATTTGAAGATTTCATTTCCTCCAATTTTTTAATATATTCATTATCACTAAGGGTATTTTCACCCCAACAAATTATCTTCAACCTTTCTTTAGAAAGATTTTTAAATGCAGAGATAACTAATTCCAATCTTTTATGAGGGCTTCTTCTAGTTACGCATAACCAAAAAGCTTTATTTTTTTTATATTTGTAAATTTTAGTGTCTATTGGGGGATATATCACAATAGTTTCTTTTCCAATGTATTTAAAAAATTCTTTTTTTACATGATTAGAATTAACTATTATTTTTTTACATTTATTCATATATTTTTTAAATAAATATCGTATAAACAGAGTCCAGATATAAAAAATAAGTTTAATATAAAAATATTTCATATTTTTTCTTATAAATCTATTTAGATCAAAAACTTCCCTGCATGGAGCATTATTTGCATAATATATTGTAGGTTGATTATTAATAACTGATGAAAGAACTAAATCTCCATTTAAAATAAAACAGTCATAATTTTTAAGATTAAGTCTTCTGAACCTGAATAAAATTCCTAATTGTTTTAATGGAATTTTTAAAGATACTTTTCCTATTGAATGAATTCTTGAAATCAAATCTGAAAAACCCATTTTAATTATTGCTTCTTTATTCAAATTTGTTGTATAAATATTTGCATTTAATTCTCTTGCCAAAATTAATGCAACCTTTTCAGCTCCACCAACATTATCAATACACGGATGTAAAATTGCTATTTTCATTTTATTTCTTCTTCTATTTTTTTAATAAAAACTTTAACATCAAATTTCTTTGCCTGCTTCTGGCAGGCTTTTTTAAATTTTAAAGGATTTTTATCAATTTCTTTTCCTAATTTGTTTATTGATTCCATAAGTTTATATTCATTTATATCATCAATTAATATGCCAGTTTTTCCATTTATTATAGTCTCTTTATAACCTCCTTCATTAGGAGCAATTACAGGCTTTCCAGAAGCCATTGCTTCAATAGGAGTCAAGCCAAAATCTTCATCTTTAGAGGTTGTAATAAATCCCTTGCATTCTGAATACAGTTCCAATAATTCTTTTTCACTAATCCAGCTTTTAATTTCAACATTTCCTGGTTTAATTTTTTTGCAATATCCTGCATATTTTACAAAATGTTTTGCTTTCTCATAACTCCCAACAATAATTAATCTTTCTCCTGGAATTTTTTCAAATGCCTTTAATTGTATATCTACTCGTTTATGACGCATAAGCCGATTAACTGATAGCCAGTATCCTTTTGATTTTTTATAATAATATTTACTAATATCAACTGGGGGATAAATTATTTTTGAATCTCTATTTAAATACATTTTAACACGTTTTTGAACATTTTTTGAAGTGGAGACAACTTTATCAACATGTTTTAAATCTATTTTATTGATTATTCTTCGAAATCTTACCCAAATATCATAAGGAAATTTTGCAAGAATTCCATGAGTTGGAACTACTGTATTATTTCTTATGTATTTATATAAATCATAAATTTCCCTTATAGGAGAATAAACATACCAGAAATTAGGTTTATTATGAACTGCACCAGACATTGCCCAATCTCCTGCAATTATATAAAAATCATATTTTTTGCCCAAGTTCAATCTACGAAATCTCCAGTAGGCAAATTCCTGCTTAAAAGGAGCATTTATTGGAATCTTTCCTATTGAATAAATATTATCTGTATCAAAACCCATTTTTTTAATTTTTTCTTTATCTATATTTGTTGTATAAATATCTGCATTAAGATGCTTTGCTAGCATTAAATCAACTACCTCTGCACCTCCAATATTGTCCATAAAATTATGAAATATTGCGATTTTCATTTCATTATCCTCATTTCTCCCTTATCCCCAAAATGCTAAGCATAAATGAATAAAATATAGTCTGTATTCCCAATGTTATGAATGTTAATGCAACAATTGAATTCTTAATTTCATCCAAAGCTCCAAAACCTGATTCTGCCCACTTGATAAATATAAATAAATATAAAATCATGCCTAAAACTGCAGTTAATATTCCAATTATACTCGCTTTTTCAATGGTTATATATTTGTAAAGATTTTCCATAAACCTGCTTCCTTCCCCTAAATGATTAATTGAATATATTTTTGCAAAAAAAGCAAAAAAAATCAGCTGATAACCTAATATTATCAGTAAAGTTGAGATAAACATTGGATGATAATATAATTTTAGCCCTAATATATTTGCAGAACCAAAATAAATCCATATCATTGTCTCTATCCCTATTAAAAACATTATTAGTCCTGGAATAAAAAACAAAAACAAAGGACTATAAAGGAGCATGAATCTTAAATGTTTCCATGCATCTGAAAAACCCCTTAATTTTGAAACCCCTTTTCTTTTATAATAATTAATAGGAATCTCTTTTATTTTAAAATTATTTTTTAAAGCCTTGACTATCATTTCAGAAGCAAATTCCATTCCAGTTGTTTTTAAGTTTAGCTTGTTAAATGCTTCCTTTTTAATAGCTCTCATTCCACATTGCGAATCTCCAATTTTATTAAAAAAGAAAAGCCTTAGAATAAAAGAAAGAATTGGATTTCCAATATATCTATGAGAAAAAGACATTGCTCCTTTTTCCATATTTCCTAAAAACCTGTCTCCAATAACAAAATCAAACCCTTCTTTTAGATATTTAATAAAATTAGGTATTTCATTAAAATCATAACTTCCATCGCAATCAGCCATAAAAATATATTTTCCTTTTGCATGTTTAAAACCTTCTAAATATGCATTACCATATCCTTCCTTATCATGTTTTATCAAAATTACGTTATTACTTTTTGCTATCTCAGGTGAAGAATCACTTGAAGAATCAGAGACAATTATCTCTGCATCTAAGTTATTATATTTAATAACTTTTTTAATTTGTTTTAAACAAAATTCAATAGCTTGTTCTTCATTTCTGCACGGCAGAATTATGCTTATTTCTGGCCTCTTCATTTACTATAAGCTATTTTAACCTGTTTTAAATAGTTTATTCAAAATTATTATATAGATATAAAAATACTAATCATGCTGATATTATTTGCCATTTTTTGTGTTCCCGTTTATATCTAATTCTTTTTTTGACTCACACAAAGGATTAAAGCAGAATATCCAAGGCCTTTTGCCTTTTTTTATTGAAATAAGCATTGGCCATTGGCAATATTCACATTTTTTATTATCGTCCAACTTTTTAATCAAAGCATGTGAAGAAAGAGAAAAAGTCTTTTTGCAATCAGGATAACTTGTGCATGCAACAAAATAATTCTTAAATCTTGGTGAAAATTTTATCAAAAGCTCTCCTTTTTTGCATTGAGGGCATGTTACTCCAAGCTTATTATTTTCATTCTGCTGTTTCCACATATCCTCATTCGCACTCACAAGATCTTTTCCTATTTCTTTTTCATTTTTCTTAAAATCCTTGGATATTTTTATAAGAATATCTTCTGCCTTTTTTAAAGTAGCATTTTCCTTTTTGTCTAATTCTTTTTTTGAAGACCTTATATTCTCCATATCTTTTTCCATTTCTCTTGTTAAATGTTCATCTATGATAATAGGAGAGTGTTTTCTCAAGCTGTCAATAAGCTTTATTCCAAGTTCTGTTGCCTGAATTGATTTTCCCTGAACATAATTCCTGTCATAAAGCGTTTCTATTATATTTGCTCTTGTTGAATTATGAACTAAGATATTGCCTTGAACTATAAAATTAGGAGATTCAGGATTAACAGAAATATCATAAACTTCTTTATTGTAAGCTATCTTCTCAATTTTTTTAATTGGGATTAAATATATGTTGTTATCAATTTTTTCATAATTCATTTTTATACAATGATTTAGATAATTTAAACTATTGAAGTTTAGCGAATATACATGGTTGTTTGCTTGACTATATCTTTTTTTTGAAATTATTCCTAGATTAAATAATCTTCTTAAGGCCATTACTCTTTCATAATTTTTAAATCCCGTTATTTTAGAGATTTCTTTATTGTTTAAATTTTTTTTAAATAAATGAAGACAAATTTTAGTTCCATTTTGCATTGCTTTATATTGGTTCGAATTACATTTTAACCCTTTATATAATATATCTTCTTTATAACTATCAAATCCTATTTTATATGCAAACGATTCTACTTTATCTCTTCCACTAATTAAAATTGTCCAGCAATCAAATACCTTACCTTTACACTTGCTTATATTTTTATTAATATTATTATTTATTCCGAGACTTTTTAATAGCTCTGAAACCCAAACTATTAATTTATAGTTAGACAATGTTATTTTAATTCTTGGCGTGTTAAATGAATTGCATTCTTTTCCTTTTATAGAGGTTTTTGTTAAAGGTCTTAGATGTACATTTCCATCAGCATCAAAAAACCCTTTTAAAAATGAACCTATAAATTCTTTTGGTATTTGAATTGGAATTTTTTTATTTAATTCTGGAAATAATTTTATCAATGCATAAGACATAACACAATTACAATTAACTTTATATTTTCCATTTAAATCATAAGAATAAGGTTCAATTCCAAATATATATTTTATATTAACTTTAATTAAATCAAGTGCTTTTTTTTCAGTCGTTGTAAAATATAGCTGATGTGAGCCATTATATTTAGGTTCTGAATAACTTCCATCCCCATAATAATAACCTAATATCCACGCAAGAGAATCCGACCATCTTATAGGAAATTTAGATAAAAGTATTCCTTTAGCAATTTTTGATGAAAATTTATGCCTTATTTCATTATTTACAATTTTATAATTGTTTCCAAAAATATTCTTTTTTATTAATATCTCTCCTTCTTTATTATTTTTTGTTATACCTATAAGATTATGATTAAGATTAATATCACTGACTTTCAAAGTTTTTATCTTTTTATTATCATATATATATAATAAATGATCTTGAGTAAGTTTTATTGTAGATAAATCTGATTCTATGTTTATTACTTTTTCTTTTTCATTTAATTTTCTTTTTGATATTAATTTTGGGAAAGAATAAATTGGATTATCTTTTTCATTTAAAGAAACTGTAACCCCATTTATCTCTTTAATTTCAATACCATTTTCTTTTGAAATATATTTTCCTTTGTTAAATAATTCCTTGATGGCTATGATTTTTCCATTAAAAATAATATTTGTATCTTCAGTTAGACACTTTGTTCCAAGATTTCTTTTTTCCAGCTCAGAAATAATAGAAGCAGGAGAATATCTTCTAGGTGGCTGTGTAACCTTTTCTTCTGTTTTAACCTTATCAATATTAACTTCTCCATCAAAATCTTTTATCTCTTTTTCATTCATTTTTGAAGGATAAACCTTCATCCAGCCTTGTTCTAATACTTCCATTCCTTTTTCATTGAACTTCAATCCATTTATCTCTGCTTCAACCCTCTTGTTTTCAATTTCAGCATTATTGCAAAAACAAGAAATAAACCTTTTTACAATTAAATTATATACTTTTTCATCATCTCCATCTAATTTTTCATAAATCCCAGTTGGAATAATAGCAGGATGTGCAGGATCTGATTTTTTCCCTTCAACAGGAGCTTTTCTTACAGCATAACTTGTTTCCTTAAAAAACTTGGAAAGTTGTTCAATTATTTTTCTAGGAGCCATTGCCTCTGGAATTTTCTGGCTTGAAGTTCTTGGGTAAGAAATTAATCCTGCAAGATATAATTTTTGTGCAATTTGAAGAGTTTGAGCTGGATTTATAGAATGATTATGATAAACTTCTGTCTGCAGAGAAGTCAAATCAAATGGTGCAGGAGGACTAATAGTTTCTTTCTTTTTTGTTGTTTTTGCAATTACTTTTTTCCCCTCTAAATCCTTGAATTTATCAAGTTCTGATTTTTTTATTATATCTCTAATATATTTTAATTCAAGCTTGTTTTTTCCATCATTTATAGTTATAAAAACCTGCCAGTAAGGTGTTGGCTTAAAACTAAGAATTTCCTTTTCCTTCTGAACAATTAAATTTAATGTAGGCCCCTGAACTCTCCCAATTGACATTATTTTAAATTTTCCTGTTGATTTTATTGAATCCATTAATGCCCTTGAAAGATTGATTCCATATAACCAATCAATAAAATGTCTAGTCTCTCCAGCTATTGCCTGTCCCCATTCAATTGTTGGGTTTGCATTATCATAAGAATCTTGCAGCTCTTTTGCTGTTAATGAAGAATATTTCATTCTCTTTGCATCTTTCTGCCCTGCAACAAATCTTACTATATTATATCCTATTACTTCACCTTCTATATCAAAATCTGTTGCTATTACAATCTCGCTTGCATTTTTGACAAGTTTTTTTATTGCAAAATAATATCTTTTTGAAAAATCCTTTTTCTTAATTTCAAAATTAGGGAACCATGCAATGTCAAAAATAGGATAGTCAGAGCCTTTTCTAGTCTGTGAAACAGTATACAAATGACCAACAGCACATGCAACAACTATTCTCTTGCCGTTTCTTTCAAGTTCATAATAAGGAACTCCTCCTTCTGACTTTTTTCTCTCATTTCCATTTGAAAGAGCTGCTGCAATTTTTCCAGCTGCCTGTGGCTTTTCTGTTATAATTAAAATATAACCTTTAGGATTAAGTTTTATAGTCTTTGCTTTTGCTGATTTATCTGCATTCAAATCATCATCAATATCTTCTTCAATATCATCTCCATCTTTTGCAGAAACTTTTTTTGTTTTCACACCTGTAGTTTTTGTAGTTTTTGTGATTTTTCTGGTTTTTTTAACTTTTTTATTTCCAACCACTTCAATTGTCTCAAGCTCCTCAGGTTTTGGAGCAGGTTTAACTGGAATCTCAATTGTCTGTTTTATATCTTCAGGATTAAAAACCCGGAATTCTCTTTGTTCATTCAAACTAGGATTTATTTTTTTCTTTAGCATTTTAAAATCTAAATAAATTTAGAATTTATCTGTCAAATAACCTAGAAAAATAGCTATAAAAAGGTTTTGAGAAAATATAATCGATTAATTTTCTTGAATTCTTATAAATAAATATCAATAATCTAATAAATTAATAGCTTTTAATTGGTTAATCCTAAGCGAAAAGCTCTTCTCCACACTTTAAATTTATGAATAAAAATTATAAGATTTAATTTAATTTCCTCCTACAATTCAATAATTCTTCCTTTTCTTCCAACATTATACACCCTTGTTTTTCCTATTCTCTCGCTTAAACCCTCTGCCTCATGAATATGCCCTGCTAAAAAAACATCTGGCTGAAATTTTTCAATTGCTTTTCTTATTCCCTTGTTTCCTGCAAATCCTGAAAATTCTGCCTTTGTTCCTGCTGCATGAAGATGGCTCACCATAATCTTTTTTTCCAGATTTTTTATTTTCTCAAAATTTTTCTCCAGTTTCTCAAAAGTTTTTTTATCACCTAAGCTAAGCTGCCAGTCAGGGCTTCCTATACCAAAAACACCTATATCTCCATGTTTTACATAATGCTCTCCCACATTTTCAACTCCATATAATTTGGATAAAAAGTCCATTGTCTCTGAAGAATCCCAGTTTCCAGGAACAAAAACAACTTTCTTATTCTTGTCTACAAAAGGTTTCAACAAATTCTTAGTTTCAACCAAACCTGTAATATCTCCCGTCAATACAACTAAGTCAACATTTTCTCTTTCTGCTCTTTCAGCAAGCTCTTTTGTAACCTTTGAATCTCCATGAAAATCTCCAGCTGCAAGTATTTTCAATTTTTTTGATGTTTTTGCCATAATAATAATATAAAAAAGAAGTTTTTATAGTTTATTGAAGATTTAGATTTTCCATTGTTTAAAAAGTTGGTTTAAAGGTTCGTGGGGGCATGTTACCAATTCCATTAAGTTAAGGAATTTCTCCTTGATAAATTTCTAAAAAATGATCCCATAACTTGTTGGATTTCAAACCAAAAACTTTCCTTATACCAAAATTCCGATTGAATTAAATAAGCCAAGCTAACGCTTTTCTAATAATAAAACCCGAGCTATCAAACAGCCCTCTTCTTTTTTATGTAAAACTTCTTTCTGAATTGATGAAAAACCCTAGGAAAATTTCTTCCTTTTCTAATCGGAGAGGGATTTATTTTGAATAATTCTTTTAAATCTCTTATGTTTCTATCAGCATTTTTATCTAATAAAATTTTTACAAATCTATCTTTCATAAAACCAAAGGAAAGATTTTTATTAATTTTGTATTCGTATTCTGTATCTTTCTTTTGTTTTTTCAATTCATCTTGTGCCTCACTAATAAAAATCTGTTGTATGTTTGCCATAAACATGCTTACAAAAAAATCCTGCAAAACTGATAAACTAGAAAGACCCGTAAAATCTTCTATCATTAAATGATTTTTCAAATGATCAAAATTTATTTCAATGCCCCATCTTTTTACATAAAGAAATTTGAACTCTTTATTAGGATATTTCTTTTCATCGAGAAGAGAAGTTGCCAAAACTTCAACTTCCCCATTATCGAGAATTACTTTTACAAGTCTTATTTTGAAAGGATTAAATTCAAGACCTAATTTTCTAAGCTGTTCTTTCGAATCTTGATGTAATTTTGTGATTTCAATTATTTTAGATTCTTCTTCAGAACTAAAAAAGTTTTGAACTTCAGTTATGGAATTCCTTGCCATTCTTATAATAAAATCTTTTTTATTTAATATATGATAAAACATAAACCACATTCCATCATAATATCGGTCATATATCAATAAATCATTTTCATATTGGCATTTTTGTAAGTGTTTTAATGCCAAATTATATTCGCTGGTTTCATATCTATCTATTTCTGAATTTATAATCATATTATTTAACAAGTCATAGCAATATGAGGCTTGTGCCATTGGAACAGGGACTGCTCCCTGATTTTCTGCAAAGCCAAAATCCTCGATAAGTTCTAAAGAAAGTGGAAGCTGAAGTCTGCTTCCATCAATTGCAAGTAGTCTAAATCCCTTCCATAAATCAAAAATATTATCTGTATAAAATTCTTTAATAATGCCATCGTTTAATTCAATAAATGCTGTATGACTTAATTTCATTCTGCTTTGAGAATAAGCAGAATTAGTTATATTCTTTTCGTTCGAAAAATTTAGAAAAAAATCTGTAAGTTCTTTTTGTAAAGATTTCTTTATTGAATTTAACATAAACAAAATTATTTTTGGAAAAGTTAGTTTTCTTTTTCTTGTAAAATCTTTATTAGATTTTCTATTTGATTCTAAAAATTGTTTAGAATAAATTTGATTTTTAATGTAACTAATGAATTTCTTGCTCTTTTTCTTCTTTCTTTTCATAAAATATACACTACCGAAAAGTTTATATAGTTATCTATAGTTATCTTATTATGAGAATAATAAAGTTAAATAAAGGAAAACTTGTATTGAAGGATGAAGAAATAGAAGGGTTCTTAGAAAGAGTTGTAACTCCAATTGGCACTTCTGCCAAAGCAGATGTTCCTAAAAAGTATTTGGGAAAGAGAGCTTATGTTATTGTTACCAAGAAAAAAGTTAGAGCTTAACTTAATGACATTGGGCA
>JAVHOF010000100.1:2574-11484 GCA_036169915.1 Candidatus Pacearchaeota archaeon | reverse complement strand
ATAATAACTTAGTATAAATAAGTTATGTTTTTATAGAATTTGTTGGAAAATAAAAGATGTAAGATAAAGTCTGTTATTAAAACAGGTTTAAAAAAGAAATGTCCAAAAATCCTTTTGGGATTTTTGGCGCTAAAAATAAGTTTTTTCATAAAATTTACTTAAATAAGTAGTAAATTGTGTATAAAGCAGCTAATCCTACTAAGTCATAAACAATTTTTACTAATATAGGAATTGAACCAAAAATTGTTTCTACTAAATTAAAGTTCATTATTCCTACTAACCCCCAGTTTAAGCCACCAATTATTAATAAGATTAGTGCAGTCCAGTCTAAAGCATTTTTTGCCATTTTAATTTATACCTCCTTTCACTTTAAATATAAATTTATTTTTTAAAGTTTCTCATTAGTTTGCCGATTCCTACAACAAGAACAGCCAAAGCAATTATCCAATTATTATATTGTGTAATTACTGTAAGCCAGTTTCCTGCTTGAAGCAATAATAATATTCCTATTATTGTAACTAATATAGCAGTTAATTTTGCCATTTTAATTTATACCTCCTTTCTTAAAATTTAATTAATTAAAGAAAAACCTATTTAAATAGGTTTTGATTTTGGATAGTAAGTTCTGTATTATTAAATACAGAAGATTGAGGATTTGCTGCTTGTCAGCAGAATTTAAAATGCAAATTATAAGGGTCAGGCTTGTTAATTCAAATGAAAACAATTTAGGGTGTGAGAAAGCCCCCATTGAAATTATAAAAGCACTTAGAGATTTTGGAAGCAGTGAAAATGGTAGAATTATTGATGCTGACAGGATTCATTTTGAAGAAATACATGTGGATTTGAATAATATTGAAGAGGCCAATCATTTAATCTTTGAAAACAGCAAGGAAATCTTTGAAAAAAATTCTAAATCTTTTTTTATTGGAGGAGATCATTCAATAAGCTATTCTATTTTAAGAGCTTTTAATAAGATTGAAGAAAATCCCTTTTTAATAGTGTTTGACAGCCATGCAGACTGCATTAGTCCTAGAAAAAAGTTTGGGAATAGGGATTGGCTTGGTAAATTAATTAAAGAAGGATTTAGTCCTGGAAAAATAGTTTTGATTTCTGCAAGGAATTTACTAGAAGAAGAGATTAATTTTTTAAAGGAGAATAATATAACTTGGATTAAAATGGATTTATTAAGAGAGGATTTAACAGGAATATGTGATCTTATGATGGAAAGAGCAAATTCTTCATCTGGTTTTTATATAAGCATTGATATTAGCAGTGTTGATCCTGCTTTTGCTCCTGGAACTTCATGTTTAGAGCCAGGTGGTTTGACGAGCAGAGAGATTATTTATTTTGCCAAAAGATTAAGTTTATTAAAAAATTTTAGAGGCGCTGATATTGTTGAAGTGAATCCTTCTCTGGATTTTAATAATATGACTGTTAGATTAGGGGCTAAATTGCTGGTTGAGATGATATGAAGTTACAATCAGACTCTTAATTTATCTTTTTTCTAATTGAGATACTTTTATCCTAAAAAGCGCAGTAGCGTTTACCCTTTAAAATCTAATATTATAAATAAAGGGTAAGATTTATAAACTAGGTTTTCTTAGATTTTTTATGGCATATATTTACAAGAAAATTATTGGAAAGAAGGACTATTATTACCTAAGAGCATCTGAGAAAAAAGGAAACAAAATGTTAACAAAAGATTTGGCTTATTTGGGCAGTAATGTTGAAGATGTTAAAAAATCATTAGGAAATCTTCCAAAATATAAGGATGAGATAAGAAGAGCATATAAAACTATTCATAATTTTCTTGAATCAAATAGATTCATTAATGAAATTAAAAAATTAAAATTAAAACAAGATTTATTTTTAGGAGAAAAACTTATTGAAGTTGAAGCTTGCAAGCTCCATTATTCAAAAGAATTTCAAAAATTGGATTTTTTAACTAAACAAGAGATTCTAAATAATTTTTTAATAGAATTTGCTTATAACACTACTTCAATTGAAGGAAACACAATAAAATTGAATGAAGTAAAAAAGCTTTTAGAAGAAGGAAAAACACCTAAAAATAGGACATTAAGGGAAATTTATGATTTGCAAAATACTGAAAAAGTATTTTTTGAGATAATTGAAAACAAAGAAGAAATTAATCATGATTTTATCATAAATATTCATAAAAATTTATTAGATAATATTGATAAAAGAGTTGGTTATAGAACTCAAGATGTTAGAGTCATAAAAGCTAATTTTAAGTCAACTCCTGCACCTTATGTTAAAATTGATATGGATTTATTATTAAAATGGTATCAAGAAAATAAGGAAAAACATCATCCACTTGTTTTAGCAGTCATTTTTCATCATAAATTTGAAAAAATACATCCGTTTATGGATGGAAATGGAAGAACCGGAAGGATATTATTAAATTATATATTAATTAAAAATAATTATCCGTCCATAGTCATTAGGAATAGAAATCGTGAAAAGTATCTTAGAGCTATGAGAAAAGCAGATGATTCTGATTTGTTTAAGATAAAAAATGAAGACTATTTGGATTTAGTGCAGTTTATAGCTGATGAAATGATTGAAAGTTACTGGAATATTTTCTTGTAATGCTTAATTGAGACAGTTTTATCCTAAAAAAGAAAGTAGCGTTTAACTTTTAAACTTATATGTTTTCTATAGATTATGCGAGCATTTATTGCAATTGAACTTGATAAAGAATGTACTGACGAAATTATTAAAATACAAAAACTTTTGAGGAAAAAAGTTTTATTTGACGGCAGATTCACTGAAAGTGTGAATCTGCATCTGACTTTGAAGTTTCTTGGCGAAATTTCAGAAGAGAAGATTGAAGAAGTTAAGAAAAAACTTTCTGAAGTTAATGCTGAAGAATTTGAAGCTGAGCTCGGGGGGATTGGAGTGTTTTCCAAGGATTTTATTAAGATTATCTGGATTAAATTAAATGGGGGTGGAATTTTTCAGTTACAGAAAAAAGTTGATGAGGCATTAAAAAATTTATTTAAGCCTGAAGAAAGATTCATGAGCCATATTACTATAGCAAGAGTTAAGAAAGTTGGAGATAAAAAAGGTTTGATTGAATATCTTAAAAGCATAAAGCCTAAGAAAATAAGATTTAAAGTTGATAATTTTATTTTGAAAAAATCTGAGCTTTTGCCAGATGGGCCTGTTTACGAAGATTTGGAAAGTTATAATTTAAACTAATAAAAATTTTATTGCTTTACAGATAGTTAGAATTTTTCTTTATTTCTGATAGTTGTTATGTGCAAAATTGAAAACCATATCCTTTAAGATATGGTCGTCACTTTGGGTTTTCAATTTTGGAGCACAAGAAAATTCATTCAGAAGAATTTTCTGTGCAGAAAATCTTTTTGAAAAGATTTTCATGCATCCAAAAAACAAGTGCCTGTAACAAACAACACCTTTTAAGGTATGGTGGCACATTGTTTTTTTGATATTCAAATGTAGATTATTTAAATATTTTCTTTATCACCAAGTCCTTTGGACTTGTACTCCACACTAAAGTGTTGAGTTTGTTTTGGACTTGGTGAGGCCGAACAAAAGCAATTTTGCATTTTATTTTTAGTTTTAAAATTGCTTTTGGAAGAGAGGAAACAAAAACTTTGTGCCTCCAATCTGAAGATTGGAGTTTGTTTCTTTATCAAAAAGTAATTAAAAGATTAAATTTAAATACATAATTTAATAAAATTCAAAATAAATTTTATTCTAGTTCAAATGTTTCATAATTGTCCCAATATCAAATGGATCTAACTCTTGGTTGCATAAAACCTTTGCAATTATCCTTGGTTTGTATAATCTTAAACAATTTGCCAAATATTCAGCTTCATCATACGCATCTGCACTAGATGCAGGAACAAAAATATCATTTAAATTATCAATTCCCAATCCTTTGATATTAACCCCTCTAACAGCAAAATCCCAAACTCTTGCAATGCAATTATGAGTGGGAGAAAAAACAGAATAATCCTGCAGCATAGATACTGCAGCCCTAGGGCAAGCAATTAAACTAACTCTTCTTTCAGCCATTTTTTTAGCAGTCCAATCAAATTTTCTTTGAGATTTGCAGGAACTAGATATCGCATGAATAGCTGAAACTTCTGGAAAATTTTCAGGAAGAACTCTTAAATAAATATCTTGAAATAAAGATAAATCATGCAACAATAATTCCAAGGTATTATCTGTCGGCCTGTTTTCCTGTCCAACATGAAAATGAACTGGCTTAGAATATTTATATGCTAATCCTAACATATACCAATTATGTTGTCTTTCACCCATATGTTCAAAAGGCCTGTCTTTTTCAGCCAAGCCTACTATAAAATCTGCCCTTTTTACAGCTTCTTCAAATAATTCAAATCTGACTTTATGCTCTTCCCCTTTTTGAAATCCAGAAGGATTATAAGCCCCTATTTTAACCTCTAATCTTCCACTATACTCAGTCTTAAGTTTCTCTGCAACTTCCAAACTTTTAAATTTAGAGTTATAAGTAATATCAACAGTTGTCCAAATCTCTTTAACACCAAAAAATAAAGATTCTTCAATTAATCTTCTCATTCTTTCTTCTATACAAGAAGAATCAAATGCAGGGCCATTATGCAATGCCCATGTTAATCTTTGCTTTTCAGGAAGAGTCAATGTTGAAAGTTCAGAAACAGATTTTCCTATATGTTCATAATAACTGTCTCTTCTAGTATAAGCTCTGTCTCCATGAATATGAAAATTAACAATTCTACCGCCAAATTCTCTATTGCAAAAATCTCTTACCTCTGCCTCAAAATCAGACTTAGGCTGGTATGTCAGTGCAAGATCCATTGCAAATATCCCCCCTAGACTGTCTATTTCTATATCTATTTAATAAATACCTGGCAGAAGAATTAACATTTATACCATATGAAGAAATTTCAACTTCATCTCCTGAAACTAGAACCTGAACTAAAATGTCTCTCTGACCTAAAGCCCTAACTAAATATTCTCTAAACAAATTAAGATTAGAAATTCTAGAGCCATAAACAGTTATTTCATTAGGAATCTCCGAACTTGCCCTTGTCTCTAAATCCAAAGAAAAAATTTCAGCTAGTTTTTCTAAATCTTCAGCAGTTACATCTAATTCATAATCTAATGTTTTTGTACTATTTGCAAATTCCATTAAAATATAATTAAAAATCTTTCATTTATAAAAAAGATTAAATAAGAATATATATAATTCAAAAACAAAAGTATATAAATATCCAAAGCATTCCTATTAGGGTTTTTATTTTCTACAGCAAAACCATTAAAGAGTGATACAGGAATTTTACTAAAAAGAAAGACTTATATACCTGATATAATATTATAACATATGTTAGAAAAATATAACAGATATAACATCCTAAAAGTATTTTTAAACTCTCCAACTGAAAGTTTCGGACTAAGAGAAATAGCCAGATTAACTAACCTATCACCCCCTTCTGTAATAAACTATTTTAAAGACTTGGAAAAAAGCAATCTAATTAAAAGAATATTAAGAAAAAATATTCCAGTTTACACTGCCATGAGAGATAACCCGGAATTTATACTCTATAAAAAAATAAGCATAATTTTCGAGCTAAATAAATCAAAACTAACAGATTACCTCTGGAATAGTCTTTCTCCAGAAGCAATTATTTTATATGGAAGTCATGCAAAAGGAGAATCCATTGAAGATTCAGATATTGACCTATTTGTCCTTGGAAAAGAAAAGAACTTAAAATTAGATACTTTTGAAAAAAAGTTAAACAAAAAAATACATATTTTATTTAAAACCTCTTTAAAAAAAATCTCAAACGAGCTAAAAAATAATATTCTAAATGGAATTATTTTAAAAGGATATATAAAAGTTTTTTAAAAAAGAAAATGATAATCAAAAAAACAATGTGCCACCACACACTAAAGTGTGTGGGTTTGTGACAGGCACTTGTTCAAACAACTCACATTTGAAGTAAATATAAAAACAATTGACAAATGTAAGTTGTTTGTTTGGATGCTCAAGAATTGAATACAAGTAAAATACCACATCTTAAAGGATGTGGTTTTCAATTCTTGACATAAAAGAGGCAAGAGAAAGAATAAAAACCAGTGATTTTTATACAGCAGAAGAAGCAAAGAAAATTCTTGGATAATCTTTATGATTCAGCATAATTCTTTATTATCTCTTGGATCTTTCCAGTCTTCTTGATGCTGAATTACAGCACCTGTAATTGGTTTTTTATCTAAAACTTCTGTTCCATTGCAGGTTATTTCATAGTCCTGGCAGAAATTAGTTGAATTGCAAATAGCTTTTGTATGAATGTAATAGTCAGAAGTTTTAAGGTTATTATTTATTGCAAATCCTGTTAATACTCTGGATGAAAATAGAAAAATTGCCAACAACAGAATTAATAAGGAAATTATTATAATTGTTTTTTTCATTGATTAAAAAAGAAGGGGAAGTATAAAAACTTGTGGTTAATGATAAATCAACTTTTGAACTCAACAGATTCTCAAAAAATAATGAGGTTTATATTTTTCTATAATGTTTATATAAGTTTAGTTATAAGGGGAAGATTGTAGAGAATAAGTAAATGTTAATTTTTATTTAATAGATATGATAAGAATTTAACGAGCTTTTAAAAGATTTTTTTGCATTTATATGCTATTAAGCTAGGAGGGTTTGTGGAATAGCAATTGATTTTATAGAGATGTTAAGAATTTAGGCTATTTTACAAAGTGTTACTCCTACTGTTTTTATGTGTTGTTTTTTTGCTGGTTAGCTAGATTTTTTAGGTTTAGATTTTTATTTTTTCATAAAAATCAGGATTTTTGAATTATAATTCAGCTGGATTTTGATTTGATTTTGTTTGTTTTTAATTAGATTTTTATTTTTTTTAAATAAACTTTATATTTTTGATTAAAAATCTGAGTTTTGATAGTTAGGGTTTATAAATCTTTCATTTTATTTTTATTTTATTTTCAATAAAAAAGGTTTTTCGAAGCCTTTTTAAACTAGTTACTCCTACAAAATATATTAAAAAAGATTAAAAGAGTGTGAATGGCTTATAAAAGATTTTTTCATAGAAATGGAAAGACATTTGGACCATATTATTACGAAAGTTATAGAGATTCTAGTGGCAAAGTAAGGAAAAAATATGTGGGAACAACAGATCCTAAGGAAAAACAAAAGCCAGCTGTTTCTTCAATTGCTTCTTCTGTTACTCCTACTAAAACAACAGCTAGGTTTGCAATAGGAAAACCTGTTGATTATAGAAGGTTTTTCTTTGTTTTAGGGTTTATTTTTATTATAGTTTTAAGTCTTTTTATTATAGGCTTTTTATTTTCCAACTTTAGTGCAACTGCTAATGTAAACACTCGCTTTAGCGGTTTTGCAATAAGTGAAAATGGAACAAGTTTAGATATGTCAGAGGTTGAGACAATAGTTCAGAATTTTGATACCTCTGACTCTAAACTTTCTGTTAAAGAGCCTGTAAGCTCTGGTTTGTTTGGAGAAGCTGTAACAAGAAACAAAAATAAGAGAATGGATTTTCAGCTAAGCGAAGGAAATGTAAGATTGTATTTTGATTTATTGAATTATTCTGAGTTTGTTGAAGGGGTTGCAGGAACTTCAAATATTTTAACAGAAGTTAATGTTAATAAAACAACTTTAGATATTTTTGATAACTCAACAATTAGTGAATCAAATATTACAATTGCAAATGAAACTATTATAGAAATAATTAATCAAACTCAAGAAATTAATGCTACAGAAGAAATTAAAGAACAAGAAAATATAACTGAAAATCCAAATCAACCTGCAACAGAACAAACTCCTGTTGAAACAAGCCCTGCTGAAATAAATACAACTAAAACAACAGAAACTTCTTCAGCAGGATTTGGAATTACTGGAAATATTATTAGATTTTTTAACTTGATTGGAAGAGTTATTGGAATAGATACTAATGAAACTAGCTCTTTAGAAGTTAATCAGACAAATGATACGATTATTAATCAGGTAAATGAAATTAGTACAAAAGAAGTTGATTTAAATGAAATAAAACAGAGTTTAGATAATTTAAATGAAAGTGAAATCAATGTTATTTCTGATAACTCTGTAATTTCTGCTGAAAACTTTGATATTAGTGTGAATAGTTCTAAGATTAATGATAAACCTTCAGAATATAAATGGGGGTATAAGGTTAAGTTAAATGATTTGAAGTTCATGGCTAAAGTTGAAGTTACTAGTAATGGAACTATTTCTAAATACAATGATTATACATTAAAAATTGGAAAAAGAAATCTGCTTTCTTTTGAAGATTTGGTTAAGGCAGGATATGTTGTGAAGATTGAAAGTCCTGCTTTGGGAATTCCTGCAAATATAACTATTAAAATTCCTGAAAAAAATATAACTGTTATTGAAAATATGACTAGGGAAGAAAATTTTAGCATCATTAATGTTAATGCAAGCGAAATAAATATGACAACTGGGAATTTTAGTGAAATTAATCTAACTGAAATTAATGTTACAATTCCGGTCTCTAATATTAGCAATGAAGTAATTGAAAATATAACTGAAATAAATGTGACAGAAGAGCAAACTCAACCTGCAATTGAAACAAATACAACAGGACAAACTCCTGCTGAAACAACTCCTGCTGAAACAACTCCTGCTGAACAAAAGGCTAATGAAAAAGAAACAAAACAAGAACTAAAACAAGAGCAAAAAGAAACAAAAAAAGGAGTGAAAGAGGATAAAAAAAGTTCAGAAATTTCTGTTCAACAACCAGCAGAACAGACTCCTACTGAAGCAAGCCCTAGTGAAGCTCCTGTAGAAACTCCTGCTGAAACAACTCCTGCTGAAACAACTCCTGCTGAACAAAAGGCTAA
>JAVHOF010000100.1:0-2474 GCA_036169915.1 Candidatus Pacearchaeota archaeon | reverse complement strand
TACTGAAGCAAGCCCTAGTGAAGCTCCTGTAGAAACTCCTGCTGAAACAACTCCTTCTGAAACAGCTCCAGCTGAAATCCCTGTGACTGAAAATAGTATTACTGCGCAGGTTATTAAATTCATTAAATTAACTGGAAATGTTGTTTTTGGAACAGGAAATGCGATAATTGGATTTGCAGGAAGAGTTACTGGAACTGAAGAGAATGCAACTGTTATTGAAGATATTAGTTATGCAAATACAATAACAATTTATATTGAGAGAGATTTTTCTGAATCTGATAATGTTACTCAAGGGGAGTTAGGGGGGCAAGCAGGAAGCGAGGCAATAAATTTATCTAATTTGATAGCAGGAAAAGATTATGAAGATACAGAAAGAACAAGTTCCCCTGTCTCTCCAAATCATGAGGGATTTGAAGATTTAGACAATGATGGAAGAGTTTCAATTGGAGACATAATTAATCTTGACCCAACATTAATTATCATTCCAATGACAGGTGCGGAGGAATTGGATTCAAACAGAAGTTATATAAGGGATATTTACAATGAAACATCTGTAAAAGATGATAATTATGTTTTGATTAATAATTCTAATTATGTTCGTGCTACTTTTAGTCAGGCACTTGGAAAAAATAATGATATAACTGTGTTTGCGAGGGCAAAAACAGATAATTCTGTTGTAATTAATGGGGCTGAAATTCCCTATGAAATTTATCAGAAAAAGAAGAGAATTGATGAGATAAATAGAATTTTGAATGGGAGTTGAAAATGGAAAAGAAAAAACATTACGAACAAGAAATGCGAGGATTTGAAATATATAATAATATTAAAGTTAAATCTAATTGTTATTTTATAGCAAGACTTGATGGAAAAGGATTTTCTAAATTGATTATAGATATGAAATTAAAAAAGCCGTTTGATTATAATTTTAAAGCATCTATTGTTAAAGCTATAAAGAAATTAATGTTTGAAACTGGGGCAGTTATTGGATATGCTGAAAGCGATGAAATAAGTATTTTATTTGATAAGACTTCTAATTTTTTTGATAGAAGAATTGAAAAGATAAATTCTGTATTGCCTTCTATGATGACTGCTTTTTGCATGCAACAAGAATTTTTCAAGAGTTTTATTCCAATATTTGACTGCAGAATTTTAGTTGCTCAAACAAAAAAAGAAGTATTTAATATATTTAAATGGAGACAGAATGATAGTTTGAGGAATTGCTTGAATTCTTATGCTTATTGGCATTTGAGATTTTTAGGCAAAACAGAAAGACAAGCAGAAGATATTTTAAAAGATATGAAAAGAGATATTAAACGAGAATTGCTATTAAAAGAGTTCAATATTGATTTTAATGATATAAAAGCTTGGGAAAAGTATGGAACTTTTATTTTCTGGGAAAGATATGAGAAGGAAGGATTTAATCCTAAAGTAAAAAAGAAAGTTTTAGCTGTTAGGAGAAGATTTAAAGAGGTTGAAAAAGAAATTAAGAAAGAAACAGAATTTTTGGAATTATTAAAATGAAAACTAAAAAAATTAATGAAACTACTGAGAAAAAAGTATGGGGAAGAATAGAGAAGAAAGAAAGTGAGAAAGAAATAGGATATGATTGCTCTTGCTGTGATTTTGCCTGTGAATTACCTAATAAAGATTTAGAAAATGATTTTGTCTTTTGCGGCAACCCTAATTGTAGATATCATTATCATGTATTATTTGAGCATTTTCATTGTAAACCTCGTGAGGATGAAGAAGATGAAAATGAAAATGATGAAAGTAGCAGGGGTGATTATAAAGAAGTTTTAAATAAAAATTTTCCTAGTGCAATTTGCCAGCATTGCAGGAAAGTTACAAATATACAATTTTCAAATGATTTCAGGAAATTAGTTGCTAGAAATAGAACCTTATCTGAGGTTAACAAAACATTAAGTGCAGATTGGAGAAGGTGGATGAATATAAAGAACGGACAGATTGAAGCAATGCACAAAATGATAGCGAGGCTTGTTGAATTAATTCCAGAAGAGCAGAAGGAAAAAGCCAAGGAAATAACACATGAAATGCGTGATGAAATTAAATATGCTGAAAAAAGATTAAAGGAAGTTAAAAAATGATTAATGAAAAAATGGAGAAAAAAGAGTTTGAGTTTTTATTAAAGCAAGGTGAAGGATTGAAAGTTGAATTTAAAGAGAGTTTTGACTCTAAATCTTTAGGAAAGGAAATTGTTGCTTTTGCAAATACTGAAGGTGGAAGAATATTTTTAGGTGTTAATGATAAAAGCGAGATAAAATGGATTAAAATAACAAATAAGTTAAAATCAGAAATTCAGGATTTAGCAAGAAATTGTGACCCCTCAATACACATTGAACTGGAAACAATTGATAATGTTTTGATTGTAAATGTTGAAGAAGGATTAAACAAGCCTTATAGATGTTCTGCTGGATTTTTCTTAAGACAAGGTGCAAATTCACAAAAATTATCAA
>JAVHOF010000099.1:0-2380 GCA_036169915.1 Candidatus Pacearchaeota archaeon | reverse complement strand
AAAATGCTATTCACCGAATTAATAACGCTACAATAGCATAGCGGGCAACGGTATCGGTGCTTATTTCAGTGCGGAAAATAAAAGCACTTACTTATCCACCGACACAAAATTAAATAAAAGAAATGAACTATCAAAACGCACTGAACTCCGCATTGAATAAGCACGGTGTTAGCCGCTGCCCTTCTATTAATTTTTTCAATGTTGATTGCATTGAGTTTATGAAGTCGAAGCCTGATAAATGTTATGACTTGGCTATTGTTGATGTACCGTATGGAATAAATATAACTAAAAATAAAAGGCTTAATAATAATTCCGCAAATGATTGGGATTCAAAAATACCTTCAAATGAATATTTTACCGAACTTAAAAGAGTAAGCAAAAACCAAATTATTTGGGGTGGAAACTATTTTATAGAACATTTAAACAATACAAGATGCTTTATTAATTGGGATAAATTAAACCATTCAGATACTTATGCAGACTGCGAAATGGCTTGGACTTCATTTGATAAAAACGCCAAAATATTCAAATATATGTGGGATGGCAATAGATATGGATATGAAGGAAATATAAAAGGCGTTGGAAAACCTACAATAAGATTTCATCCAACACAAAAACCAATAGAGGTTTATGATTTTTGCATTAAAGGTTTTGCAACCGAAGGAATGAAGATTTTAGACACCCATTTTGGTAGTGGTTCAATTGCTTTGGCGGTAGATAAAGCAAACAGATTGGATAAAATGAATTTACATTTAACAGCGTGTGAAATTGATAAAGAATACATTGATAAGGCAATCAAACGAATTTCAGAAAATATCAAACAAGGTACGCTGTCTTTTTAGGTTGCCGATAACACGTGTTAGCAACAGTACGGTATAGCAGAAATGATAATATGAAACACAAATGCTTTTTTCTTTAATTTTTAGGGTGGGTTTTAAAATTATTATCTTTGATTATCAACAACTTACATAAATTGTTAATAACTTTTGCAAATATATCTTACATACTTAAAATATATAGTGTATATTTGTACTGTAATTGAATGAACGATTACATAAAAAATAAAAATCATGGCAATCACAATCGGAACTAAAGTAAAAGGTAAACTTGGAATGGGAATCATTACTAAGATTATCACAAAATCAACTGGCTATGTTCAAGTTGATTATAATGGCACTTTGAAAAATGAAATGGCTTTTAATCTTACTGATGAAAATGGTAATGATTTGAAGAAAAAACCAGTAACCGAAACAAGCGGAATGAGTAAGGGAGAAAAGAAACGATTTAAAGATGCTAAAGGTATTGCTGCTTTTAATGCAATGCCAAATTTAGACAAAATTAAACGTGAAATCATGGGTATTAACGGAATTGTTAAAGGTGATAGAAATTCAATGCACTATCAATTAATTTCTGAAACATTGGCTGAAATTTGGTTAAAAGCAAAAGACAAAGGCGATTTGAAAATTCAGAATATTATTGATTCAATCGAAAAATTTATGAGTGCAACAGAAAGACAAGCATGGTGTGTTGCTAATTTCGCTGACCAAAACAATATTAAATATAAAGAATAATGAAAAATATAGAGATAATAAAATTTGAAGCTAAAGTAGCTTCGATTTTAATCGAACAAAAAAATAGAATTACATCGGATGTTGCAAAACACCTTGAAGTATTTGAAACTATTGAATTACTTAAATTCAATAACGAAACGCCTTACGATGGCGAATTGAAAAACAAAATATTCTTAACATACTCAGACCATTACAGAGGCAATTTAGGAACTTTGATGAGCGTTGGACAACTTAAGGAGCCACATATTAATATGGATGACAGAGGTTATATTAAGGGTGTTGCCACTGATTTAGATGGTTATTTAAAATTGCGTTCCGCAAAAATGTTAATCCATAATCTTGATTGTGTTGCTCCAATTTATTTTCCAAAATTCAGAAACTCTAAAAATAAAGAACAATATATTGCAACCTGCAATGATACAGTTAAATTAGCAATTAATGAACTTAAAGAATTTATTTTAGAGCAACAAAAGGTTTTGAACGAAAAACTAAAAGAAATGACTGGTTGTAGTTTATTGCATTATTTAAGAGAAATTTAATTATGAAGAAAAATATTGATATACCAGATGAAATTGTGCAAGATTTGAAAATACTTGCAGTAAAAGCGAATAAGGATTTAAAGAATTATATTCAGGACGTTCTTACTTCTCTTGTAAAATCAAACGGTTTTGAAAAAACCGAAGTGCGAGGGCAAAAATTAAAGAAAAAAAAGTGAACCGACAAAACTATCTACGAAGCACAAATGTAGTATTGTTGCTAACGACCGTGTGTTTATGTCAGGTTTGCTTTTCGCAAACTTGCATTAAACA
>JAVHOF010000098.1:0-11576 GCA_036169915.1 Candidatus Pacearchaeota archaeon | reverse complement strand
TTAAAATTACAGCAAAAATTATCTCAAAATAAAAAGATTTTTATATTATTAAGATGTTATAAACAGAGTCTGTTAAATAAATTAAACTGAACCAAGTTTTAATAAAAAAATTATTTCAAATTTTAACAATTTCAGAATACTTTTGATTCATTAAAGCAGGAATCTGTAATAATAAATCTATAGGATTTAATTCTCTATCTTCTCTTGCTACATCATCCAAATTTCTTAAAAAATCAAGACAAGTTTGGCTTCTTAAAAAATCCACATCTTGATCTCTTATAAATAGGGGTAACTTTCCAATAGGAATTTTATCAATTTCATCAGCACATATCCTAGGTTTTTCATAATCCGAATAATAGCCTTTTAATAAATCTATGTCAGCAAGGGTTTTTCCAAATCTATCTCTTAATTCCTTTGTTGTTTTTACATCCTTATATGTTGTTACTTTTTGAACATCCATTAATTGATTTAACAAATAAGAAATAGTTTCAGCTTGAACTCTATTCAAGCTATCTAATAAAGAAATTCTACTCCTCGGATTTTCTTCTAAATCTGCTTGTATCTGCTCTAAATAAAAAATTCTCTTTTCAGGAACATGGACTAATCCACTAACTCCAACTCTTCCATGGCTTCTCTCTCCATGAGGTAAATATCCATGTATATAACCTAATATTTGTCCATCTGCAATTTCATCAAAATCAGTTTTTCTGTTTAAATATCTTCCATTATGCCTATGTCGAGTCATGTGCTCAGGTGGAATCTGAAATTGAGGAAAAATATCAAGCATAAAACTAGCCCAAACATTTTGATTAACTGGAAAAGGAGTTTTAATATTTAATATTTCACTACCCTCTTTTGTAAATTGAAAACCTTGTTCAGTCATTAATAATAAATCAAAAAGGACTTTAAAAGAATATTGGTTATAAAAAATATATATTTTTACTTCTCAAACTTGCTCAATCTTTCTGTATCACTAAAAGGAAAAGGTCTTTTATTTGACATAAATGTCAAATATCTAAGATATTTATACATCTCAGTATTCCATGATTCACAGAATTCAGCAAAACTTTTACTTCTTTTTCCTGAAAACAAAACAATAAACCAATTAATAATAGCAGAAATAAATATTGCTATACCCCAGAATTTTAAAATTATTCCGCTTGCAATTCCAATAACAATCCTAAACCATGCCTCTTTTCTTTCACTCTTCATGATAATTATAATAAATTAAGCTTATTAAATCTTTTTATAAATCATACTAGCTTACATTTCTGAAGCTATTTATTTAGAAATTATTAATAGCTTGATAAAATATCAGTTATGCAATCATTCATCAAGCGATTTTTCTCTTTCATATATACAACTTTGTTATTTCTGTTAACAATATTTACATATCTTGGAAATTTCATCTTGACAAATGTCAGATAAAATTTTATTATGTGCAAAATTGAAAACCATATCCTTTAGGATATGTTCGTCACTTTGGGTTTTCAATTTTGGAGCACAAGAAAATTCATTCAGAAGAATTTTCTGTGCAGAAAATCTTTTTGAAAAGATTTTCATGCATCCAAAAAACAAGTGCCTGTAACAAACCACACCTTTTAAGGTGTGGTGGCACATTGTTTTTTTGATTTCACTTCAAAAAGGTAAATAATATCTATAAATATTTTCTTATTCATATCTCAGTGCATCAACAGGATTTAATTTTGAAGCTCTGTAAGCAGGAATAGCTCCTGAAATTAAACCAACAGCTATTGATAATACAAAAACCCCTATTATCAATTGAGGGCTTATATATGTAGAAGCGAGCATTCTTCCAAAAGCTCCACCTCCTCCAGTAAGTGTAGTTGTTCCACTTAATTGTCCAATATATCCAGATGCAAATATTCCAATAATTATTCCAAGAACCCCTCCTATGAGCCCTATTATTCCAGAATTCAAGAGAAATATAGTTAATATATCTCTATCCTTAGCTCCGATTGCTTTTAAAATTCCTATATCTCTTGTTTTTTCCAAGACAGAAGTAAACATAGTATTCATAATTCCAATTGCTCCAACTATTAAAGAAATTACTGCAATAGCAGTAAGAAAAACAGAAGTAGAACTTAATGTTGAAGAAATTCTTGCTTGCATTGATGTAGGAGATTCTACTGAAAAATCTTGTCTGCCTGATTGCAATATACCATGAGATAACATTAATCTATCTATTATTTCTGTAATAGTCTCATTTGTTATTGAAATATCTTTAACTTTTACTATTATAGAATCAAATGTTTTTTTATCTTTACTTGTAAGAACTGTAATTGCATTCTCAATAGGCATGATTATTCTGTTATCATCACTGCTTCCTCCTCCACCTCCAGAACCACTGCTTTTTAAAATACCTACTATTCTAAAATTTTGTCCTCCAATAATTACCTGCCTGTTTATTTCCATTCCACTGAATGTAGAACTAGCAACTCTTCCTCCAACAACAACAACATTTAAATCTCCTTGTGAAAGATATCTTCCTGAATCAAGTTCACTGGATACAATATTTTTCCACATAGAAGGGTCTACTCCTTCTATAGAACCTCTTGCAGTTTTTCCAAGAAAAGAAACTGAATCAACACTTCCAGAAATTACTCCAGTTACATAAGCTATGTTTAAAATGCCTTTTAATGTCATTACATCACTAACTGTTAAATTTTTTGCAGTTGTACCTGTTCTAGAACCTCCAAAGTCACTCCTAAATCCTGTTTCAGCACCCATAGCACGTGAAAAACCAGGAGATATAGTTATTATGTCTGCGTTTAAAGAATTAAGATTTTGTTCTAAATTTCTTTCAGCTCCTTGGCCAATAGAAACTATAGAAACAACAGCAGCTATTCCAATGACAATTCCTATTATTGTAAGCCAGCTTCTTAGTTTGCTATGAAAAATAATATTTAAAGCAATTTTAAAAGATTTCTGAATTTTCATTTTTGAACTCCTATTTTTTATTATGAGTTCTTTCAGCTAAAACCCAATCAGGAGTATTTTGAGAATTTTTTTCATGATGGCTTTTATTCTTCTCATAAAAATGTTTCATTTTTTCAAATATTTTTTTATGATATCCTTTATAGATAATTATTACAATTATGATTATCAAAATAATTATAATAATATAAGTATATGGTACTCCAGAAATAGTCCCAGAACTGCTTCTAGTAGAAGTTCTAGTAAAATTTCCTTGCGCTGATGAACCTGAAAATTGAACTTGTTTTATAACACTTCTTCTCTTGCCTATTCCATCAGTATAATCTAATTTAATGTTTAGCATTTGAGAATTAAGTCTAGCATTAGAAGAATTAGTAATATTTTGCCCAGGATTCAGTCTATTGAAATTTCCAGAATTAGTTCTATTTTGATTTCTAGCATTAACAGAAGTAGTTACAGAAGCAATATTAAAGCTTACAATTGTATAGTCTCCTGCTGCAAGATTCCCAACAATTTGTTCATTGATTCCTGAAGCAATAAAATTTTCCTGCGCAGGTATTCCAACAATAAGAGAATTAGCAGTATTTCTTCCAATATTAACTATTCCAATTGAAGCCTGTGTTCCAGAAGTGCCTTGAATAACAATAGAAAAATCTGTTTGAGAATCAGTTATACTAATATTGAAATTATCTATAACATAAGCATTATCAAAATTCTGAGTCCCAGTATTATATAACAATTTTAAATCATAATCTCCTTCAAGAGCATCATTGGCAACTCTTACTTTATAGGGAACCATCCAAGTATTTTTATAATCCGGGGTATCTGGGGTCCCTTCTATTGTTTGAATAGGATTAGAACTAGGGTCTAATGAAAATGGATATTCTGGACTTAATTTAACTTTAAGGCCTTCACATTCAGTTCCAATACCTGAAACTTCAAAAATTAATTTTAAATAACTATCAGGTATTGCAGGAGTAGGATCTTGATTTATAAGTTTTATTGTAGGTGAGCATCGGATTGTTATAGCTGAAACTGAATTTATGCCTAGTAAACAAGAAATTAATAAAACCCCTAATATAAAAACTAATACTCTATTTTCCATTCTTATTTCTCCTTTTATTTTTTCTATTAAAAGATTCTTTTTCAATTCTTCCATCCCGTATATGAATAACTCTTGAAGCATATCTTACTAGTTCTAATTCATGTGTTACCATAACTATTGTTTTACCTTCTTTATTTAATTTTAATAAAAAATCCATAATAAAAAATCCTGTTTTAGTATCTAAATTTCCAGTAGGTTCATCAGCTATTATAATTTCAGGATCATTTGCAAGTGCTCTGGCTATTGCAACTCTTTGCTGTTGACCTCCGCTTAATTCATTGGGCTTATGATTCATTCTATCTTTCAAATTCATAAGAGTTAAAAGTTCTTCTGCCTTTTTTTTAGCATCTTTTTCAGGCATATCTATTAATTCCATGGGCATCATTACATTTTCTAGAGCAGTAAATGTTGGTAAAAGATGAAAATCCTGAAAAATAAATCCAATCGTTCTTCCACGAAAAATAGCAAGAGAATTTTTATCAATATCTTTAATATTTTTTTCTTTTAAATAAACATTTCCATGAGAAGGTACATCTAATGCTCCGATAATATGCATTATTGTACTTTTTCCACTTCCACTTGGGCCACTGATGGCAACAAATTCTCCTTGTTTTATATCAAAATTAATCTCTTTTAAAACTGTAACCCCCATATTTTTTCCCATCTCATATCTCTTCCACACATCATCTAGTTTGACTATTGAATTCATTGTTGCAGTTTACCTCTTTGTCTCATACTATTATTTATAAGATTAGCACAAATTTCATGATTAGGATTTATAGTCCTACAATAATATAAGCAATAATTCATATTCTGATTGCAATAAGAATTAATAGAATTTATATCTGTAGTGTTATCAAAAAATGAAATTATTTTATTTTTTGTATTTTCATCAATCTGAAAATTATTCTTATTTTGGATAAAATTCCTGCTGATATTATTATGAAATAAATATCCTGCTCCTCCACCAAAAACTAGCCCTATAATAATTCCAATAATTAACCCCTTTATCAATTTATCCATATTCTCTTCTACATTTTTTCTGTTTATAAATATAATGAATTTAAAATCCATTTATATTATTAAAAAATATTCTTGATAAACTTGGAAAGCTTAATTTCAATATTTCTTCAATTTCACTTTTATAAAAATACAAAGCAATAACTGTAGTCGCAATCAATCCAGCTATTGAAAAATAAATTTGAAAATTATTAGAATACATAAGTCCATTAATTAAATAAACTGTAAAAAGAGTATTTGGAAGATTTCCTAAAAAAGTTGCAAAAATATAATTTTTAAATTTTATTTTTATTATTCCTCCAAGAAGATTAGGCAGTGAAGGAGGGACAAAAAAAATTGCGCTTAAAATAAATATTGTCTTAAAAGTATTCTCTTCTACAATCTCATCAAATTTTTCTATTTTTCCATGATTTTTTTCTAAATAGTTTCGAATATAATCTCTTCCAAGCCTCTTAGAGATATAGAAATGAACAATAGAACTGCAAATGATTCCAATCATTGCATAGAGAACTACCTCATACCAGGAAAATAATAAAGTACCCAAACTAGTCATAACACTTACTGAAAAAGAAAAAGAAGCAAGAACTATAAACAAGAGATTATACAACAGCACTGCGGGAATATGGTTCACTGAAACAAATTTTTCAATAGATACTGGATTGAATCCAAAATATCCTGAAAATATAGCAATAGCTATGGAAATAATTATAAATAATATCAATAAGGCAAATCTTTTTTTTGGGCTCATTCTATTTCTTTAAAATATTTCCTCTTTTCAAATCAACTACATAATAAATTTTTGAATGATTTGTCATTAATTCAACCTGTACCAAACTTTTGTCTTTTACTGCATAAACATTCCCAATTTTTATTTGATAATCTTCTAATTTTATAGTTTTATTTAAAATTTCTATAATCTTTTGTCTTTCTTCCCCTGTAGGAGATCTAATATTTTTTTTAAAATTATTAAAATAAGTAATATGAAAGAAGAAATTCACAATTAAAAGAATGATTATTAGAGCAATCATAATCAAAAATATAAAGTATTTTTTCATATATTTTTATAGAATTTCATGATTAAATATCTTTCTCTAATATCAAATATAAATTAATTAAAATTCACAAGTTCTTCTTCATTTTATTGCTCTTCCATTCAACAAGTTTTCCAGCTTTCATTTCAATATCATCTGCTTTTCTCAAACCTGCAATTTGCCTATTATTTATTATAGGAAAATGCTTGACTTCAGCAAGATAATCTGGGATATACCATACTTCTTCTTCACAAGTCATCCATCCCTTGTTATCAAATCTCGATAAATCAACAGGATTTGAATAACTTCTTAATGTCTTTTTTCCATCATCATTAATATATTCATGAAAATAACTCATAACTAATTCTCTGACTGAATTGTAAACAGGTTCTCTATATCTAAGAATAGCATGATTTGTTTTTGAAATAGCACCCCATTTTCCATATTTTTTAAAAACAGCAATAACATGATCAAAATCATCTTTTGATGCAGTCATATCAACAACTAATGGCTTAAATCCATTAATTCTTAGAGCAAGCGCAGCAAGAATAGATCCTTCAATACAGTGGCATTTGTTTAAATTTAAAACCATTCTAGGAGATAAGCACATGTCTCCATTTTCTTCAAAATTAATAGGAATCTTATTTAAAAATTCCTGAATTTTTACAGGACTATTTAATTTTTTCAAAATTGAAAGTTCTTTTTCTGACAAACCAAACATTTTCATCAACTCCTTATATATGATATTAAAAAAGAAGAGGTTATAAAATTTTCTAAAACATTATTCATTCTTAAACTTATTCTTGATATAATCAATAATTTTGCTTCCTATGATTTCTAATGATGAGGCTCCAACTCTTATATAAAACTCTTCCTTGCTGTCGCATTTTAAAAAAACAGGTTTATCGCTTTTTCTGCAGTCAACTTTAAATATATTTTTATTTTCTATTAAGATAAGCTCAAAATTCATATACGGAAGAAATTCATTTCCTATTCTTTCCTTTACAAGATTGGTAAAGTGTCTGTTAAATCTGTCATTATTTTCAAAATTATCTTTTTCTATTCCCAAAATTTCTCCTTCATTTGAAACCCCTATCAGCAGAGTTCCACCTTCAGAATTCAAAAATGCAACAATTGTTTTAAGAGCTGCATTTTCAATTTTTTTATCATGCTCTCCAGTATGAAGATTTGTCCTTAATGTTGACTTGAATTCTAATTTTTCATTTTCTCCCTTTTTAATCAGCATTATTATTTCTTCAGGAGAATCAGATCTTTGTACAAAAAGATTAGGATTTTTATGCTTAAACTCACTTACCATCTCTTTCATTAATTCTACCTTATAGCCTTTCATGTAAATATAGCCAAATATTGAGGAAATCAAAGTTCCAATTGCAACAAGACTAAGATTCAACATAGTATGCGGATAATCTGCATTTATATTCGTATAATCCAAATAAAGTTTAAGATAATATTTTATCATTTCAGCAATAAGTGCCAGTGTTAATGACAAACTAAAAGAAAATATTATAGTCAAAAGATAGTTTGTTTTGAACTTGCTGTTGGAAAAAAGGATAAGCATTACTGTAAATCCTATAAAACCCATAGCTATTCCAAAAACTACTTGAATTATTACCCCCCTAACATCCCCTAAAAAGAAAGTCAATAATACAAAGATAAGAAAAAGAAATTCAAAAACCTTGGGAATATGAATTTCATAGCTTTTTCTCATAAAATAAGGCATGAACATTAAAATAAGCAAAAGAATATTTGCAAACAAAATATGCCATAGATGATAATATGTTGAATAAAAAATTGAAAAAATAAGAATTATCTTTACTATTGTAGAAAAAGAAGCCTGCATTCTGCCAGATTCACTCTTTATTAAATCACCAAATTTCATAATCCATATAATCTTTTTAAGTTTATATGTTTTGTTGAGATAAAGAACATTAAAACTCTAAACTTGTTCACGCCATCTTCTAGAATTATAAAACATTCCAGTACTATATTCTTGAACTTCAAAAACACCCATTATTTTATTATAAACAACTTCTCTTCTTATATCTCTAAAATAATCTCGAGTTTCAATAGTCTTAACATCAAAACTAATATCATCAATTCTTTTTATTGCATCTACAAGTCTTCCAGCCATTTCTCGGCTAAATACTCCATTGATTTCAAGCCTTGTAATTCTTCTAACTTCCATTCAAATTAATCATAAATCAATAATTATAAGTATTTATTGAATACATAATATATTATTAATTATAATAGAATAACTGCGGTATAGGAGAATCGGACTCCTGTTTATTCGTTTTTGCGTTTTCTTTCTGAAGTTTCTTTCATAAAGAAAGCTCTTGGCAACGAATCGTTCTACCACTAAACTAATACCGCGCATTGATTTAGTAAGATAATTGGGATTTAAAAAGATAATTGAAATCAAAAAAATTCATCAAAAACAGCTATTCGTAAGATTTAAATGCATACTTTTGATTATATATTTATGACATTAAAAAAAATAGCTTGTGGAGATTGTGGTAAAGAATTTCAATTTGAAAAAACAAGCAGATATACAAGAAAGTATTGTGATAAATGCAGTAAAAAAAGAAAAAAAGAATATGAAAATCTTTATACTGCAAAGTTTGAAGATCTAGAAGACGATTAAAAAAATATAATTTTAATTGTTTATATATTTATTCTAGCCCAATTTAATTGAATGGACCCAGAGAAAATAGAACTCCAGAATTATCAGTGTAAACACGCTTAATAGAACTATTAAACTTTGTAACAACTTATATACTTTTCTAAGCATTAAAAAAGCAATTTAAAAATTACTTAGACTTATTATCTTCTTCTGAATCTTCATCTTCGTCCTTGTCCTCTTCCTCTCCTATTTCTTCATCATATTCTTCCTTAGACTCTCCATCTTCATCAGAATCTTCAACTATTTCAAGAGTTTCAAGAATTGCAATTATTTTGTCAAGCTTTTTATTAATTTTATCAAATTGTTCTGAAAACATTCCTGAAGAACCTGATGCAGAACCAGATTTATTGCCTGAACCATCATTTTTTCTAAAACAATCATTGCAAAGAACAGGCTTATCTCCTGTAGGTCTAAATGGAACTTGACATTCTTTTCCACATTTATCACAGGTAACATCATGCATTTGAACAGGTCTTCTTTCAAATCTTCCAGAATCTCTTCCACCAAATCTTCTATCTCTTCCACTAGATCTCTCTCTGAATCCTCCCCTGCCTTCTGATATAAAGTTTCCCATAATAATTTGGAGATATATTCATTTATAAAGTTATGTTATGCTGTTTAAAAATGATTCAGAATCACAGTGTAAACAATCTAGAACAAAAAAGTAAATTTTTGTAACAAACTCTTTTTGATGAAAAAATAAAAAATAAAAATTATACTAAACTTTTTAGATTAAATTAGAATCTATTAGGTTTAGGCATAGTTGCAAAGCACTCTCTACAGTAAACCGGCTTGCCTTCTGTTGGCTTGAATGGCACTTCGCATTCTTTTTTACATTTACTGCAAACAGCTTTATGCATTTCTCTTGGACCAAAATTATCTCTTGATCCTCCAAAATTGTTGAATCCCATATTATTAAATCCTCCAATATATTTAATTGTCATACCTAAGAAATATTTTTGATATACTTATGTACTAGTTGAGATAGTTTTAATGGGTTTATAAACACATGTTTTTTTGATAATTTTCATAAGGAGAATTAATAAGTTTATATTTTAAAAAATATGGACAATACCAGAATAGAACTGGTGAATTCTCGGTGTAAATGAGTTGCCCAAAACAGTAACATTTTCAGGAGAGTATATAATAAATTATATTTTTTATGTTTATATATATTTAATGTAGGCATAAGCAGAATCTAACTATGAATCCTCAATGTAAACAAGTTTACCTTTTAGTTCTATTTTGGAACATCAGCAAAATCGGAGTTATTTTTCCAACATAATAGGTTAACTATTCTATCGCTTTCTGACATATAATCTTCATAAGATACTTTTTTTGTTCTTTAAGAACCTTTAAAGATTGTAGGGCTTTAACAAATACATCAATACCCTGTCCCAATAGAGTTAGTGGCTCAGCAAAGGTAGGATTTCTCATGAATTTCCCCCAAGAACTCTCTTGAGATGATTTTATTTATCACCTCAAAATATATGTTAGAATGACTATTTTTAATCTTTTCTATAACCTAGAAACATTTATAAATAATAGTATCAAATAGTATACATATGTATCATAAAAGAAACAAAGAATTAGAAGTAATTGCTCTTTATTCAAGTAATTACAAGGCAGAATTTTATTTAAGACAAATAGCTAAGCTTTCAAAACTGCCACTTAAAACATGCCAGAATACACTTATTAATTTAGAAAAAGAAAAAATACTAAAAAGTAAAATTGATGGAAAAAATAAGTATTTTTCTCTTAATTTAGACAATATTCAAACTAAATCTTATCTTTTGCAAGCTGAAATATTCAAACTTGATAATTTTTTGAATCACTACCCCGAATTCAAGACTTTCTTAAAATCAATTCATTCAAACGTTTCAATTATTATTTTTGGTAGTTTTGCAAAAATGAAACCAGATAAAGATTCTGATTTAGATATGTTAGTCCTTTCAAAAAAAGAGCAAAAGTTTCCTAATCATCTAATCTCTTATAAAATTCATCAAATTAATTTATCAGAAGATTCTTTTAAAAAAGCAATAAGCGAAAAAGAAGCTATGATTAAAGAGATAGAGGAAAATCATATAATTTTAAATAATCCCTCTTCATATGTAAATATATCATGGGAGTACAATGGAAAATAAAAAATTAAGTTGGTGTTTTAAATTAAAAGATGGATTAAAAGTCGTTGAACCAAATGAAAGATTATCAAAATCTTATCTTGAACAGGCTAAATCATCTTTGTTAAGAGCTGAAAAAGACTTGAATGATAAAGACTTTCTTTGGGCAACTGTTGCAATTTATTATTCTGAATATTATGCACTATATTCTTTTCTTCAGAAAGTAGGAATAAAATGCGAGAATCATGCTTGCTCAATTTTAGCTGTAACTTTGTTGTTAGGAGAAGAAAAAACAAAAATAATTAATCTTCATAAAGATAAAAGATTAGATGCACAATATTACATGAAAGTTGATCAAGAAGATAAAATTAGAGATATGCTAAAAGATGCAAAAATATTTGTTTCTGAATTTGATAACCTAGTATCAAATTTATCTGATAAAGAGATTAAAAATTATAGTGAAATTATTTCTAAGAATAAATAAAAAATATGAGCTTACGCGGGATCGAACCGCGGAATCCTCGTTGTAAATAAGATTAAGTATTCAATCATAATCTAACCAACTCCAACATATATGTTGTTTATATGGACCTAGAGAGGATCGAACTCCCGAATTCTCGGTGTAAACGAGATGGTTT
>JAVHOF010000097.1:0-11610 GCA_036169915.1 Candidatus Pacearchaeota archaeon | reverse complement strand
ATCTTATCTAATTTTCCATTAACTTCTTCAGAAGGATTCATTCTTCTGGAATATCTTGAATTCCTTTGCTTTAATATTAATTCTGATGTTTCAATTCTTCTTTTCTTTTTAATTTTCATTACAAACCAAATTATGATTATCAGCAATAGGACAATTAAAATTAGTCCATAGAGCCATTGATAATTGGTTGAGGCAACAGGTTCAATGCATTGTCCTTTGCAACAAGCACCTTCTAAACTTGAAGCTATTTCTCCATTGCAGGACTGGGTTGCAGTGCATATTACTCCAATTGATGTGCAGGAAAGAGTTTCTGTCTCTGTTATTCCTGCATCTATTATATTTACATTTGAATTATTAATAGTTAAATCAAATGCAACTGGGGCTCTAGTCGTCTTATTGCTATATTCTGCAATAATATCTCCTATTATTTTTTCCTTTGGTTTTTTAATTTTTAATTCAATATAGCTGTTATTTCCAGGGCTTATAGAATCTATTGTATTTGGAGAAATTTCTGCATTAAAGTTATTAGATAATTTAATGTTTGATATTGTTTTATTTCCTGAATTTTCTATAATCATTTTAAAAACATAATCCTGTTCAGAGCTGATTATTCCAGTCAAGCTTGATGGAACAAATTCCAGGTTTTCCATGGATTCTGATTCTGATATTTTTTTTGTTATAAAAACAGGAATTTTGTAATTATTTATATTAAGAAATGATTTTCTTGAGACTAGATTTGATATTGAAAAAACAATTTTTTTTTCAGTTTCCTCAATCAGGGAAAAATTTTTTGATTCTCCTGATTCTTCTAAAACTGCTGAAATATCCTGATTTTTATTAAGAGCTTTTATTGTTATTGAAAAATCTTTGTTTGTTACTATAAATCCTTGGTCTATTCCAAGTACAGAGTCATTTGAAAGTATGATTGTAAAGTTTTTTATTAAATCATCTGTTTTTAATTTTCCAGATTCTATATACTGGATGTTTTGTATTCTCAGGGAAAAATTAGATTCTAGATTTGGAAGAATAGCATAAAAATAATATCTATTGTCCTGTTTTGTCAGATCTTTTATAACAGGTTCTGAATGAACCTTGTCTCCTTGATAAATCAAAATATTTTCTGATTTTAAAGACAGAAAATTTCCTGTTATCTCTGCCTGAAGAGTTTCTCTTGGAGAATAGCTTTCTTTTGATAAAACTATTTCTGGAGCTGATATGATTGGAATTAAGACAATTAACAATAAGATAAATAATATTCCTCTTTTCATGAATAAATTAATGATTAGTAGGTTTTAAATTTAACTCTTATAAAATTAAATTTAAAATTCTTATAGTCTTTATATATTAAATCTGAGTAAGGAGAAGGTCTTGTTTCCTATTAGCAGAATAAATGTAAGACTTCAATAAAGCTGTCCAAATTCATCTCTTATTAAGCAACCATCTTCATCAACATAAGATTTATTATCAGGATTATACACTAGACCTCTTTGCTGTGCTGCTTCTTGATTTGCTGAATAATCCTCTGGAGAAAAATCTGGGTCAAAATGCCTGATAACCCTATATTGAAAATTAGATACAACTTCTATTGGTGCTTGAAAGTTAGATGTTAATATATGGGAAGTCATATTTTATATTAAACTGATTAGTATTTAAAATTATGTTGAATAGAAAGAATGTTTTATTTATAAATTTTTTATATAATTTTAAGTAAGGAATTTAATACAAAAACTTATAATCTTTAATACCTTATTAAATTATAGTAGAAAAATGGGTGAAAACAAACAAGAAAGAATATCAATTTTTATTGATGGAAGTAATTTATATTATAGTCTTAAAGACTTAGAGGCATCCAAAATTAACTTTCAAAAACTAATAAAGATTCTTACAAAGGATAAATTGTTTATATCTGCTTTTTATTATAATGCTTCACTTGATAGGGGAATAGATGAAACAAAATATTGGGAACAACAAAAATTCTTTGACATACTTAGAAAGATACCTGATTTTAAGGTAATTTTATGCAGAATGAGAAAACATAAAAAAGAGGGAAAATTTATTTTTGATGTAAAAGGAGATGATGTTTATTTAGCTGTTGATTTGGTTTCTGGGGCTTATGAAAATCTTTATGATACTGCCATAATCATTTCTGGAGATGAAGATTTTATTCCTGCAATACAAAAAGCACAAAAATTAGGAAAAAAAGTAATAAATGCTTATTTTAAATCAACTTCTTCAAATTTTCTAAAAAGTATTTGTGATGAGTCTTTTTGTATGGATAAAATTATTGAAGAAATATGAGAAGAATAAAATATAAGACCCGGCGTCGCCTTAGCAAGGCCGGGGAACATATTAAAATTATTATAGATCTTAAACTTTAAAAAACCTTTGGTTTGATTTTAGAATAATTATTTGCTCATATCTCTTAACTTTCTCATTGTATCTTCAAAATCTTTGTCTTTTTCAGGCCTTCCTGGAGCTCTTCTCTGCTGTGTTTGATACAAATGAGCAGGAGCAGGTCTTGGAGGAAAAATAGGCCTAAATCCTGGAGGAGGTAATGGCCTTGTGCCTGGTGCAGATGGTTTTCCATAACCAAATCCTGATTTTGTTTTAAACATCCATATTCTTAATTGGTTTCTGAAAACTATGGCGAGGACTACTAAAATAATTAAAATAACCAATAGAATTATCAATAACCAGTTTGTTTGGCTAGCTGGTTTAGCTGCACAGCATTTATCAAAACCACAGGCTTGTGAAAGCTCTGTTTTTTCAACTTCAGTTGAAAGACAAGAAGTTCTGCAATTATAATTTGAATCTTCGCATGAATTTGTTTGTTCAGCTGCTTCACAAGCTCCATTAGTGCAACAAAAATTAGTATCTTGAGCAGGAACTTCACTTCCAGAACATTTTTCATTTTGATTGCATACAACTCCATTTTTTTGAGAACAAGTTTCTTCTAAAGGAGCTTGAGTTTTACAACAAACATCTCCATTTAATCCAGGACAATTGAAGTTCACTAAAACATTTACTGAACTGCATTGAAGAGAAGGAACACAATAGTGATTAAAACTTTCACAATTTGTACTTTCAGTATTAGTTGTTGTTGATTTAGTTGCATCTCTTGGCCATGCAGAATATAATATAAATGCAGTATTATCATTCCAGCATCCTACTTTATCTCCTGATTTTTCTTGAACAGATAAGAGATATGCTTTTGCATCATCAAGTTCCTGAGAATTTGAATTCTGAATTGCTAGAACTGCAAGAGATGTATCAAATAATCTTCTATTACTTGAATCCCAATACTTTCCATCTTTTCCCTGGACCTGTTGTTTGACTAATTCAGAATAATAATCATCTTCATTTGTTAACATGTATAAAAATGCCTGAGGAATATATTTTTTATTCAAAGCTTCTTCTGACATTGCAGATAAATAGGGCAAGTATGAAGAAATGTCTTCTCCATTTTTTATAAGAGCTATTGTTGCCCATAAACTTCCTTCATAATCACATGAAGAAGAAGTTGCAAAGCAGAATGAATTAACTGATTCTGTTATAGAATCGCCTGCAGGAGTTGAATGAACCTGGCTTGAAACATGAATAACAGAACTGCCTGGTTTTTGATAAAGAAGAGTTGTTATAAAGTCTTTTTCACAGGAAATTGTATAATTCCTGTTTAAGTTTGTTATTTCAAACCAATAATTGTTGTATGTCTTTACTAATCCTGTTGGATCAGAGCCGCTTATTTTTTTATTTTCAGCAATATTTATTTTCTTTCCATTTATGTCACATTCTGTTTTATTATCTGCATCTATTTCCAAAAACCATTTAAGATTTGTTTTTATTTCTTTTTTGCTTAGAATCCATTTAATTGAATCATCAACATTTTCACCTATATTTTTAAGAGCTATTGTTGCAAGTGCTGTTGATTTTAATGTGCATGAACTAGAATCTGTGTCTCCCCAGCAGGTTTCCTTTTTTTTGTTTTTCAAAGCAGATTTGCAATCAGATTGCAGTTTAGAATCATAGGAAACTGCAAGAAGATTAAGAGAAGCTTGTTCTGTATTTGAAGTTCCTCCGCAATTATCCTTGAGTTGATTTTCCAAACATGTATAAGCTTTTATTATTGCATCATCTTCTGCTGCAGAAACAAACGCAGTTAAAATTATTGCTCCTAATATTAATATAAACGCAAGTTTACACTCTTTTTTCATAATAAAATTAAACATAAGAGGTATTTAAATTTATTGAAAACAAATTTAAAGCTCTCCAAAATCTTCAATTTTGCAGATATTTAAACTTTTATTTTTTGAACTTAAACAGATTATTTTTATTTTTTATTAAAATACTTTTTATAGGCATAGTTGACAGGATTTTTAATTCTTCTGCAGAGTTCATCTGGTTTGCAGATATTAAGTTCTTTATAATTTAATTTGTCACAGTTTGGCGGGAGTCTTGCGGGATTTCTTTTATACCAGATAAGTTGAGATTGAATATAGCCTTTTTTCAATGGCTGATAATTTTTTTGATTCCATTCTTCTATTCTTTTTTCAATGCCTTCATCTGTCACCCCCAGAGATTTAAAAAAGTTTATTAATAAAAATAAAGCTCTTTTTCTTCCATCCTGCTTAACTCCATTCATCAATATTTTTATGCATGGAGGAAGAATATTTTCATCTGGATTTGGGATTGGAATTTGCTTGTAGGAGCCTGGCTGCTGTTTGATACTCGGACTATCTTGTTCTGAATCTGAAAAATTTGATAGTTTTGATTCTTTGAGAGATTTTTCTTTTTTTTCTTTTTGCTCTTTCCAGTCTAAAGCTTGAAGTAAAAGATTTTTTGCTTCATTTTCCTTTGCTATTGGATAATAATTTTTTATTTTCATGCTAAAGGGTTTTGCATCTTTAATCTGAAAATCCTTTATCTTATTATTATCTATCACAATTGAAGATAATGAAGTTTTTTCGTGAAGAGAATAAGGCATTCTGAATAAATGTCTTGGAGCGACAAGAATTAAATCTGCATCAATTAATTTCTCTGTTGCAAATCTTTCTTTTTCTTCAAAAAGTTCTGGCTGTTTTTGAGAGTTTATATTGCAAAATTCACAGACATAAATTTCTTTTTTTGATTTTTCAAATAATTCTTTTCTGCAATCAGGACATTTGGATTTTTTTCTGTTGTTATATGTTCCTTCAATATTTGTAAACTCTTTTTTGCAATATTCACAAAACCATGTTATAAGGAATTTTTTTGATGCTGGCCTTCTGCATTTGCTGCATTCTTTGATTATCAAATCCTCTTCAAGCTTTCCTGTTTTTTCTGCTATTTGCTTCAAACTATCATCTTTTAATATTTTTTCTATAAGCTTTGGCTGAATAATTTCTGCAAGGTACTCGCAAATTACTCTTGGCCATTCAGGAAACATATTTTTTGTTTTTTGCCCATATATATCAGTTGGAAATGCTTTCCATGGAACAATAATATGCAAACCTTTGCTGCCTGAAAATTTCACACCTATATTTTCTATCCCATGAAGCTTTAGAGCATCTATTAATAAGTCTGCATAAATCTTGCTGTATTCTAAATAAGGAGAATCTATATCAAGAAGCAAATCCCAGCCAATCTTAATTTCTTCTAATTCTTCTCGTGACATGTCTGTTGAAATTTCCAAGGGATCTGACCATAGTTCTTCTGAACAATGAAAAGATGTTGCACCTCTTCTAACTGATTCTAAAATATCAGCATCATATTGAAAGTTATCAGGACGTTTTCCAAAACCTTCAAAATATCTTGGTATGCATTCTCTGTTTTTTGAAAATTCAAAAATGGCTTTTCTTATATCAGGTCTTGAATAATAAGCCATTGTTATTTCTCTTATTCTTTTTTCATTTAAGCTTATTTCTTCTTTTTTATTGTTTTCTGATTTTTCCTGATTTTCATTATTAGAATTAGTTTCCATTATTAGTCCTTCAACTTTTTAAAAATTGCTTGGTAATTATTTAATGATTAGATGTTTTATAATTCTTGCTTTGTTACTTTGCAATGATATTTTGATATATTTATTGTTAAAATTGAATTTTTTATTTTTTAATGAAATATATTAATAATTTATGATAATTTTTCATACTGATTTAAGTTTACATTGCACTATAACAATCTTTAAAAATAAATGGTATGTTATTGGTTTGAAAAAACGTGATTAAAATGCTGTTAAAACTTGACAATCCAAAATTATTTTCTGAAATTATAGGTATAATATCAGATCTTGTGCTTGAAGTTAAAATAAAAGTAAGCAGAGAAGGAGTGAGCATTATTGCTATTGATCCAGCTAATGTTGCAATGATTTCTTTTAAAATTCCAAACAATGCTTTTTCAGAATTTGAAACTGATAACTTAGAAGTTTTGGGTGTAAGTCTTGAAAGCTTGAAAGCAGTTTTAAGAAGAGTCAGAACAGGAAGCATATTGATAATAACTAGAGAAGAAAATGAATTAAAACTGCAGATAAAAGACAAGATAACAAGAGAATTTAATCTTGCATTGATTGATGTTGAAGGTGAAGAAAAAGAAATACCTCATTTGGAATTTACAAGCAAAATTGAAATGTCTTCTCTTGATTTTGCAGAGTCTATTGAAGACTGCGCTGTTGTTGCTGATTCATGCTCTTTTGTTTCAGAGCCAAATAAATTTATGATTCAGGCAAAGGGTTCTTTAAATTCCTTTAAAGCTGAATTCTCCTCTGATGAATTAAATATAGAAGCTGAAAATGCAAAATCAAAATATTCTCTTGAATATCTCCAAAAAATGATAAAAGCAACAAAGATAACAGACAAAACAAAAATAAATTTTTCAAATGACTATCCTCTCAAGCTTGATTTTACAACCCCTTTTATTGAATTAAGCTTTATTCTCGCTCCAAGGGTTGAAGTTGAGGACTAGTTATTTGACAATTATTAATAAATAAATAATAAATCACTATTTCAAATTGAGAAATAAAAAGGTTTTTAAATGAGTATTACTTCATAATATCCAATAATATTAAGTAATACTTGTAATATAAAATAATACTGAGTAATATTGGATAATACTGGGGAAGAGAGGTTATGAAAAAAAGAATATCTGCGACAATAGATGAAAGAACTGATAAAATTTTAGATTCTTTATTAAAAGATGGTATTTATAGAAATAAGTCTCACATAATTGAAAAAGCAATTGAATTATTAAGAGAGGTGAAAGAAAATGATAAAAGTAAGAAATGAGGTGTTAATCTATGGATGATTCCTTGAAAAAATATTGTAAAGGGAACTCACAATCAGACTTTATTAGGTATAATAATTTTTTCTCAAAGTCTAATCGCTCGCAAGTAACTATCTTCATCATCTTCGCATTGATGATTATTGTTGTAATTGCAATAATTTTTCTTTTGAGAACTACTCCTAAAGGAGAAGTAATTGATGAAAAAAATCCTCAGGCATATATTGAATCATGTGTGAGAGAAAAAACAGAAGAAGCAATTGATATTTTAAGCAAACAAGGAGGGGATATTTATCCAAAAGGATATTTAATGCATAATGGAGAAGATATTGTTTATTTGTGCTATAACGGGCTTTACTATAAATTTTGTACAAATCAAAGACCTCTTTTAGTCGAACATATTCAAGATGAAATAACTAATTATATAACCCCTTATATTGAAAATTGTTTTAGATTAATGGAAAATCAATTAAAAACAAGGTATGATATTGAAACAGGGAATATAAAAGTTGTAACAATACTTTATCCAAATCAAGTTGTTGTTGAAGTTGATAAAAAATTCAAGATGAGCAGGGGTGATAAAGTAATGGAATTTAATAAATTTAAAATGAACATGATAGGCCCAATTTACAATTTTGCACAGATTTCAATGGAAATTGTCAATCAAGAAGCTCAATACTGCCATTTTGATGAGCTTGGTTATATGATTCTTCATCCAAGATTTGACATAAGTTGGACAATAACAGGAGAATCTGATAAGATATATACATTAAAAGAAAGAGAAACAGGACATGAATTTAAATTTGCAACAAAAAGCTGTTTGCTGCCTCCTGGATTTTAAAATGAAAAAAAATACTAAAAAAATATTTAGCAAAAAAGCAGACCTGTGCTATTTGGAAATAATCTTATTAGTTGCAAGTATGTTTGCAGTTTCATATTTAATTTATTCTGAAACTGCAATTGTTTCTGCTGTTGATTATTCATCAAGTGAAGGAGTAGATACTTATTGCTGTGAAAAAACAAAAAATGGAATGTCATGCATTGATGGTTCTGTATCTGAATGCGATACTAATTTTAGCATAGCTCCTGCGAGCTGTGAATCTACAAGTTTTTGTCAAATAGGATGTTGTTCAAGCAATGTAGATGGAATCTGCAATAAAAGAAGTCCAAAAGGAACTTGCACTAGTAAAAATGGCACCTTTTATCCAGACCCTAGTTGCAATGTCCAGGTTTGCAAAGAAGGATGTTGTTTAATAGGAAATGAAGCAAGATGGCTTACTGAAAAAACATGCAAGTTTGAAGGAAATTCGCAAAATAAAGATATTCCTACTGATTGGAAATATGATGAGAATACTGATTCTGAATTAAAATGCCTTTTTTCAGTAAGAAAAAATGATGAAAGTGCATGTCTTTACAAATCAGGAGATGAACAAAAATGCATATATACTACTTTATATGACTGCATTGCAAGAACTGGAAGCGAATCAAATTATGCTCATAATCAAACATTTTGCTCTGATCCTGTATTAAATACTACATGCAAGGCAAAAGACCATAAAGGATGTTTAAGTGGAAAAGAAGATGTTTATTGGTTTGATTCATGTGGAAATCATGAAGATGTTGCAAAAGACTGCACTTTTTCTCAAGGAAATTATTGCGGCAAGGTTGGAAATGATTATGAATGCAAAGATGTGAATTGCATGGTTGATGGTGTAAAAAGATTAAATGGAGAGTCTTGGTGTGAGTATGATGGTGCTATTGGAGTTGATGAATCTAAAAGCATGAAGGATCAGTATGGAAGAGATGCTGCTGGAAGCAGACAGATTAAACATATTTGTTATATGGGAACAGAAAGAATAGAACCTTGCGCTGATTATAGAAATGAAATATGTGTACAGGAAGATAGTACGACTAAAGATGGAAATAGTTTTTCTCAGGCTAATTGCAGAACAAATAACTGGAGGCAATGCATGGAGATAAATACAAAAAAACAAAATGTTGATGATATGCAAAAAGAGTGTAAGAAAAATCCTGATTGTTTTGTAAAAGAAATTGATATGGCTGGAAGTTTTCATTTTTTTGTATGCCTTCCTTCTTATCCTCCTGGATTTAAATTAGATGACAATTATACTTTGGTAAATGGGATGGAAATTCCAAGTTCTTCTCAGGCAATCTGCAGTACAGCAACTCAAAAATGCACTGAAACATGGGTATGCTCATTATTTGGATGCATGTGCGTTGATAATTGCAAATGCCATACCTCTTATTTCACTGAAAAAATGAATGAGTTTTGCGTAAGCTTGGGTGATTGCGGTTCTTATATAAATTATATAGGAGTTTTTACAAATGCTGGATATGGATTAAAATCAACATGTGCTTCAAACACCTGCGGAAAAGGGCCTCCAAGATTAGGAAGTACATCGCAGTATAGTAAGAATGCAGGACCTCAGTCAGACCAAAAACCTGCAAAGCCAGGGGATTTTGAATTTTATCAGACATTAAATCCTGATACATTAAGAGAAGTTTCTACTGATGAAAATATAACTAACTTTACTGCCTTTCAAAGAGAGTTATTGGAAGTTGCTGGTTCAATGGGTTCTCCTTATTTACTTAGAATATTAAATCAAAATGAAAGTCTTGATCCTCAAGATGTTGGGAGCATAAGTTCAAGACCTGTTGATTTTTCTGGATTTTACAATGGATTTTCAAGTGTTAAATCAATGATAAGTTCCCAGATTGTTACTAAAGAAACAAAAGCAGGAGGATTTGAAATGATAGGTGCAATGATTGCAGGACTTATTGCATATTTAATCACTGAAAGCATATTGTTTACTCTTCTTGCTGCAATGCTTGCATATTTATTCATGCTTGCATGGGTAGTTTATGTTGATATTAATTTTGTTTGTGATACATGGGAACAGCCTGATGGAGGGGCTGACTGCAATCAGTGCAATAAAAAAGAAGTTCCATGCACTGAATACAGATGTCAGAGTCTTGGGGCTGCATGCCAGTTTATTAATAAAGGAACTCCAAATGAATTATGTGTTAGCAGACCTGAAAATGCAACTTTTCCAAAAATAAACCCTCTTGAAAGTGTAATAAGCTCAGGATATAGTTACTACAATGTAGATTCCAATGGATTTGAAGTTGTTGATTCAAAAGATAATGGATGTGTTGAAGCTTATTCTGTTGTTAGAATGGGCATTAAAGTTGACCCTTTTGCAAAATGCAAATATGGAACAGACCCTAATCAGAATTATGATGAAATGCCTAATGATTTTGGAGTAAAAGGAAATAGTATATTACCAATTCATCAGATGGATTTATTTTTTCCAAGTCCAGAGGCTTTCAAAAATATTTACAATCTAACTGATAAAATGATAAAACAATTAGGACAAGTTGATATGTATGTAAAATGCAAGACAGCAAGCGGAAAGGTAAATCCTGAAACCTATCATATAAAATCATGCATTAAGCCAGGACCTGATTTGACTCCGCCTATAATTGTTTATACTGATCCATTGAAAGATGCATATGTAAAATATGGAGTTGATAATCAAGATATAACAATTTATACTAATGAACCTGCAAACTGCAAATGGAGCAAAACAAACAAAGAAAATTTTGATGAAATGGAAAATAATTTTAATTGTGAAAAAAATCCAAGAGGATATACTATGTATGGGCTTCCTTGCAATGGAACACTTACAGATATAGGAAATAGCACAAAATATTATTTCAAATGCAGGGATACTTCTGAAAACAGCAACACAATGAAAGATAATTATGAATATTCTCTGCAGGTTTCTAAAAACCCTTTAATAATTGAAGATATGAAACCTGTTAATAATGAAGATATTATTTCAAATGTTGAGCCTACAAGCTTTAAATTAAGAGCAAAAACTTCAGGAGGTGCAGAAGATGGAAAATCAATATGCAGTTGGAGTGGGAATGGCTATAGTGACCAGTTTACTGAAACAGATTCAACATTGCATTCTTACACTATATCAAATGGCATGAAAGGAAGCTATAGTTTAAAATTCACATGCAAGGATGTTGCAGGCAACATAGCTGAGAACACAACTTCATTTTATGTTTCTGTTAAAAAATATGGACCTCAAATATCAAGAATTTATTATGAAAGCGGATTAAAAATAATGACTGACAGCGATACTGCAGAATGCAAATATAGTTTTGACAGATTATCTGATTATGAAAATGCAACAGCAATGAGCAAAAGCGAGAATTCATTTTTTGCAAGTTGGGAGCCAAGAACTTATTATGTTCAATGTACAGACTCGCTTGGAAATAAAGGAAGCAAAATAAGTGTAAAGCCTTATGATATATACAGAAGTTATTAAA
>JAVHOF010000096.1:0-2424 GCA_036169915.1 Candidatus Pacearchaeota archaeon | reverse complement strand
AAAAAACCATTAATCCAAATCTGGTTTCCAGTAGAAGTTTCAAACAAAAAACCATAAACTAATGGCCAATATCCAGTAGCCATTAAAAGAACACTGATTAAAGCTATTGATAAAATTGCTCCAAATGCAACTTTCCACCATTTTCCTAAAACATCACCTTCTTTTTTTCCAACTATAAATCCATAAAGTAACATGAAGACTAATAATATTACAACAGAAACAGCTAAAAAAGGCATTAAAAAAACAACAATATTCTTAGCAAATGGAAATGCAATAAACATCAGCCCAACAACCAAACCAACTATTGCACTTATCTGTTTCTTGCCCTCTCCTAAAATTTTTGTTTTTTCAAGAACAGCAAATATCAAAGTAAAAACTAGCACAAACGGAAGTACATAATCCATAAAAAATGGATTTATAAAAAAAGGTTCTACCATTTTTTCACTTCTTTTTTAAATTAATTTAATATAATAATTAATTTTCCGCTTTATTTAAACCTTACTGAAATATAAAAATTATCAATAAAAATAGCAAAAACCTCTAATTTGAATACTAAACAATAACTTAGAGTAAATATTTATAAAAAGGTATTACTTCAATATTTTTAATTTTTTTATCAGTATTCTTAGATATTACAATTGCCTTCTTTGGCTTATATTTTTTAATAAATTTTTCAAGAGAGCTTAAATCTCTTTCTTTTATTTCTCCAGATTTTATCTCTATTGCAATTAGTTCTGGTTTTATCAAAATCAAATCAACTTCATTTTTATATACATCTCTCCAAAAAAATTCTGCATTGGTTTCATTAATCAAAAAAGTTTCAAAGGCCTTTCCAAATTTTTCATTATCACTTAATAAATCTCTTGATATTATGGATGGATAATATTTTTTATATCTTCTTTGTGTCTTTCTAGGATTCCTTGAAAAATTATAAAGCTTTTTTATTAAGAAAGATTTTTCAAGATAATCCATGTATAACGAAGTAGTTTGCCTTGAAATACCTAATTCTTTAGATAATTCATCAAAATTCATTATTTGTCCAGGCCCATTTAAAATTATTTTGAATATTTGTTCAAGCACAGGGATATTATCTATTGAAACTAATTGAGGGATGTCCTTAAATAAAATTTTTTCAATAATATTTTCATTAATATATTTTTCACAAATTTCTTCACTCTCATTTATTATTTCCGGAAATCCATTGCAAATGAGATATTGATCAAACTCATTAAGCAGTTCTTTTTTATACAAATTTAAATTCTTAAATTCTTTATCTCTAAATGATAAAAATTCTTTAAAAACAAGAGGATTTATTCTAAATTCAAAAATTCTTCCAGCCAAACTTTCTCGAGTTTTTTTTCTTATAAAAAGAGACTCAGAACCACTTATTATAAACTTTATATTAGGGTATAAATCATAAATTGTTTTCAGCTGATCATTCCAGTTATCAACTTTTTGTAGCTCATCAAATAAAAATAAGAACTTTTCTTTTAACAAGTCTTTTTTCATAAAAGATTCATAAACTTCTAAGATATTCATAAGTTTTTCTTCTTTGGCTTCATCAAATGAAAAATAAACTATATTTTCTTTTGGATATTTAGGCAAACTTTCCAAAATTATTTTTTTCATAATTGTTGTTTTGCCTGTTCTTCTTAATCCAGTTAAAGAGATAATATGCCGTAAATGCAGATATTTTTTTATTTCTTTATAGATATCCCTATCCTTAAATTTTAAATTGAAATTTTCTTTCCACCAAGAATTATTTTTTTGTAGCAGGTTTATGATTGATTCTTTTTCCATTCTATAGTTTGTTATGTATATTTAACATATTATCCTATCTTATGTTAATTGTAAGTAACATACATTTATAAAGCTTTTGCTTAATTCAAATGAACAATTGAATATATCACGCAACCTTAAATTCCTAAATAGATTCTGTTTTTTTGCTTCCAACAGAAAAAACAGCATAAACTCTAAGAATTATTTACGCCACATTTCCTTCAGATAAATCCATTGTCTGCCCTTGTTGGCTTTCATCTAAAGGCAGATTTGCTCTGCTTATTATAACAACATCTCCAATAGCTCTTACAAATTGATGTGGGATTATAACCCCTCTTGCTCCGCCTAGAAAATTGCCGATTGAACTTGCGATTCTTATTCTCCAGCTTTCAACCTTATTTTCAACAAGATTGCATTCTTCAACTTCGCCGAAAAAATCTCCAGTATCTGTAAACACCTTTTTTCCAATCACGCCTGTTATCTTTTTTACTCTTAGCATAACAAAAAAAATAATAATTAGTTTAAATACTTTTCTGTATAATAAAATATATAGTCAAAGGCATTGAATTTTGACTAATTATTATGTCTTAACTATTTAGGAAAAGCAAAAATTTTAGTAGAAAATTTTTGTCTTTTACTATAGTT
>JAVHOF010000095.1:0-2424 GCA_036169915.1 Candidatus Pacearchaeota archaeon | reverse complement strand
CTAATAACACAAATGATTAAAAACCCTTAAAACCCTATAAAAAAATGATAAATAGCTCAAGAAGAGATTTTTTGAGAAAATCACTAGCTTCTTCAGTCTTGCTAACTGAAAATGTTTCAAATGCTTCAGTTCATTATCCAGTTTCTACAAATAAACAAATTCCAAAATCTCCTCAAAAACCTGCTCAATGGGAAAACTGGACTCAAACAGTTTATGATTCAAGAAGCCCAAGAATAGCTTCTTTAACAAAAATAAAAGATGATGAAAAAATTTATGAGTTAATTCAAGATGAAAGCGGTTCAGTTGGTGCAGGATTATTAATAGATTCAAAATACTTAACACCTCAAAAATAAATACAAATAATACAATGGGACTCACAGATATTTTAAAAAGTTTAGTACCTTCTAATTTCTTTAGAAATCAAAATGAACCCGAAACTCCTGTGCTAAATGAAGAAGAAGAAAAACATGCACTCAAATGGAACTATGTAGAATGGTGGGCAAGTGATAGAAGTGACTTGATACATTTTAGTCTAAAAGATTATTCTCTATCCACAGTTATTTTTGATGAAAGTGAATATGGAAGCGGAGCAGGAGCAGGTATTAGTCCTTATAGTTTAACCAGAAAAGATAGAAAATATTATCATAGATTAGTAAAACATTTTAAAACTAAACAAAAACTTCCTAAAAGTGACTGATTTAGAAAAGTATTTATAAACCATTCAAGAAATAATTTTTATAACAGGAAAGCTTATATAATCTAAAAGAATAAAGTTAAAATTACAAAATGAAGATTCTAGTTACAGGCGGTGCAGGTTTTATAGGAAGTCATATTGTTGATAGTTTAATAGAAAATAATAATGAAGTTGTGATTATAGACAATCTTTCAACAGGAAATGAAGATTTCATTAATAAAAAAGCTAAATTTTATAAAAAAGACATAAGAGAAAACATAGAAGATATATTCAAAATAGAAAAACCAGAAATAGTTATTCACACTGCAGCACAGGTTATGTTAAGAAAATCAATTGAAGAACCAGTATTGGACGCAACAATAAATATTATTGGCACAATCAATGTTTTAGAAGCCTGCAGAAAAAATAATGTAAAAAAAATTATCTATACCTCAACAGGAGGAGCAAGATATGGAGAACCTGAATATCTTCCAGTAGATGAAAAACATAAAATTAATCCTTCATCTCCCTATGGAATTTCAAAGCATACTGCAGAACATTATATTGAAATGTATGGAAAATTATACAGCATAGACTATTTAATTTTCTGTTTTGGAAATGTTTATGGCCCAAGAGATAATCCTTCCTGCAAAAGAGTCACATCAATATTTAGCTATAAAATAATAAAAAATGAAAAACCCATAATTTTTGGTGATGGAAACCAGACAAGGGATTTTATATTTGTAAAAGATATTGCAAAATTCATTGCAAAAAGCATAAATAAGAACCCAAAATCTAAAATATTTAATTTGGCAAATGGGAAACAAATATCAGTAAATCAGATATTTTCCATATTAAAACAAATATCAGGTTTTAATGAGAACCCGGAGCATATTAAATCAATTGAAGGTGAAGTAAGGGACATTTATCTTAATACAAAAAAAGCAGAAGAAGAACTTGATTGGAAGCCTGAAACTGATTTTATAGAAGGATTAAAAGAAACTTTTGAGTGGATAAAAGAAAATTATGCCTGATCTTCATAACTCACCTAAACCTTTATAAATTATCTTTTTTTAATAAATTCATAAATAAAACAATGTAATTTAATATGAAAAGATCATCAAGGCGTTGGAAAAAGAAAAATCAAATGCGATGGAAATGGCAGAGAAAAAGACTTAGAAGAGTCAAGAAAAAAAGAAAACAGAGAAGAAATGAATAATTTTGATTAAAAAATAAAGGGTTATAAATAAAATTATCTTATATAAAGAAGTATTATTCTTTTTGAAATCCTAATTCTTCCAAAGCGCTTGTAATTTCAACAGGTAAATCCTTATCAACAGGTTGATATCTAATATAAACTTTCCATGAATATTTATGCTCTTTGTTAGAGGTTTTAGTTTGTTCATCATTTTCCATTTCAGGTATTAAAGCACATAAAGTCTGATTAGTTCCCATAAAAACATAGGCAGGACAATCAGGAGGGCTGCGATGTTGATATGCTTTAAATACAGAATTTCTTTCTAACCAATCAATGACTTTTTTATCAATAGGCATATCATAATGATGCTGAAAAACTACACCATCATCAACTTTTCTAGAATCTGTTTTAACAATTTTTCTAGAATAAACTTGAGAAGTATATACCACTTCTCTCATTAATTTTCCTAATAATCCGCTATATTTTGACATTAAATAAATAATAAAAGTTCATTTTTAAAGATATATCAGTTGAAAAATATATTATTAACCAA
>JAVHOF010000094.1:1164-2433 GCA_036169915.1 Candidatus Pacearchaeota archaeon | reverse complement strand
GGGGAGAAATCAAATATCGTTGGAGATAAATTAGTTTGTACCTCTTGTGGTTATACTAAGGAGAAATAGTGTTAAAAAAACATTATATGATGATGGTACAATGTCCTCTATGTGGGTGGCAAAAATTCTATTCTACTAAGGGTCAAACACCTAAAATATGCCCTAAATGTCAAGATGGGAAAATCAGTAAGTTGAGAGAAGAAAAATGAATACAGCACAAATATTAACTAGAATTGCTACAGAAGTTATAGAAATAGGGAGAGTAAAATACCAAGAAAACGGTGAGTGCATTTTCTGTGGCGCTTGGCATAAAAAGTATGGTGTGAGAATAGAGGAATTAAACCACAAAAAAGATTGTGTTGGGCTGTTGGCTAAATTACTGGAAGAAAAGTGACAAAACAGGAACTAAAGGAAAGAGCTAAAAGAAAAGCCCAACAAAGTGAGTGTGTCTATTCTGTTTCTGCACTGGGTCTGAATAAAAGAGGGGAACTAATAGGGGCTACCACTAATAAATACAGATTTATAGACAGAGCTAAAGGGAATATTCATGCCGAGATTTCCTTGATTCATAAATACGGTAAGGAACTAAGAACAATTATAATCTGTAGAGTAGGTAATGGAGGAGCAATTTTGCCAATATCGGCTTGTGAAAATTGTCAGAAAGTAGCTAACGCAATGAATATAAAGATAATTTCAATACAAAAGTAGCCCGCCCCCATTACCTATAGGTCCCCACGCGGCACCATAACAAAAGAGGAAAACTAAATGAGTTATACATCAGAAGTAGAATTCACAATAAAACTTACTGCCCAAGTTACTACGTATTCAGATGATTATAAAGAAGCCTACTCTGATGCAATTGAGTATGGAAAAGAAGATATAATAGAAGCATTAGGATTTACTACAGAGGATACCATACTTGGACATGTTAGTTTTATTGATGCCAAAGTTATTAGCTCTGAACCTAATATAGATGAAGATAGAGATAAATATCCTGATAATTGGTAATATGAATATAGGTAGTAGTCTCTACCGACGAGAAAGACATAAACGGAAAAATGAAAGAGAGGTGAACTCCCTAAGTCTTTGATAGTCGTTTTCATACACGTGTATAGTAAAAGTAAATCATTTTCTAAAAGGAGCATCACAAATGGTTAAGGTAAATCTCGTTATTATGGGTACAGGTCGTAGGTCTATTGAAGTGCCAGAAGATACGGATTTGGAAACTCTGCGCACAATGGTTGAGATTAATCCTGGTCTGGAGCTTCG
>JAVHOF010000094.1:0-1064 GCA_036169915.1 Candidatus Pacearchaeota archaeon | reverse complement strand
CTAATAAATAATACTTCCGTTCCTTGGGAGTTTGATGCTTTCACTGAAGAAATGTTGTCTGTGGCTAATCCAGTTATGGAAAAAGCATACAAAGAAGGAAGACTAGATAGACCTCTTTTTCTTTTGTTTGGAGAATCTCTTAGGCCAAATCTTGGGTATATGGATAGAGTTGAAATCATTCTACTATCTATTCCCCCTTATACTGTAATGGATTATACTGGAAAGTTAGATAAATACCCCAGAGTAGAAGAGTATTCTATGCTCAAATGGGGTGAGTATGAAAAACTTCTTCATCTAAATATTAGAAATAACTATGATAATAATAGGACTTATAATAATTATGTATCAGGACAAGAAAGAATACGTGATGATATCATCAACTGGGTTTATAAGGATGATATTGTTAGGGTTATAGGTTTATCTCATTCCAGTTTTGATATTGAATCTGATTTTTGTAAGGAACTTCTAACTACAGAATTTTGGGAGAAATTTATTCTTGCCCAGATTCTAAATAGTTCTCCTTATGATACATTTATGGAATCCATTATCAACACAGAATATGCCATGAGTAAGTTTATTAATAACTTATTAGAATCTGATAAGAGAGAGATAACTTCTATAAGTGCAAAGATGGTAAGTACTAGAGAAAATATAGAGACTCTAATTAGAGATATTACTTCTCATAAACTATACATAAAGGATCTTGAATATAAACTTATAGAAAAGAAGAAGGCAATTTTAGATGATAATAGGGGGGCCAAATTAGTAGGACAAATTAGGAATCTTTTGAATAATCCTAATGTAGAAAGAATTGAGTATACTGACACACTAGATATTATTACACATCCAATTCTAATAGATGGAGTAGTACCTCTTGGAGGATACACAATAAAACTATCTGTTGGAAAAAATCCACAAATTTTTATTCTTAATAATGAAAATCCTATAAATGGTTTTGACCATCCCCATGTAAATTGTGGGAGTCCTTGCTGGGGAAATTATACAGATGTATATGTGCATCTAGCAGAAATGGACTTGATTTCTACAGCAGAAATTATCTTTAG
>JAVHOF010000093.1:0-2480 GCA_036169915.1 Candidatus Pacearchaeota archaeon | reverse complement strand
TGTTCGGTTTCAAGTTCTTCACCTTCCACTTTTTCCTTGCCTGTTAGAGGTTTTAGCAGTTCCTCAATGTTGCTTTCCATGTTTTTGGCAACCACAATTAAGGGATTGTTTATCCTGTTATTAAAATTGCATTCACAGATCCATGAGTTGATGTTGGAAAGTAATATGTCTCTGATTATGTAGCGATCCTCTGCTTTTTCAAGAGTATTCTGGCATCCCGGGCAGATCAGTTCTTTAAGGCGGGTCCATGGTACAGAACCAGAATAAATACCTTCATACTGGAGCATATTTTTTATCTGGGTGTTAAGGGTAGCTATTGGCGTAACAACGCCTTCGCCCTCGGAGTGAAGGTAGGTGTAGTCTATCAGTACAACCCCTGAGTTTTCGGGGAGTTCCGGTTTTATTTTTTCGGTGATGATCCTTGCTGTTATCTGGTTCTGGTGTTTTATGTATTTTAGCAGGTTTCCTTCTGAGTATTTCCTGGGCATCGGAACAGGTTTCTGGAGGTATATTTCCAGTGTTGTGTATTTTTCATCTTTGCTCATTGTTTCTACGGCATATAGGGTGCGCTTATCTCCGTTACCAGAGGTCAGGACCGCGGTTTGTCCATTATCGTCAAGGGATATTTCAGCAGTGACGTTTTCCCCGGATACGCGGATAGTCTTTCCATCCTCGGACTTGATTACTTCCGGTTTTTCGCCCCATACAAAATCGAGTTTGTTTTTCAGGTTTTTCAACAGTTTCCTGTTGTATTTACCGATCTGGTTCCATTCAAAAAGAAGCAACTCATCATTGAATTTTGATATTTTTGCCCTCTTGGACTCAAATATCCGCTTTTTAAAATAAATTTTATTTAACCTGAAAAATTCGATTTTTCCGTTGATGTATAGCAGAATTGAACGAGCAGAAACAATGATATATCCGCGGACTGGCAGTTTATTTTGAGGTGCCGGGTAGTGGGTAGGAATACTTAGATAGAAGTCAGTCTGACCGTTCTCTCTGTGCCTGAGCAGGCTTGGATACCCGCCTTTATTTATAAAATCCGTTATGAGCTTTTTGTACCTGTTTGTGTCAGCCATGTATCCGTACTGAGGAAAATTAGTGTAGTAGTGTTCGCCCAGAAACCCGGCATGCATTGTTTTGCCTGAATGGGTTTTCATGGAAACCGTTTTGTTGTTCCAATTTATTTTAACATTGTTCTTTTTTATCCCGGCTTTCTCCGTGACTGTGTTTTTCAGACTGACGTTTGGGGCACTGTATTTTTCAAGCAGTTTCCGCAGGCTCAGGCTAATTTCATGCTCCTCCGCAATTTTTTTGCATAGGAAGAAGAATTTGGAAATGTATCGGCGCCGAATGAATTTCAGGTCCTGCCTGAACTTGCGGAAATCCATGAAACAAACATCACACAGATACTCCTCGAATTCGTTCGACTTGTTTGTCATGTCCCCTTTTTTCCCACACATCGCGCACTCTCCATGTGCGTCATTTATTTTGGGATAAAAGACGCTCCTGAGCTTGAGCAGATTCGGACTCTTCGATTCGAGCTTTTGTATTTTAGCATCCCTGAACATGATATCTTTTTTTGCCTTTTTAAGTTGGGCTTTGTAGTACGCTGAGGCTCCGCTCTTCCCAATCGCAAGGTCTATAAATGTACCTGAACATCCCAGGTTTCTAAGTTCTTTCCTGAACTCTTCTTTCTGCGCAGGATTCAGGTAATCCTTCATTGCGCCCTTAATGCCCAGGGGCTTAAGTTGTCCAGATTGGATGTATCTATTGACTGCGGTGTCGTGCAGCATCGAATAGAAATCAACATAATCATTGAAATAATTTAGGAATTCGCCTGTGGGTTTCAACTTCAGGTTGATGGTTCTTATTACAGGTTTATTTTTACTTTTTTTCATCCAGAAGTCTCCTGATAATATCTGAATAGCTGTCCCCGACATTTTTTAGTTTGATGAGCCGGTTGGCGACATCCCTGTCAAGTTCGACATTCACTTTATCCTCGGGATTGAGTTTACTTACTTTGTTCACAATGTTCACATATTCCACAATCCAGTATTTAAATATTAAGTTTCAGTGTTTGCAATCTACTGCAACTAAGTTGCAATTAAGTTAAAACACTGTAACTAAGTTGCAATTAAGTTAAAACACTGTAACTAAGTTGCAATTAACTTAAAACACTGCAACAAACGTTATTTTTAAATAATAAGCGTTTATCTTATGTTATTACTGAAGTAAAAGCATAAGGTGAAACATGAAACAAAAGCGCAGGCACGCAAAACTGAAATCAACCAGGTTCGATGAGTTGCAAAAACCGATTAATTTGGGTTTTCGCAAGGTTTTCAAGAATAGAACATCGAAATCAATGATCCTGCCGAAAATATGGGTTGATTCCAATGGTGTAGAAGTGGGGGATAAAGTAGAGGTCGTCATGGAAATGAACGGAACTCTCTCTGTGCGAAAGTCAGGTGGAGGGCGAT
>JAVHOF010000092.1:0-12067 GCA_036169915.1 Candidatus Pacearchaeota archaeon | reverse complement strand
TGCAGTAATTCTGTGTATTTCATTTATAAATTTCCAATATAAGACACCAATTATTCTAACATTATTTTTTATGATTATAACTTGTCTGACAATTATTTGGAGAGTTTGAGAAAGATTTATATACTTATTTTTTGTGTATTAAATATTATTAATACAAAAAGGAGGTTAAAATGAAAAAGAAAGGACAAGCAGCTATGGAGTTTCTTATGACTTATGGTTGGGCTATTCTTGCAGCAGTTATTGCTATAGGTGTTTTAGCTTATTTCGGGGTATTTAGTCCTGGAAAATATACTACTGGTACTGCAGTTGTTACTCCCCCATTTTATGTTAATGCGTGGAATGCAAAGGCAAGTGCAGGTGTTACACTTGAACTTAAAAATAATGGCGGAGAAACCTATAATATTACAAGTGTTACTGTTGCAAATTGCGGTTCTTATACAACTCCAACAGGCATAGAAGCAGGTAGTGCAGCAACTATAATTGTAACATGTTCTCCGGTTTTGGTAACTGGAAATAATTTCAAAGGAGATATAACAATAGTCTATAGGAAAGCTGGAAGTAGTGTTGATTTAACTTCAACAGGAACAGTGGCTGAAAAAATAACAGCATAATTTTTTTTTATTTTTTTTATTTTTTAGAATTATAATAGTTTATATTTATTGATACAAAAAGGAGGTTAAAATGAAAAAGAAAGGAAATTCGTGCTTTGATTTGGTTTTTAAGAATTCTATATTTTCTAAATCAAAACACTCACAAGCAGCTATGGAGTTTCTTATGACTTATGGTTGGGCTATTCTTGCAGCAGTTATTGCTATAGGTGTTTTAGCTTATTTCGGGGTATTTAGTCCTGGAAAATATACTACTGGTACTGCAGTTGTTACTCCCCCATTTTATGTTAATGCGTGGAATGCAAAGGCAAGTGCAGGTGTTACACTTGAACTTAAAAATAATGGCGGAGAAACTTATAATATTACAAGTGTTACTGTTACAAACTGTGGTTCTAATGCTGACTCTACAATAATAACTACTGGAAGTTCCTCAACTCTAACTATAATTTGTTCCCCTGTTTTAACAGAGGGAAATAATTTTAAAGGAGACATAACTATAATTTATAGGAAATCTGGAAGCGGTGTTGATTTGACTTCAACAGGAACTATAGCTGAAAAAATAACAGCATAAATTTTTATTTTTTGTTTTTATTGAATACTTTATATTGAATAACAATCTTTTTATACCTCTTTTTCATTATATTGTAAAATGAAAAATAATATTTTTCAAATACTCATCATAAAAAGTATGATTTCGTAAAATGAAAAAAGAAGTTGAAAAATCAAGTGGATTAGATAATTCAAAAGAAACCGAAAGAGTCTCTTCAGGTATTGAAAATTTTGACGAATTAATTGATGGCGGATTTGAAAAAAATTCTATAAATCTTATTGTTGGTGAGAGCGGTACTGCTAAATCTATTTTTGGTGTGCAATTTTTAATAGAAGGAACAAAAAAAAATGAAAATGGATTATATGTAACCTTTGAAGAAGAAAAAGATGAATTTTTCTCAAATATGAAAGAGCTAGGGCTTGATTTAGAAAATCTTGAAAAAGAGGAAAAATTCTTTTTTTTAGAATATACACCTAAAAAAGTCAAGACTATGCTTGAAGAAGGTGGGGGAATAATTGAAAATATTATATTAAAGAAAAAAATAAAAAGAATTGTTTTTGACAGCATAAGTTCATTTGAATTATTATTTAAAAATGAATTTGAGAAAAGAGGTTCTTTATTAACTTTATTTAATATGTTAAAAAAATGGGGTTGTACAACAATTTTAACTTATCAGGGTAATCCAGTTAATGGGAAAAAAATTGGCCATAATTCTTTGGGATTTGAGTCAGATTCTATAATTGTGTTATATTTTGTTAGAGCAAAAGATGAAAGAGAAAGATATTTAGAAATTTTAAAAATGAGAGGAACAAAACATTCAACAAAGATTTATCCTTTTATAATTGAAAATAAAAATGGTATTATAGTAAATAAAAATCCATTAGTTGAAAAATTTAAAATTTGATATTATATAGTATTCTACATACTACAATAATCCGCTTAGAAAATTAGATAAAAATATTCTTGCAGAGAAAAAAATTGCAAAGCTTAGAATTATAATCACTGGAAGAAATTTTAAGCCTTGTTTTTCTTCTCCCTTATTAACTAATCCTATAACCATTGATGCAAAAATATCTATAACAATCATAAATATCAATGAAAAATAAATTATAAAATCTGAAGAGATGTTTATTTTTGATAAAGTAAAAGGAAGATTTGTTGATGTTTCCATAGAAGGAATTCCAGATAGTATCTTAGTTAATACATCAACAAGAACTGTGGATAATGAAAATAACATTGGAGCGAATATTGAAACAGCTAAAAAAATAAATATAATATACATTAGAACATTTGAGGCTGCCTTTTTTTCAACAAAATTTCTTTCCCTTATACTAACTGAAGTCTCTTCCAGTAAGATTGCTATATTTCCCCCAGCTTGTATGCCTGAGATTATTAATAAAATTGTCTTATAAATTTTTTCAGAATTAATCCTTTTTGACATATCTAAAAGTGCTTTTTCAATATTTTTTCCAGTAGTTATATCCTTCCCAGTCTTTAAAATCTCTTCATCTAATGGAGAAAATTCAGGACGGGAACTGAGCAACATTGCTCTGTCTATAGTCATACCTGCCCTAAGGTTACTTGACATCAGTTGAAGAAAATCAGGGAAAGTGTCTTCTAATTTCTTGATTCTTGTAGATTTGTCTAGAACTTTTTTAAAATGCAAATATATAGAGATAATTAAGATTATTGAAAAAAAACTTACTAGAGACCATATTATATTTTTTTTAAATAAAAGAATAGATGAACTAAAAAATAAAGCTATTATGATTATCATTAAATAGGTTCTATTCCTTTTTCTCTTTTCAATATTTGTTAATCTTTCCATTTTATAACAAACTAGGCCTCTTAGATCTGATTAATCCTAAAAACATTATTTGAGCTAAAATTACAAATACAAATAATGCTATGAATAAAAGATAAGTCATATTTTGAGGAAGTTTAACCATTGAAGAAATAATAGTCAAAAAAGTTATAGACAATGTTGGAATTATTACTGTAATCAGCATATACATTACTATCAAAGGGTTTAGCCTGCTTCCATAATCTTGTATCTGTATTAACTGTTCCTCATTCAGTGCTTTTATTGTATCTTTGATAACAATAGACATATCGCTTCCAGCCATCATACCGTTACTGATTTGCCATAAAGTCCTTCTAAAAAATGTTGATGGATTGGATTTTCCAAGGTCATTTAAAACATTTATTTCTGATTCTCCAGCATTTATTCTTTTTACAGCTTTTTTAAATTCCAAACTTAAAACTCCAAATTCTGATGAAGATATATTTACCATTATGCTAAAAAGAGGGATTCCAGAATTCAGCTGTATAAGGATATCTTCAAGCGCAGAAATTAAATTTTTTTCTATATCTCTTTGTTTTCTTGAAACATATATTTTTGGATAAATCCTTTGACTAAAAAAAATAAAGGAAGAAAATAAAATAGCTATACCAGACCCTAATAAATAGAAATATTTAACAGATAATAATGCCAATATTGTTGTAAATATAAGAGTTAAAAAAAGAAAAGAAAAAATAAAGCTTCTTATACAAATGCCCATGTACTCTTCTCTTGTTAAATTAATATCACATCCCTTCAAATATTCATCTAATTTAGAAATTTTTTTATATCTTATCTTGGATGAAAAAAGTTTAGATTTTATTTTTAATCGTTCTATGTCTGAAAATGTAAAGGGAATTTTAAATTTCATCTACCTGAAAAATCTTTTTTAAATTATTTCTTGAAATATTTTCTAATAAATCCACTTTATTGATATAATAAAGGTTCATAATTTTTCCAAGATCATTTAGGTTTCTTATTTTGTTTTCTATAAGAAAAGATAATATCTTCTTTTTATCATCTAAATCTTTTTTCAATTCTTTTTCTGACATACCTGTATTTCTTAATATATCTTCAAAAAATCTAGAGCTTTCACTATGTTTTATAATAGTATCTTCTTCAGGAACCCACCTATAGAGAATATTTGTTGTTACAGTGTTATTAGTTATCTCAAATTCTGCAACTTGAAAAACTCTCCTTATACCTTTTTTCCTATCTCTAAAAACTACAACATTTAAATTCACAGTTTTAAGCATATTAGGAGGCACATTTAAAGGAGGATTTATCAGCCTATCTATTGTTTCAGCAGCAGAGTCTGCGTGAAGAGTTGCATAAACACTATGTCCTGTATGCATAGCTTCAAATAAAACCATAGCTTCTTCTTGTCTTCTCATCTCTCCAAGAACTATCCTATCTGGCCTCATTCTTAATGAATTTATAAGCAAATCTAGCATGCTAACTTCTCCTTTTCCCTCAGGATTTTTAGATCTTGTTACCAATGGACACCAATAAAGGAACTCTGGAAGCATTAATTCTCTTGTATCCTCTACAGTTATTATTCTGTGATTTGGGGGAATAAATGGCATGCAAGAATTTAATAAAACTGTTTTTCCAGAAGCAGTTCCTCCAGAAATCAAGATGTTCATTTCATATTCAATTCCAAGCCATAACAAAACTGCTACATCAAGACTAATAGTCTTATTATTAATTAAATCTATTATTGTATAAGGATCACGAGCAAATTTTCTTATTGTAATAGTATTTCCATCAGTACTTATTGGATATAAAATAGAATTAACTCTGTCCCCTGAAATAAGGTGTGCATCCAATAATGGTGTTAATATATTTATCTGCCTTCCAACTCTTCTTGCAATTATATTTGAATAATTAATTATCTCTTCTTCTTTCTCAACGTTTATGTTAGTTATTAACCATCCATATTTCTTATGATAAACTCTTATAGGTTTTTTAGAAGAAGGTATTACTACTTCTTCTAAATTGGCATCATTAATCAAGAATTCTATTTCTCCAAGCCCTAACATCTCCTGCATTAATCTTCCAACTAGAAACTCTTTCATATCTTGGTTGATGGTTGGAACTTTTTCTCTTAAAATAGTTTCTGCTTCCTGCATAAATCTCTTTTTTATTTCATTAAAGGCCTTAGGATCAATAATTTCCTTCATTCCTATTGTTGTGACAGTTACAAGTTCATTTCTTACTTCATCAAGAAGAGAAGCTGTTGCAGGATTTATTTCTTGAAGATAAAGATTATAAAGAATACCTCTGCTATTTTTTTTAATCTCTACACTTACTTTTGCTTTATCAACTTCAATTTCATAAGTTTCTAAAATTTTATCATTATTTTCTTTATTTATAATATTATTTTTGATAGAAACAAACTCATTATCATTATCTTTTATTGTAGATTTATTGTCATCTTTAATAGAAACATGCTTATTATTAATAGAAATAGGTTCTTTATCATTATCTTTAATAAAAAAGGATTCTTTATTATAATCTTTTGTAAGAGATTCATCTATTTTTTTAATTGATGGTTTTATTTCTTCATCTTTTATAATCCTTTTAGGAATATCATTTTCATAAGGATTTTTTTGAGATTTATCATAAGAATCTTCAGAAAAAGCATGATCTAATTTAGAAATTCTCTTTAATATCTCTTCTTTTTCATCACCCATATCATCTAAATCCGGAAGACTCTTTGATATTTCCTCTTTTTTATCACCTATTTCTTTTAATTTTTCTTTTTTCATTTTTCTTTTGAAATTTTTATACTTTTTTATCTAAAATCTTTATTGTTGGTTCTCCAAAACCAGGGTAGTCTATTATTACTAGATTTCCAGATTCCAATATCTTACACCATTCCATTGCAACTTCTTTATTAATTCCAAATGATCTAGATATTGTTGATAGTTTTAAAGAATTTTCTTTTTTTAAAATATCGTATAATACGTCTAAATCAGTTTTCTTTTGATCATAGTTTTCTTTAATGTCAATCTTTATTAGATTCTTATCATCCCCTTTATTTTTCTTGTCCTTAAAAGCCATGAATAATATGATTATTACAAGAACAGCCCATTGAAATATAAGCAAAAATTTAAATATTGGAGACATTTGACTATAAAATTCACCAATTGAAGATTTTACTGAAAAACCAGTCATGCTATTAGAATATTTGAACTTATATCCAATATATAAGATATCTATAAACAAAAAAATAAGTATGGCTAAAGTAACTTTTAAGTATAATAATCCTCCTTTTTTTGATTCCATATATAACTTATAGATCATAATTTTATAAACCTATTGTTTTAAAAGATAAAAGAATCAAAAGGGAACTTTTTTAACTGCACTTTTCCTTAAAATATTATGAAAAAAAGAGGGAAATCAAATAATTCACAGGTAAGTGTAGAATATATAATTATTATGAGCTTTGTTACATTTACTTTAATTGGGATTATTGGCATTGGATTTATTTATAGCAATGCTATAAACGATAGAATAAGAATAATACAGTTGTATAATTGTGCAGATAAAATATTATCCACTTCAGAATCTGTTTTTTACATGGGAGCTCCTTCAAAATCAACAATTACCTGTTATTTTCCAGAAAATATCGTAGAAGTAGAAATCTCAGAAAATACTCTGTTTATTTCAATAAGGACTAGTTCAGGCATATCCAAAATGGCCTTTTCAAGTAATGTTCCAATATCAGGAACATTAAATCCAGAACAAGGAATAAAAAGAATCCAGGTGGAGGCTGAAATAAATCAAAGTGTGATTAGTCTTGTTTAGATGACTAAAAAAATTTCTCAAACATCATTAGAATTCCTTATATTAGTTACAACTCTATTATTCTTCTTTTCTATATTTTTTATTTTTATTCAGGTAAGCATGTCTGATAGAACAAAACAAAAAGAAGATATTGCCCTTAAAGAAATTGCTTTGACAGTCCAGAATGAAATTAACCTTGCCTTTCAATCAAGTGAGGGATATAACAGGGAATTTAAAATTCCAAATGACCTTAATGGCAAAGACTATAATTTGACTATTGTAGAAAATATGGTATACATAAAAACTAATGATGGGAAAAATGCTATTGCACTTCCAATTCAAAAAATAAACGGGCAAATTTATAAAAATATAAATAAAATAAGCAAAATAAATGGACAAGTGAACCTTAATGTCTAAAATGTTTTTAAATAAAAAAAAATCACAGGCATGGAGCATAGATTTAATGGTTGCTGTAGCAATCTTTTCGATAGGGATTATAGTATTCTATGTCTATTCTATAAATAGTCTTGGAGAATCAGAAGAAAATATGCAGAATCTTTTTTATGATGGAGAGATTATAACAAATACTATTCTTTCAGATGGATATCCTATGAATTGGAACGAAACTAATGTAGATAAAATAGGGATATTAAGTAATAATAAAATTAATGAAACTAAATTAGAAAGATTTTATAATCTTGCTCAGACAGATTACGAAGAGACAAAAATTATTTTTAATACAAAATATAATTATTATTTCTTTTTTGATAAAAACATTACAATTAATTCTGTTTCTATTGAAGGTATTGGCAAACCTGGTATTAATAAAGATAATATAAATACAGAAAATTTAATTAAAATAACTAGAATAACAGTATTTGAAAATAAACCTGCTACTGCTTATTTGTATGTTTGGATATAAAAATGAAAAATAAAAGAGGTATTTTTTTTAGCACAGATATTTTAGTTGCATTAACTATAATATTTTTAAGTATCTTGGTCATTTATCCAACTATAAGACATCCGCAAAATAAGGGTTTTATTCAGTCTGATTTAGTTAATGTACTTTCAACTATACAAACTGGTGAACTTAATAATAGTTATTTAAATAATTTAATTTTGGAAGGCAAAATAAAAGACTTGAATAAGTCCATAATAGAACAGATGGGAGATATTTATGTCTCAAACATTACAATTGCTAAAAATCTTGCACAGGAAGTTCTTAATTATATGAATATTTCAGATAATATAGGAATATGGTATGGAGATGATTTACTTGCTTCAAAAAATACTACTAGTTTTGAAAATGCAAAAAGTTCAGAGGTTGAAAGACAAATGATAAGTGGAATTGAAAAAGGAAAAATGACTCAAGGTTTTATATCAAAAGCATGGTTAAAAAAAATAGATAAAAAGAAAAATACCCTTTTTATAAAAGGAGACCTTATGTGCGGTGGCTGGACATCTTTTGGAGGGGATTATTATTGTGGAACTACTCAGACAAATGTTACTTATAAATTCTACATACCAAATAATTCAACAATATTAGATGGCACATGGCTTGTAGAACCTTCATGGTTAAATCAATATACAAAACTTTATTTAAATGGAAAGAAAGTTTTTCAAGGGACAATTGGAAGTTATACAATTCAAAATATAAGCAGTGATTTAAAATTAGGAGAAAACATTGCAATCATTGATGGAGACACTGGTGCAGAAGACGGAGCATCTCATATTATTGTTCAATATTATACTCCTAATATGAGTACATTTGAACAGCAAAAAATTTTTCCATTTAATAAAGTTCGGACAAGGTCTATTTTGCATTATGAAAAGTCAATATTTATTCCAAATCAGATTTATGATATGAACATTATGATTAATGCTTCTATGAATACATCCTTATCATTTAGAAAAGGCAATGAAACTATTTTTATAGGTTCAAAAATTCCAGTTAATAACAAAGTAAATTTTTCTGATAATGAAATAAAAAATGTATTAAATTCCAAAGGAATCTCCTATTCTGTTTTAAATAGTGAATATTTCTTTTTCATTTTGGATATTGGAAAAAATTCTCCGAATACTTTAACAACTTTAGGGGAAAATTCCTATATTTATATTAATTCTTCTGAGATATCTATCCCTTATGGAACAATAGATATTAGCGGGGAAATTCCAATAAAGAGCTATTCAAATTTTGCATATAATCCCTCTTTTTATAGGAATATTACATGGGAATTTTTTCTTCCTAAAAATTCATTTCCAATATATGCAGACTGGCAGCTTGGTTGGGTTTTAACAGGAATAACAACACAAAAAGCAATTGCAAATTCAATTATACTTTATAATTCACCACCAGATCCCTTTGTAAGTGTTTTTGCAAGATTTGGATATACTCCTTCTAAAGCAAGCGGTTTATTTAAAGAAGGTGAAAATAATTTTAGTTTGCAATTTGGCAATGGTTATAGTGCTTCAACTGAAGCTTCTTATGGTTTTTTAACATATTTTATTAAAAATTATGTTAATTATGGGGAAGTTAAAGATAAAGCACGAGGAGGAACAAAGATAATACAATTTGAAGATGGTTCTTCCAAACAGATTGTTGTTGGAGATCCAAATGATATATGGGATCCTAGTAATGATAGTATAGACGATGCTGTTGAAAGATTAATATCTCAATTAGATGCAAATAATAATACTAAAATAGATGTTGTTTTGGACAAAGAAAGTTTTGATGTTGATAATCTTGATATTTCCGGAGTTCCTTTTATGTGGAGAACTGAAATGCAGATAAGAAGATGGAATTAAAAATAAAACGAATGAATAAGAAAGGTGTATTTTTTACGATTTTAGTAATGGCTATGCTATCTTTATTTTTAATTTCCTATGGATTTTATTCAGATATTAAAAGCAGAGAATCTATTAATAAAAGAATAGAAACTATGAATAATTTTATTTTTTCAATAGAAAAAGATATGTCTAGACAAACTTATGTTTCTGGATATAGAGCTATATTATCAATTCAGAATAAAATAACTGCAGATGGACATTTTATTGCAAATTCTCAAAATGCAATCAGGGAAGCAATAATAAATGGAAGTATAGAAAATGAAAATATCAGCCTGATGTCAGGCTATAGACTAAGTGATATAAATTTAATATTGGCAGATTTAGGAAATAAGGAAAATCTTTTAATCAATTATTCCATTAGAGAAGTAAACATAAGCCAAGAAGATCCCTGGAATGTAAGGATTGATTTAGTAGTAGACTCTTATATTAAAGACAAGGGCAATCTTGCTTTCTGGAATAGAACTAAAGTTATATCTTCTAAGATAGATATAACGGGATTTGAAGATCCTCTTTATCTTATAAATACAAATGGAAAAATTTCCAACAGAATAAATAAAACTATTTATAAACCATTTGTAGAGGGCACTAACATAGATAATTTATCAATACATTCACAATATTCTTATTATATAGAGTCTTCAGAAGCACCTAGTTTTTTAGACAGGTTAGAAGGAAAGATTAGTGCTAATCCAAATGGAATTGAATCTCTGGTTTATCTTCCAGAACTATCTTTGCAGGGAATACCTATTCAAGATAAATCCTGCGTAGATTATATTTATTTTTCAAATAATAATCCCGTATCTTTCAAAATTCAAGGAATGCCTTCTTGGTTTAAAATAGATGAGGCACATATAGGAACTTATAATGTAAGTGGATTATTAATAGTTTAACTTGAAACATACCCATTTACAAAACCTCTTATATTAACAGTACCATTTCCACTAAGAAAATAGGATATTAAAATATCCTGGCTAAAATAATCATTATTATTACAAGAAAATATAAAATCTTTTTGTTCATTATTTTTGATAGTATCTTGAAGCTCTGGAGAACAACTGTTAAGATTCATCATAATTCCTATATCTTCTCCTAATTTATTCTCTATTTTTAATGAAACACTTTCTTTTTTTATATAATTTACAAAGCAGTTAATATCAGGAAGATTTCCTGGCCTGATTAAAGAACAAGAACTTTGATTTAATCTATCTTGCAAATCTTCTGAAGTTACATTGCTTCCAAATTCTCCCCCAGAACCTTGGTTTCTGCTACTTCCAGAACCTCCTCCACCTCCTGAAACAGGAGCATTATTATTTGTATTAGAATTAGGCATTTGATTTTCTTGATTATTATTTCCTGTGAAAGACCCTTCATCTTTGGAATTTCCCTTTAAACTGTTAAATGATTCAAAAGAATCATTTATGTTATAGTTAATGTCCTTTACATAAATATAAACTGCAAAAATAAAAAATATAACTACAATTATTAGTCCAATATAAAGCCAGTCTCTTTTCATTTATATCTTAAATAAGATAGAATTATAAATCTTTCTTAAGATTGATATTACTTACCTTTCTGAAGTTAAATAATGAATATATCTATATTGTCAACAGAAATAACAATTGTGTGAAGAGTGATAAAAATTGATTGATGAATGATTGCATAACTGATGTTTTATAGAGATATAATAGTTTCTAAGATAAATAGCTTCAGAAAGGTAAGCTATTATTTAAGATTTGAAGATAATCATTCCAGCAGTATAGCTGTTGCAATTACAGTTGTCCATAGACCATCTTTATTACCTTCACATGACTGGCAGATATTTGTTGTTTTAAAAATATGCCCGCTTGTTTTGTAAATCTGTTCTCTTTCTTCCCATGCAGTATTAGAGTCAAATTCTATTCCTAAAGTTGATGCTAGCATTGATGCTGCCAAATCCTCTGCATATTCTCCACATTTTTTTCCTGTCTCACCAAAAGAATGATGTTCCGATAAATAACCGTGATTGTTACTATCTTTTGGAACTGCTAATCCTATTGCTGCTGAAACAAGCCTGTTCGGCTCATTTGTCTCGCTTCTTGCCATTACACAAAAAGTTATCTCTCCTGATTTTAATGACTGCAGCCCTTCTTCCTTGGAAACTATCTTGCAATTAGGAGGAAAAATACTAGAAACATAAACTAAATTGCATTTTTCTATACCTGCATTTCTCAAAGCCAATTCAAAAGAAGCAAGCCTGTCTTTGTGAACACCAACCCCTTTACTAAAAAACATTTTTGTCGGAATCATTCTTTTTTTATAAATTAATAATTTTATTTTAACAGACTATTTAAATGTTTTTAAAAATGGCTTTGTTCTCTTGAAAGAAGAAAAAAATCCTATTCTATCCCGAAACTATTTCATAAGGACAATATAATTGTCCCCATGAAACTA
>JAVHOF010000091.1:0-12080 GCA_036169915.1 Candidatus Pacearchaeota archaeon | reverse complement strand
TCTTTTAGAAACTGATTGGTTATTTCATTAATCTTATTTTTCTTATAAACCAATAGTTGATTGTAATTCTTTGATTTTCTAACTTTTTTTGATATTTTATTATAGACTTGCTCTAACTCTGTTCCATAATATTTACCATTAGAGTCGGCTATTAGTTTTTTATACCCAATATCAATTCCAAGTGAGCTACCAACAGATTTAATTGGAACTGGTTCTTTTTCATAGAAAAATGTTATATAAAAATTGTTATTAATCTTTGATAACTGAACGGTGCCCTTTCTGTTCCAAGTTTTATATTTTAATGACTGTTTATGCCATTTAATTGGCAAGTTAATTTGCACAGATTTATGTTTATTTTCAACAAAATATGGAAGTTTCAATCCAACAAACTCATTAAAATGCAAACTTTTTTCAGTAAAATTTAAAAATCGTTGGTCAATATTTAGAGATACGTTTTTAAGGCTAATTTTTATTAATTTTATAATTGGTTTTAAATTAAGTTCTGAAAACTTTTTACTGGTAAATTTGGACTGTTTTCCTTGAACTTTAAAATAAGAATAAACTTTTTTATACCTTTTAAATCTCCGGTCTGATTGGAATTTAATATTTGACCTAACAATTTCTGATGCTTGTTTATAAACAACCTGCTTCCATCGTGAGTGAATTAATTTGTTATTTGGCAATAATTTAGAACTCAAATTAAATTTTAAAGGTAGTTCACCAGTTAAAATTAAATTAATATAATATTCCAGGTCAGCTTTAAAATTTGAATACAGGGATTCCAACTGACTTATCTTATTGGTATTAGAAAATTTTAAAATATGTTTACTACTTCTTATCATTAGACAATTCTTTTATTATTTGTTCAGTTTTTCTATGAGTTCTTCTCAATCCATATAATCTAGCACAAAAAGAAGTTATTATTGAAACAAAATCCTGCATCAGGTCTATTTTATTGTCTTCTGTGATATTTATTATTTCTATTTTTCTGTTTAACTTATTTAAAATTATATTTAAATAATTTGTTCCAAATCTTGCAAGTCGGTCTTTATGTTCTACAATTAATATATTCCAATTATCGGATTTTAATACAGATTCAAGTTGTGGTCTTTTATCATTTAATCCAGAACCTATTTCTTTAACTTCTTTTATAATTATATAACCTTTGGCATTAGCATAATCTCGAAGTCTATTTAATTGAGTTTCTAAATTATCTTTATTTTCAGACGATGAAACTCTGGCATATAAAATAACATTAATTGAAGTACTTATAACTGGTTCATCGTCGTCAACTACAATAGTTCCAGAAGGTAGTTGTTTACCTTTAATATATCCAAGTTTCCAGTGATTCTGGGCAGTTCTATAAGTAATAGAGTTCTTTCTAGCATATTCAGACAGTTTCATTTAATTCTTTCTTTTTATATAAATATAAGAAAATATTTAAATTCATCAAAAATAATTCATTTTATTTCATTTTATTTCATTATTTTCATATAACTGTCAGAATACTTGAATATAGGATTCCTTTAGCCAGTCAGGACAGTTATCTAATTGTATAATTTCACTTAGTTTCATTTTGAATTCCTTCGTTTTTAATTACAATACAAACATAATTAACTATTCATTATAAATAAAGTCATATCTTATTGACCTTTAGCCATTTTTAATATTAATTTGGCTATTTCATAATTTGCTACTATACGTTTAAATTCATCACTGTCTCTCTCATACTGATATGGTTTATTTGAGTTGTAAAAGAATTCATCCCAGTGTTCAATGGAACGGGCGTTATATCCTATACTTATTTTATTTATAGCCAATAAGATAGATATTTCTACAATACAAAATTGAGGTGCACACATAGTTCCACCTAAAAATTTACCATTTTTAAAACTGCCATTTTCCCAATATCCATCGTTCCAAATACCATTTTCCCAAATACCATTTTCCCAAATTCCGTCATTCCAAGTACCATTTTTGAATACTCCATATTCCCAAGTACCATACTTCCAAGTTCCATTTTTCCAAGTGCCATTAAGCCAAGTACCCTTATTCCAAGTACCCTTTTCCCAAACTCCGTCATACCAAGTTCCATTTTCCCAAGTACCATCATTCCAAGTACCATCATTCCAAGTACCATCATTCCAAGTACCAGTTTCCCAATAGCCAGTTTCCCAATAGCCAGATTCCCAAGTACCAGATTCCCAAGTGCCTTCTTTCCAAGTACCAGATAACCAAGTACCTGATTTCCAAATACCAGATTTCCAAACTACTTTATCATCTTGTATAACAATATCTTCATTCACTACTTTTATATTTGGATTTTTTAGCCATTCAGGACAGTTTTCTTTTTGTATTATTTTACTTAGTTTCATTTTTAATTCCTTTGTTTTAATTACAATACAAACATACTTAACTATGTACTATAAATAAAGTCATATTTTAGTGACCTTTTTATGTTATTTTTGTATATTAATATATTCAGCAACCATTGTCAAATACTTTTTAAAATCTTGCAATTCATTTTTAGAAAATTTAAAGTATCTTTTATAGATATTTATATCCGTAACTATTTGAAACTTATTAACAACTACTTCTTTATTTCCTATATATTGAATATTTTTTTTATAAAACTTGACTATCAGTTGCATATAGTTTGCACTATGATGCCGTAACTCAAGTACCTTATAATAAGATTGGTCTGCAATATAGTTGATAAATAAATCGCAATGATATCCTAGTGTATGCTTAGTTCTTGCAATATCAAGAATAATACCCTGATACTTATCATAAGTATTAATGCCAAAATTTACTTCTTGAATTTTATTATCAATAATTGAGTATTTATCATTACTGAATATATATTTGTACTGTTGATAAAACAAAGAATATATTCCACCATTAATATAAAAACCCTTACTTGCATAAAAATAATCATTTTCCTGAAGTAATACGTTACTTTTATTAGTTTTAATTTGTATGCACATTATTTTTCTCTTTTCTGATTATTTATATAAGTTTTAACTAATGATATTTTTTCTAATAAATTTTCTAATTCTGCTTTGCTAAATTTAAAATACTTTAAATATATTTTTATATCCGTAACTATCTTAAACGTATCAATATTAACATTGTTCACACTTACATATTTAATATTATTATTTTTAAACTTAACTAATAATCTTATATTCTCTTCACTACGTGTATATGGCTCAAACATATTAAAGTATTTAGTAATGTTATCAATGTTATAAAATAAGTTGCAATGATAGCCTAATTCTTGTTTAACAGTAATTACTTTAGTATTGATAGAATCGGTATCTAATATATTATTACAAACTGCAAAAGATAATTTTACATTTTGAATTTTATTATCAACTATTGCATATTCTTTTTCATCAAAAACATATTTATAATCATTATAATTTATAGAATATATTCCATTGTTAAGATAAAATACTTTACTTCCGTACAAATTATCGGCTTCTTTAATTAAAGCATTTTCTGTTTTAGCACTGATATATACACACATTACATTGTTCCTTTTAATTTTAATTCAAATATAATAAGCACAGAAATATAAATAAAGGCATATTTTAATGCCTTTATTATTGTTTTTAATTTTATGTACCTATATCTGTTAATCCTTTTATAATAATATAAATGAATCCTAATATTGCTCCATACGCATACCAGTGTAAATCTAAATGAAACCTTTCGTTCGTAACATCTGTAAACATAAATAAAGCAATAAAAACAATGGCGGTTTTAACAAAAAACATTATTGTTCTTCGTCTATCTGCTCTTCCTATTTTTGCTAATCTTTCTTTTTCAGTCATTTTATCACCTTTAATATTTTATCTTGAAAAATTTAATATTTCGTATTTACTAAATTCCACTATTTTTTTTAATCGTTTAAAATGTTTATTTGATGTAGAGCTTTCTATATCTGTATTGTACATAAGCTCTTCCCATTCTTTCAAAGATTTTGATATACCATCAATAATTATATCTCCATTTTTTGTATTTAAATATACACTATTGCTATAATTATTGTTTAAATGTACTTTTCCGCTTTCCCACACTCCATACTCCCAAGTACCGTCTTTCCAAGCTCCATTTTCCCAAGCTCCATTTTCCCAAATACCATTTTCCCAAATACCAGATTTCCAAGTACCGCCTTTCCAAATACCATTTTTCCAAATACCAGTATACCATTTACCACTATACCAGATACCATCTTTCCAGATACCATCTTTCCAGATACCATCTGACCAAGTCATACATACACAAGTGCCAGCGTGCCACGTACCATTGTACCAAGTACCATCATACCAAGTACCATCATACCAATTGCCACTATGCCACGTACCATATTCCCAATATCCATCATACCACGTTCCTTTACCCCAGATACCATTTTTCCAGATACCATTATACCATACGCCTTGTTTCCACGTACCATTTCTCCACGTACCAAATTTCCAAGTACCTTTTTCCCAAGTACCATTATACCAATCTCCAAATTCCCAAATTCCTTTTTTCCAAATCACTTCATTAAGATCATTTAATTCAATATCTTCTCTTGATACTTTTATCTTTGGATCTTTTAGCCAGTATGGACATCTATCTAATGTAATAAGCTCTTTTAATTTCATTTTATTCCTCGTTTTAATTGCACTACAAACATACAATATAAAAGCATACAAATAAAGGCATTTTTCAATGCCTTTAATCTTATTTTATCTTGAAAATTCGTATAATTCTTCTACCGCATATTGATAGTCTTCATCAAGCGATTTATATTTGTCGGTGTTCTTCTCTTCGTCTGATGCATTCCTTAAATAGTCTGTCCAAAATATAACAGGCTTTATTTCTCCATTCATTTCTATTGTATGATCTGTGGGATTTATGCAGACTATAAACTCTCCAGTATGTTTTAAAACAATACGTCCCGATTTCCAATATCCTCGTTCCCATTGACCAGAAATCCAAGTTCCTTTTGTAAATGTGCCTGTTTCCCAAAAACCATCTTCAAAAATACCATCTTTCCAAATACCTTTATGCCACAATCCGTTATTCCATATACCATTAACCCATATTCCTTTTTTCCAGAATCCGTTTTCGTGATTGCCGTCTTTCCAGGTACCGCCCAACCAAGTACCATTATCCCAAGTACCATCTGACCAAGAACCTTTTGTCCAAATACCGTTTTGCCAGACGCCGTTTTTCCAGATACCATCTTTCCAAATACCGTTTTTCCAGATGCCATCTTTCCAAGTGCCATACCACCAAATGCCACTTTCCCAAATACCTTCTTTCCAAGTGCCATCATGCCAAATACCTTTTTTCCAGGCACCATCTTTCCAAATGCCTCTGTGCCAGCTGCCATTTTTCCATACGCCATTTTTCCAAGTACCTTTAAACCAAGTACCATTTTCCCATACGCCATCTTCCCAAGTACCTTCAAACCAATTACCTTTTTTCCAATACACTGTTCCTTCGTTTGTCAATTCAATATCTTCATCAGAAACATATATTATTTTGTTTTTTAACCATTCAGGACAGTTTTCTAGTTTTTGTATTTCGATTAGCTTCATTATTTAGTTCCTTCCTCGTTTAGTTCTCTTTCTGCAACTCCTAGATAATAACATATTATTTTATTATCAGGATCAATTTCCAATACTCTATTGTAATCAATAATAGCACCTTTTATATCTCCTAAATCATATTTAGCACCACCTCTTAAATTATATCCTTTTGCATTATTTGGGCTAATCTCTATTGCTTTAGTATAACAATTTATAGCTTTATCGTGTTCACCTTTATTATATAAGGCATTACCTTCATAAAGAAGTTCTAAAAATCTGTTTTCTCCATATAGTTCATCAAACCGTTTGGTATCCATTACATTATCATCATTCATTGTTTAGCTCCTTTTTTTTAATCTTCGTATAAATTAATAGGCTTAACACGTGCATCTATTGATGGTAAATTTTTAATGTCAGGTATAGATTTATATTCCCACCATTCAGAGCCATCATACTCTGCTCTTTCTAACCACCAGTCATTTCCAACAATTTTTAAATTTAGGTCAACTTCGGGCGCTCCAAATCCATTATTATAACGGAAATGAGCAGCTTTTTCTTTAAATTGCTCCCAGCTAAACTTGCCATAGGGTAGCTGGCTTTCCTCTATATATTCATATTCTTTGCGTGTACTAATCATAGCACTTACTACATAAACTACATCTGATGGGGTTTTACCATTTTCTGATAAGCACCCAAGTGTCTCTTTTAATAAATTAATCATTTTTTAACTCTTTAAATATTATTTTTACACAGTTTACTATAATTTTCAGCGGTATATTTAATATAGCCTAACATCAATTCAGCTTCCTTAATACATCCCATAGAGTATAAAGCATTATATTTTTCAATATAAGCTTCATCAAAGGTAGATTTTAATTCAATTGCTTTATTAAAATCAGCAATAGCTTCCGTATAATCTTTCAATTTAACCTTAGCAATTCCTCTACTATAATACGTGTGTGGATCTGCAGGACTAATACTAATTGCTTCATTATAATCTTTAATAGCTTCTTGATAATTTTCTAAACAATATTGAGCAAATCCTCTGCTAATATATGCTGTGGTATCAACAGGATTAAATTCTATTAGTTTAGTGCAGTCATTTATCACTCCTGTATAATCTCGTACTTTGTATTTGCATAGTATTCTACTTAGATATACTACTATATTTTTAGGATCAATCTCTATTGCTTTATTATAATCTTCAATAGCTCCTGTATAATCTTGTAAGTTCTTTTTAGCAAGACCTCGATTGTAGAATGCCTTTGCATAATTTATAGACTCATTATAATCAGCAATAGCTTCTTTGTATGCATTTACCATTTTGATATCTCCTTTTATTTTAATTACAATACAAACATACTTATTTATTTGTTATAGGAAAAGTCATTTTTTAGTACCCTATTTTATACGTTATCATATATACAAATACAGCGTACATTTAACTATTAACTTTAAAGCTGCGAAGCATTTTTTCTACTTCAAAATTCATGCTTTTATTTCCTTTAAATGCTATATAACTTTTAAATCCATCTATATATGGACATAAGTCATCTTTATTTATTTTTGGAAATTTGCTATGTATAGTAGAAATAATAGAATCAAACAAATATGACAAAATTCCATTAACTGACAAATTATTACTCTCAATGCTTTTAGAAATTGCATCTTTTAATATATCAACAGAATCTCCTAATCCTTGTTTATTCATTTTATATACAACTTGCATTAATAACTCCATATCTGCGTATTTAAATCCTAATGAATTTAATATTTCTGTTAATATGATTACTTTTTTTTCATTTGATATTATAGCCATTTCATTTTCCTTTTTTAATATTGTTATAGTAAGTTATTATTTTTTACAACAAACACTTTATTAAGTATTCCTGCGTATAATTTTAATATTATTTTCCAATCCACAGCATATTTAACATTATCACAAATAACTACCCCGCCATTATCATACATAGCGTACCCTTTTCCAATCCATCGTTTTCCAGCGACTCCTACTGAATACACATCAAAAGTTTTAGAATTAACGACATTTAAAATTGTGCTAATATCCAATTGTTCAATTAAGTTAATTAAATGAACTTCTTGTTTATACGTTATTCTTTTACTAAAATTAGCATACTTTGGTAATGTTGCATTTTTAGCTTTATGAAGTTTGTTATACACCATAATAGATTTTCTATTATTTACGTGCGGGTCATCTTGTCTGCGTTGTAAATTTTCCATAACTTTATTCCTATTTTATTTATATACAAAAATACTTAATTCATTGTATTAATAAAAGGTATATTTTAATGACCTATATTTTGTAAACATTTTTAGCAAAAAAAAGCATAAGATATTATTCTTATGCTTTATATTTAAAGTAACTGCTTTATATTACGATACTTGCCATTTTTGAATTAATGGTTTATCTCTTGTGATTGCTGTATTTATAGCTTTTCCACTAATATTGCTTTGCATAGCTCTTCTTAATCTATATTGAGTTTCATGTTTAGCAATCCATAATAATGCTCTAGCTTCATCATTAATTGATGTATAATTTAATAACTTATTAAAAATAGTCCAAATATGCGTTGGTGAAGTTCTGCGACTAAGCATAACTGTTAATATGAATTTATCTCCATTTACAACAGTCATAATATTTTTTATTGCAGCTTCTATTTTTTTTGGAATTTTGCCACCATGCATATACGTGTATAGTTGATCTGCTTCATTTAATTTACGAGCAACCGAGTTAATAGTTTCATAAATTAAATCTTTGTTGTCAGAAGTAGCATCTAAATCAATATTAGCGGGTATTTTAGTGCCTCCTAATAACTCAACACATCTTTTGCGCCTATGACCATCAATTAATTCATAATCCTTTGTAACAGAAATTGGATTTTTAACTCCATATACTGCAATAGAATTAAGCAAAGGTTTAAGAAATTTTTCTTCTGTTCTAATTGGGCTGTTATATTCCGCATCTTTAATATCCGCAATATTAATTAATTTATATTCAATATTACTTAAAGGAATTGTTTGTAGTGATGTGGACGTGTTGTTAATAGAATGCATATTAACAATTGCTATGCCTTTAGTAGATTGTGCGGTTCTCATAAGAACTCCTGTTCTGTTATTATGTACAACTTGTTTATTTTTTCAATACAAAATTACACAATTTGTACTATAATGTCTGTACCGACTATCACAAAAAAACCGCTCACATTTCTATGAGCGGTAAAGGAATTTCACAAACGTTTATCAATTACACAAATAATTTGTCCTTGTGAGGACTGAAAGAAAAGCACAACCGTTTAATATAAATACAATGTTTTTTTAATTTACTCTATTTATCTATCAATAAAACAATAATATAAAGAATTAAAAAAAGAATTAAAAAAGATACTGTCGGTAGCATAATCCACCACCAAGATAATTCAAGCAAATTAACTATTTTTAAAATAATTAATAATATTTGCGATAACACGCTACAATTAGTTATGTTTAGAGTAAAATTCCGCATTTTATCAACTCCAGCTAAGTACATTATCTTTTTATATAAATATCATAAAAAATGTATTTATTATGATTATTGACTAACTAAAGTGATATAATTTGGCAAGCATACGTAATTTTTTTATTAAGTAGCACATATCAACAACAACTAAGTTATGTGATAAAGTAGTTATAGTTATAGTAACAGAATCGAACATATAGATAGTATCATCTAATTTTGACAATGGTGCAAATTTATAACTATATTCTCCTTTAACTTTAACAAAGCCTGCACGTTTATCATTATTAAACTTTATTGTAATGGTTTTATTTGAATTTTTATAAAACTTAATATCCACGTCATACAAATCAATTCTTGTAATTAAAACTTTAAGAGTAATGGTTTGCGAATACATTAACGGAACTAATATCAGTACAAAAAATATTATTTTTTTCATGTTATTCTCCTTAAAATTCTATACAATTTGTTTTGCATTATTAAATTGACAAGATATTTTAAAATAATTCAGCTCACACAATTTGGATAGAACAGTTAAACTAAAATTGTGTTGTTTATCATTATCTTCATCTACTGTAGATGGATCAAAAAATATTTCTAATGCCATTTGTTTTAATTGTTCTTCACTTAATGATATACTGTAGTTATTGACGTTATTCATATTATCAGTTAATATCCATATTCTTGTCATTATTTCTACAATATCCATACTTGAACTCATATCATAGTCTGTATTGTCTTCTATATCATCCATTACTTTCCTCCAAAATGTAGTATCCCTAGCCAGCATAGCACTCTTAAAATTATAAAGCCGACCACTAGCACAAACCCTATTGTGCTGCAACCAATTTCTTCATCTTCATCTTCATCATACTGTACCATTTTAACACCTTTTTATTATTTATAGTTAAACATATAAACAATATATAAATAAAAAAAGTCATATTTAAGTGACCTAACTTATATTCATATATAAATATCGAATAATAAATTATTTTATTCTATCAATGCTTTATTGGATAATTTAGCTACTAATTGATTAAATAATGCTCTATTATTTGTATTAGTGTATTCTGTATTATCAATCACTTTATCTTGAACACCTTGTTTTGTATCTAGCAATTTAAATATATCTTCTTCAATTGTACCAGTGCAAATAAAATACATTATATTGCAAATATTTTCTTGTGATATACGATGAATTCTATCCATTGCTTGACTATGATCTGTGGGAGTCCAACTTAAATCTGCAAACATAAGAGTATCTGCTTTGGTAAGAGTAATCCCAACTCCTCCTGCTTGAATATTAGAAATAAACAATCTAATATTAGGCTCTGTTTGAAAATCATCCACTGCTTTCTGTCTATCAACCATAGAAGTTGCGCCAGTTAAAACCACAGAGTTATTAAAGTATTTATTACGAAATATATTTATTATTTCATCATACTGCGTAAATATAACTATTTTTCTATCATCTGTTTCATCTAATAAATCATCTATACGCTCAATCATCATCTTGCTTTTAGCTCTGGCGCATAATTGCTTTAACAGTCCTAACTGAACTAAATGCTGTGCGTACTCAACATTGCGTATTTTTTTGTCAATATCTTGTTCGGCTAAATTAACTAATTTTTGTGTTCGTAAAAAATTAAGATAATTAGAAAAAGCTACTTCATACTCATTAAAAAATGATTTATCCATTTCTACATATATTTCAGTAATTACTTTGTCTGGTAAGTCTAGTACATCTGCTTTTAAACGTCTAACCATATACGGCTTAATTTGAGTATGCAATTCTTCTAAATTAGAACTGCCATTAAAATCCCAACCAAAAGCTGTTTTTTTAGCATCACAATATGTTTGAGCGAACTTAAAAAATCCTTGATCTGTAATAGGATGCTTAATTAATAATAATAAGTTAAAAATATCTCTTGTTTTATTTTTAATAGGTGTTCCAGTAATAGCAACATTATAATTAATTGTATCAGATATTGTTAATACGGCTCTAGTACGCTTAGAATTATTTTTAATATAATGTGCTTCATCTAATAACAAACAATCAAATTCAATATCTGTTAATACTGAATCTTTTTTTAACTCTAATGCTCTTACTTTATTTGTTATTGGATCTTTTTTTTCTATGTATTGTTTAATAAGCATATCATAATTGATAATATAGTACTTAGTATTTTCTGTTGCAATTTCCGATGGTAAAATACAAATATTAGCTTTATCATTTACAATAAGAATTTCTTTTTTCCAATTTAATTTTAAAGATGCTGGACAAACTACAAGTACTTTTTTAAATTGATTAAGTTCTGCAAATGCAATAGCAGTAGTGGTTTTGCCAGAACCCATTTGATTAGCCAGTAATGTATTTTTTCTATTGAACATACTTAGCACATCTTCTTTTTGAAATTTATACAATCTTGGAATTGTATCTATGGTAGCTTTAGCTTTTTCTATTATGCTACTACGTAATTTAAGTTCTGCTTGTTCATTTTCATAAATTTCTTTATTTTTAGTTAAAAAAAATGTTGAGAACTTATTAACTTCCTTTTCATTAAAATGTGAAAGTATTTTATTATACTGTGTTAAGTTTTCTAATTCCTGCGTGTATTTATCTGTTCTAATTGTAATATACCAAGAATCTATACCGTTCCATTTAATATTAGGCTTTAATGCTTGGCAGTCTTTGATTAACGCCCAATCTGGTGGATTAGAACAAAAATGTATATTAATATTAACACGTTTTTTTTCAAATCTAATTGTATTCATTTAATTCTCAATGTTGTCTGTTTTATTAGTTTTATTAAGTACTATGTCTATAAAAATAATAAACGATATCATAAATCCAACAATAAGTCCACAAACAAATCCTTCCAATGCTCCCATTAGTACCTCTTTAATTGATATTATTCATTAAAAAATCCATAGAAATTGATCTATGGATTTTAACAAAATTATTTAGAATA
>JAVHOF010000090.1:0-2585 GCA_036169915.1 Candidatus Pacearchaeota archaeon | reverse complement strand
CAGATAATATTTACAAAAAATTACACACTAAATGAGCTATGTTTTACACATAGCTTTCATTAACCATATGTTTATAAGTTGTAATTAAAAATTATTAGGTATGTTAAAACCTGTAATTTTGGAAATAGAAATTCCTAAAGAGCTTGTAATTCCAAGAACTGATATTGAAAGAATTCAAAGAGAAATAAGTTCTACTTTGGATTATAGAGCAAATTTTTTTGAAGATAAAGAGAGAATTCCTAATGATTTGAGAAAAGTATGGGGTATGACATACCAAGAATATCTTTCTGCAGGATATTGCAAACCTAATTTTGAGAGAGCTTTAAGGCATTTTGAACCATTTGATTTACTTCAAAATACTCATGTTTTTTTAGTTAGAAATGAATTTGGAAAAATAATAGGAACAAAAAGTTTGACTTTAGATTCAAATGAAAGTTCTCCTTATACTATTAATAACCGAGGATTTTATTTTGGGATTCCTATTGATGCATCATTTAGAGATAAGCTAGGGCCTTATAGAGAAGAATGTCAGAGAAGGAATACTAATATGGCTGCATCATGGAGATTTATTGTACCTGGAAAAAATAGAGATTTAAGTATCACTTCTTCTTTGATTGAAAAGACAATCGATGAATTATTTAATTTAGATATCTCTACTCTTTTTTGTGAAGTTAATCCGAGACATCAATTGTTTTATGAATCTTCTTTAGGATTTGAAGAAATCTCTAGAGGAGAAGATTCTTATTTAAATGCTCCTGCAATTTTGTTAAGGGCATATAGAGAAGATATTGTAAATGCATGGACTAATTTTAAAAATGGGGCTAGGAGAAAAAGAACAAAAAAATTATATCAAGAGTTAAATCTAGTACTTAAAAGTTAGATTTAATAGAAAATTAATTTTATCTTGCACTATCAGCCTGCTTTTCACTATCTCTTTTCTTTGCCAAGGCATAACTATCTGCTTCATTGTTAAAAGCTTTTATTATTTCATCTGCAAGAGCTTCTTTAATTTTTTTTGTTTTATTAAATGATTTATCATAGGAACCTTGCACGAAAATTCTTAGAGTCATTGTAACTCTTCTTAAAGGTGAAATATCAACAGCCTGAGGATATCTTGCTCCACCATATTCAATAACAGTTATCCCATCTCTTGGAGCTGCATTTTCAATTGCAGTTACAAGAACCTGAACTGGATTCTTTTTTGTTCTTTCTTCAATTATTTTTAGGCAGTCTAAAACTATTTTCATATTTTGAGAATATTTTCCTGTTTTCCAGCTTGTCTGTATTTTGTGTTTTTTCCCCCTATGTCCTGGAACAGCAATTAGATTTGCAAATAATTCTAATAGGTTAATCTTGCCTCTTCCAAATTTTTCATGGATTCTTCCATAACTTTTAACAACAAGTTTTGGCTCAAGATTAATATATCTCCTCATTCCAGGGTCATTAACTTTTACATCAGAAACATCATAAATTCCAAATAATTTAAAGCCATCTGATTTTTTTATTCCTTCATAATCTAATTCTTCTGGCTCGAAATTTTCTTCAATACTTTCTTCGCTGTCAAATTGTTCTTGTGTTTCCATTTTACTTTGGATGAAATCTTCTTAAATTTAATGTAAAATCTGATTTATATTCTAGACCCTGGTCAAATTGCCTGTTTATTTCAGCTTCTCTTTCAACAAAATTCCATTCTCTATTATCATATTCATTAAATCCATAATCTCCTAGTGGATTAAAATCAGAGGGTATATCATTTGCCATTTTATCCTAAAATTTCCTCCAAAATTGCATATGTTTTATCTCTTTCATCAGGATTATTATTCATAATTCTAAAGTTCATTAAAGAATTAAAGCATCTATTAAGTGATAATGTACAATTTATAGAATGATAAACTGCAGATTCATTACCAGTATTGCTTACATCTGCTCTCATTATTTTATTTGGATTTCTTAAACAATATTGATTTATCATTGAAATAACATCTGCTTCTCCTGGATGAATAATCCAGCTATCTTCTATTTCTGATTCATGTTTATTCCGGACTTCAAATCTTCCTACTCCAAATCTTTGTTGTAAGGATATTCTCATTTTATCTTCTTCCCTTCTCTATCTTGCCTTTCCACAATAGCTTCAAGGGCTGATCATTTACTTTAATAACTTTCCATCTAACTCCTGGAATATCTCCCTTACTTCTTCCTTGTTTTCCACCAATTCTTTCAATGATAACTTCATCATGCTCATCAATAAATTTTTGAGCAAGATTTCCTGGAATAAAAGCAATTACAGAACGGGCATTTTTAATAAGCTGAACTTTGCAGCATTTTCTCATTGCTGAATTTGGCTGTTTAGCTTCTTTTTGGACTTTTTCAATAACAATCCCTTTTGCTTGGTTTTTTCCACCAAGAGGGTCTGATTTCTTGAAAAGATTCAGAGTTCTAACTTTATAGCTTCTTTCTTTCCATCTAAATTTTTTTCTGTTTTTTATTAATTTTGTTGCGTTGTTTAATCCCATTTGAAATATAAATTATAAAGTTAATTTATAGAATATAATTATAATATAGGTTTAAAAAGCTATTGCTTTTTA
>JAVHOF010000089.1:0-2661 GCA_036169915.1 Candidatus Pacearchaeota archaeon | reverse complement strand
TACTTGGGGGCATCTTGAGATTTTCCAACTTGATGTAAGAAGAAAATGTCTGATCAGTATCGCCAACTTCAATTGCGAATGTATTCGAACTTGGATTCTTTGGATCCAGAACTGTACAAGTAATTGTAGAACTATCACCTTGAATAAGAAGATCGGTAGCAGAAAGAACCGAACCAGCCTTTAAAAGTGACTTGAGATCTTCTTCAGACAACTCGAATGAAGCATCAGTCTTGGGCATTTTGATAGCCTTATCTGGAAAATCCAGAACTTCTGGTGAAGCAAATACATACTGGACTTTGTTCTTGCCTTGAGAAATAGTCAGGGAGTTTTCATTGAAAGTAAACTCAGGATCTGTAAACAAAGAAATCACTCCGAGCAGTTCAGGCGCATTATAAATGCCAAATTCTTGTGGGAATTCATCAGCGATAGTAGCAGTAACAAAAATATTCTTTGCTACGGTGCGAGTCGTAAGAACATTACCTGCTTTAATAAAAATATTTTGATTAATAGCAGCAAAGTTCCGCAGAATATCCAAGGTGTCACGAGATAGTTTCATTATAAAATTTCCTTTAGGTTAGAGATGAGTTAATTATATCTTATTAGATTAATAAGTAAAATTTATTTGTAATTAAAAAACTTGACCAGGATCAGGTTGAACAAAAGTGCCCGGGCCCTGGCAGACGGATTTATCTTCGGTAGAACAAGTAACTACATAAGGCGGTTGGAATGGATTAATGTTCGGTATTGGAGTAAACACTGGTTGATGATAAACCCCAGGTCCAAGTGGATTTACTCTGTCTTCAAGTTGTGCTAATCTTTCCCCAAGTTCATTCACTTCTTTTCTCAGTTGTTTAATTTCTGTCATACTTTTATCCTAATGATTTCTGCAATATAATCTGGAAGATTAACTTTCGGACTCCACCCAAGTTCTCTGATCTTATCTGTCACCACAGAAGCAGACATTCGATTACCACTTTTCTCTGGTGTTAATTTATATGGGTGCTTAAACATCTCTGCTACTTGAATAATAGAATATGAGTTTGGATGGCCAATGCCATATCCATCTCCATTCCCATCTTTTGCAACAAGTAACAAACCAGAAACAATATCCGAGACGTGAGTAAAATTTCTAAGTTGTGTACCCGGAGATGTAATTTGAAATTCTCTGTTTTGTAGATATAGTTCTTTGAACTTAGCAATTAGTGTGGCGTATGCGCCAGTTTTGATCTCATTTGGCCCATACGAGTTGTAAAAATAAGTAATTGCGTAATTCAAACCATACCAGTTAGAATAATTCTTAACAAATTCTGTGTTATTAGCTTTAGACCAAGCATAAGGAGATGAATTTGATCCGTTGTCTCCAAATTTTGTAGAAGACCCGGCATAAATCAATTTTGATCTATGAGCACGAGCATACTTTAGCACTTCTTTTGTACCATGAACATTATAATCCCAGACCTTGTCAAAATCTGCGAATGATTGCTCGACGCGGGAATATTCACCAAGGTGGAAAATAATATCCGGGCTTGCAATTCTAAGAGAAGCAATATGTCTGGTGTCTAGATCAAAATATTCGACACCTTCGACGTGGTTCAGTCTTGAACCAGTAGAATAGTTATCAATACATGCAACTCTATGATTAAGGTGAACTAGTTCTTTAACAAGATTACTTCCGATAAAACCGGCACCGCCGGTTACCAAAATAGAAGCCATATTTTCTCTTTCAAATGTTAAAATATTGTAGATTTATATTAAATTTTATTGAAACTAATATGTTGCTCTACTTCACGAGGCAGACATTTACCATAAGTATTCCGTATTTCACAATTGGAATTCCAACCTTCTCGGAGAACAGAAATTTTAACTCCAACACTTGTTGCGTAATTGATAAATGCCGGAATATCTTTACTATAACAAGCAGAACCGTAGCCTTTTCTACCGTCATGTCCAGGTACATTCATGTGACTTGAACCGATTCGTTTGTCATTAATAATTGCGGTTTTAATTATATCATAATTGGCCGAAGTTTTTTGAACTACATCATAGAACTGATTCATAAACATAACCTTAGTTGCAAGGAAAGTATTATCTAGATACTTGACAAAACTTGCTTCAACTGCTGTCATATGGTATGTATTTGCCTCCGCGCAATTTGAATAATTTTTATAGATCTTTTCTAACAGAGCTGTATATTCTGGTTTACCACCATACACATTAGAAATGGGATTTAGAAAATCATCAAAAGCATTTGCTTCGGTTAGAAATTCTGGGTTATACACAAATTTTTCATATTGATCTGCGAATTCCTGCACATAATTTGGTGGTACTGTGGATTTTAGAACCATTAGAGCATTTAAGTGAGAAGTTTCTTGAAGAACTGATCTTACAATAGAAACATTAACTGCACCACCTGGGCCCATTGGAGTTGGTACACAAATAAAAATAACATTAGCTTCCTTGATATCAGAGATCTTTGTACCCATGTTTGGGTCAACAACACAAACTACATTTCTAAATCCGTTTATCACGGCCTTGCCAACAAATCCCGCCCCAACAACTGCAATTTTCATAATAAATCCTTAAAGTTTAAAATACTATTTAGTATTAGTCAAAAAGAGAATTTTCTGGTTCCTTAATGGGCCAAGAAGTTTCTCTCATATT
>JAVHOF010000088.1:0-2690 GCA_036169915.1 Candidatus Pacearchaeota archaeon | reverse complement strand
CTGAGCGTACTTAGTTTTAGTAAAAATGCCCAAAGTATTCTTGGTGACAGCAAAATCGGCATTATAATTGCCGGGGATAGTTTCAACAGAAGTAGAATAAGACCAAAATTGATTCTCATAAAATTGTTCTTTATTAAAAAAAGTATATTGTTTTCCCGCTATGGTTACTACTCCCCTATAGTCGAAATTAGCAGCATTGACCCTTATCCGAGCTGTTGCTGTTTCTCCAACCACATATTTCTCTTTATCAAGACTGACAGTAAAAATCATATATGAGCTGTCTTTAAACCCAATGGTCCCTGTAAGATTATCAGGTTCAAAAGTTTCTTTCTCGCATGAGTTAATAGCTATCGCTATACCCATCATCATTACATACAAAATTAGTTTTTTCATATCAATTCCTCCATATTTTAAGTTTTTAATGTGCTGATTTATTTATATTTTCATTATATCAAACCCTAAATTATTTGTCAATAGTGGGGAAAAGCCGCAGCGCCTTACCGGTGGGTGTCCGACACCCATATCACAAGTATTTATATTTAAATAAAAAAACGGCCCGCTGGGATAAATTCCAGTCGGGCCGCAAAGTTTAAATTAGAAATGGTAATGTACTCCTGCTCCAGTTATAATATCAATCCCCTTAAAAACCATTCCTCATCCAACTTCTAAATTCCAGAATGTTGCTTCTTTAAGAGCTCGTCCTCAATGGCTTTTGCTTTTTTTCTATCCAAAGCATCTTCATCTTCTGGTAGTAATTCCCAGTACACATCACCCTTTTCAACTCTACTACTCCGCATGTATAGACCTGTTTTTGCATCCAGAACAAAACCTAATGTTGCTTCCTTAAGAACTTTTGAACCAATTAGAGGGGATTCTTCTACCGTTTTGTAGTTTAGAGATACATAAACCACATATACATCATACTGACGTCCTTCCCACATATCAAATTGCTTTTCCTTTTTTGATTCTATAACCTTCCATTTTGGAGATGGTGCTAAAAGATCCATTAATGCTCGAATATTTTCAACAGGATCAGTTGGAGTGCCAAAGAATTCACCACTAAATCTTATCCATACATTAGTAAGAGATTCTTTTTTCTGTCTGAATAGTGCGTTTTTCTTCGACTCATAATATTCAGTAGTCAACTTCGGCCAAAGGACTTTTGGATTGTTGGATGTTATTTGAGAAAGTTCCGTTTGATAATAATAACTTATATCAAAAATGGACTTAAAATCTTGCTTTTGAACACCTGTTAAAAACTTTTTGACTTGCTTTACAGGGTTAGTTTGTCCACAAGCAACAGATAAAACAAGAATAATCAGCAAAACCGCTGACATCATAATGTGTTTTTTAAACTTTTTCATATCAATTCCTCCATATTTTAAATTGTTAAACATCAATTAATTGCCATTATTAAACCAAACTCTAAATTATTTGTCAATAGTTTTTTATTTTACAAACCGCTGATTTTTATGTAGAATAGAGACATGGCAGAATTGATTAAATCAAAAAGAATTGCCTTCCCGTCAGGGAGGCAAAATAGGTTCATCTCGACAAGCAAACAGAGTCTTAATTTAACACATCAAGAACTGGCCAAATTATTAAATGTCAGCGTAAGAACCATAATCGATTGGCAGAGAGAAAAATTCAACATGTCTCTGACAGCAGCTAATCTCCTATCGCGAAAAGCTGGTAAAAATATTCCAAAAAATGTTCGCATTATAGAACCACTGACGCATATTAAAAAGGCGGCGCGTTTAGGAGGTATGGCTACATACAATAAATATGGCTTCGTAGGAGGCAATCCCGAAAAACGCAAAATAAAATGGCAAAATTGGTGGAAAACTATTGGAAAATTTAAGCTCCATCCAATACTTAATCGGCCGCTATCATTTAAAAAACCGAAAAAATCAAAAGACTTGGCCGAATTTATTGGTATTATGCTTGGAGATGGCGGAATGAATAAAAGGCAAATTTTTATCACCCTTCATCATCGTGACGATAAACAATATGCGAAATTTGTAGCTCAACTCATGAAAAAGTTGTTCGGAACTGCGCCCAGCATTATCCATCGCCCTAAATATTCGGTAAATAATTTGATTATATCAAGAAGCAACTTGGTAAAATTCTGCAATCGGGAGTTAGGATTGGTAATTGGAAACAAAATTAAACAACAAATTGATGTCCCCTCTTGGATAAAAGAAAATAAAAATTTTAGAATTGCTTGCCTGCGAGGATTGATTGATACGGATGGTTCGGTCTTTACCCATAAATATAAAGTTGGTAATACTTACTATCGATATAAGAAAATTGCTTTTACTAGTTTATCAAGGCCGCTAATTAATTCGGTATATAAAATTATGAAAAAAGACGTTGGATTAAAACCCAGATTGGCGAGAAATAAAGATGCGCGTCTTGAAAGCAAAAAAGATGTTAAAAAATATTTTAATAAAGTTGGTTTTCATAATCCAAAACATTGCAAAAGATACAAAATATAGCTTAAAATATACCAATCATGCTTAAGGAGGAGTGCCGGAGTTGGTTTAACGGAGCATCCTGCTAAGATGTTGGCCCCGAAAGGGACCCGTGGGTTCGAATCCCACCTCCTCCGCCAGTTAGGAAATTTGTAAACAGTTGGAGAGGTGCCAGAGCGGTCTAATGGGATAGTCTTGAAAACTATTAAGGGAGCA
>JAVHOF010000087.1:0-43809 GCA_036169915.1 Candidatus Pacearchaeota archaeon | reverse complement strand
GATTGGGGATTTGACCCGAGTTATTATTTGTGCATAGATGGAAATGATTTGCGCTCATACTACAAGGACATAAACAATCTGATAAAAAACAGTGCAATCGAAAAGTTTTTCCTTTACAAACTCACCGACAATCAAAAACACGTCAAGGAATGTTTTCAGGATAATGATTACCGGGATAACGATGGAATTTATGAATTGAACAAAAGGGTTTTTTTGTTCAACGATACGCTTGTTGGGAAATTGGATTATCCATTGTTGGATGATTTTTCAGTTGAAGGAAATATTCTCACAACAAGCATTGTTTGTAATGCGGGATTTGTCGGATTGAAAACAATGTATCATTTGGGTTACAGGAAAATATGCTTGCTTGGAATGGATGCAAGATATGTGGATGATTCGAAATACCGCGATGTGGGAGTGCATGGAAACTCCTACAAGGCAAGAAGTGATGATGATGCAAATCATTTCAGGAAGGATTATTTTGGAAAGGATATAATGTTCGGGGCGTCAAATCAGGAAGTGATAATCCAAATATGGAAAAGTTTCATGGAGTTGGTTAAGCCCGTATTGTATCCTGATCTTGAAATAATCTCATGCAGCGAGAATTCAAACCTGAATGCATTCATTCCATATTTGCCATTTGAACAATACATGGAAAACCTGAACCAAAAAAATAAGTGAAATGGAATATTCAAACGACAAAATCAAAAAACTCATAAAGGAAAGGAACAGAAAGGTTTCAGAGATGGATTCTGAAATACAAAAGGAGATCGAAAAGGAAAAGGCAAAATACAAATTCAGCTGGCCGAGATTTTTGTTCATGATATCTGCTGTAATCATTTGTGTCGGTGCAATTCAACTAAACGCTAAATTATTTCCCAAAACATCTATTTGGAGTTGGGATCATTATTCAGCTGGGTTTATATATTCTTTTTTGTTGCTGATTGCTCTTGCAATTGGGCTAATAACTACAATATTTGAACGAAAAAAAACAAATGGGTAATTTCGGAATTAAAATAGACTACGAGAAAAGTCATGGCAGTTATGTCTATGATAAGAATTCCAATCGCTTTATTTTGGATTTTTTATCACATTTTTCGTCATTGCCTCTTGGGTATAAACATCCGATATTGCAATCAAAGGGGTATCTGGAAGAAGTGAATCGTGTGTGCCATATAAAAACATCATTGTGCGAATATGGTTCAGATGAATTTGATTCATTCTTGAAATCATTCAGAGAGTTTGCTGTTCCAAAAGGATTTGATTATACACATTTTGCTTGTACTGGTGGACTTTCCGTGGAAGCGGCAATAAAAAGTTCGTGGGCGCATCATGATTACAAGCGAAAAAAGGTTGTATCGTTTCACAACTCGTTCCATGGAGTGAACTCATTCGGTAATTTCCTTACAACCAGTTCACGCCTTGATGGAATTCCGACAGTTGATTGGGTTGAAAAATTCGACTGGACTGATGCATGGCAATCCTATATTGAAATCCATCACGAAGAAATTGCGGCTGTCATTGTAGAGCCAATACAATGCACCTACGGTGATTATTATGTTCCTTTTACAACACTGAAAAGAATCCGTGAGCTCTGTACAAAATTCAACATTGTTCTTATTTACGATGAGATTCAAACGGGCTTGTCAACCGGACAAATATTTTATTTCCAACACTACGAAAAAGGGGATAACATAGAGCCGGACATCATTGTATTTGGAAAGAAATTCCAGATTTCAGGAATAATTGTCCGGGAAGGTTTTGATAAAATAAAGGAAGATTTTTGGAGATTGAAAGTGACGTATGATGGAGACGCCCTTGATGCCATCAGAAGCAAATATATCATCAAGGCAATAGAACAACAGAATTTACTAAGACATAGTACGGTGATGGGATTCATCATCAGAAATGAACTTGAAGAAATAACACAGCTGAAGAATGTCCGTGGAATGGGTGGGCTTGTTGCATTTGATTTTGATACAAAAGAACTTCGCGATGCATTCTACAAGAAAACATTTGAAAATGGATTGATGGCAAATCCAACAGGGGAAAAAACAATTCGCCTGCGCCCTTCCTTGGCAGTCACCTCTGATGAAGTTTATTCGGCAATTGAAATAATTAAAAAATCACTGCAATGAGAGAAAAGTTTTTCATCCGCGTAAATGTTTTCGGGAAAACCAGATATTGGGATCATACATTTGGCTTGCATTCCGGAACAAGCAAGAGACGTGGATATCAAGTTTTCGATTCTGAAAAGGACGCAAGGAAAATCGTGAATCACCTGAAGAAGATTTTCCATACCGGAATAACTTTCGAAATCCTTCCCGATACGGAAATCCCATTCATTAAGAAACAGATAATTGCACGGAAAAGATTTGAAAAATGAAAATAGATTTCATTGGTAAAAAGGTATTGGTCACAGGCCATTCACGCGGAATAGGAAAAGCCATTTACGATATGTTCAAGGAAAATGGTGCAACTGTGTTCGGGCTAAGTTCAAGTGAATGCGATTTATATAATTTGAATGACGTTAAACTGCTTTTCAACTATTTAAAAAATTTAGATATCGACATTCTGATTAATTGTGCTGGAGTGAATTGGAAAAACAGCATTGAAAATGTTTCGGTTGAAGAAATAATGAAAATGATGAATGTGAATTTTTACACCCCAATTATCCTTTGTCAATCCGTTATCGAAAACATGAAGAAAAAAAAATGGGGTAGAATCATTAACATAGGCTCCATTTATGCTAACAGTGCAAGGGATAATAGGCTTGGGTACATAAGCTCAAAACACGCTTTATTGGGAGCGACACGATCAATGGCGGAAGATTTAAAGGAATATGGAATTACGGTCAACATGATTTCCCCAGACGTTACGGATACCGACATGACACGGACAATGCTGGGTGCACAGGCAAATGAAATGGAATTGCTTTCTGTTGAAAAAATCGCCAAGAAAGTTCTTGTGGCTTGCTCTCCATTGAACGATCGTACAACAGGAATAAATTCAATAGTCAATTCATCATCCCTATGACAAATAAGATACAGGCAATAATAAGAGTTAATGGCGAAATAACCTATTACTTATACGATAGTGATATTGAAAAATTCATAAATACTTGGATTAAGTTTAGCCTTGAGTCGGACGGCAAAAAAATTGAAAAAGTTGAAACGGAATTAAATACACCACCATTAAAGTATAACGAAGAACATAGCTAAAAAAAATTGAAGTTAATGACACAATGGGTTAATATTTCGGATAAGAGGCCAGACAAAACTGGATACTACAGATGCCGTAATTCCAAAATGATGGAATTCACCAGCTGCTTTATCCCATATCATGATGGTGATGACTCGTGGAGTAAAGAAAGCTATACCCATTTTATTGTTTTTGAATGGGATGCTGATCCGGAAATGTTCTCTTTCATCCAAAGGTGCTATAAGATTGCGAGTGAATCTTATAGCAGAAATCGTCATCCAAGAATTGTATATCGAGTTCCGCCACCTGTTTTTTTGCAACCACGCCAACCACAACAGCCATTAAATCCATTTGGGTGGTTCACAAGGCAGATACCACAGATACCAAATGATGAATGGAAAAGTGTTGATGATGACTTTAACTATAAAGAAAATCAGTTTGGGGTGGATCAGTTTAATGAAGAAAAATCAGGACAGTGGTTTGAATGGCATTTGCTTTCTGATGAGTTTCCGCCAGCAGGACATCTGATTGAAATCGATGCAAATGGGGTTGTTTTTAGGGGAGAATATGTTTTTGATGACAACCTGAAAGCAATGACTTTCAAAAATGCAAAGGATGAGATTTTCCCAGTCATCATTCAAGAAGACATTATAAAATGGAGAGGGTTATTTGCAGCTCCATTGGGACACGGTGGAATCCCAAGTTTTTCATTTTTATAAAACCTGAAACATGTTTGAAATAAAATCCAAGATCAGGAATTACACAGTTGAATTCCAAGATAAAATAAAGATTGATTTCCAAAAGGATGATTTTCTTTTTGTCGATGAAAATGTTCATCGCCTTTACAAAAAACAATTCCCTAAAACAAAAAATATTTTTGTGATAAGGGCAAGTGAGCAGGCAAAGGAATTCAAGGAAATAAACTTGATCATCACCCAATTGTTATTGATGAACTTCAAGAAGAACAATCGGATTGTGGTGGTAGGCGGTGGCGCAGTTCAAGATGTCGCTGGATTTGTTTCCTCAATCCTTTTTAGGGGCGTGAAATGGGTTTTTTATCCAACCACATTGGTTGCGCAGGCTGACAGTTGTATTGGAAGCAAGACATCAATAAATTTCTGTGGCAGAAAAAATATCATTGGAACATTTTATCCCCCATCGAAAATAACCATCTGCACAAAGTTTCTTGAAACATTACCAGAACAGGAAATTAAAAGCGGTATTGGGGAAATTCTCCATTACCTGATTCTGTTTGGAAAAGGGAAGGAAATTCATGATCTTGAAGGTTCCCTTGCACTTTTTGAATGTGATTATGGATCGGATTGTTTATTGCCTTGGATTAAAATGAGTTTGCGGTTAAAAAAAAGATACGTATTGCTTGATGAATTCGATAAGGGAATACGAAACCTTTTCAATTACGGTCACACTTTCGGTCACGCATGCGAATCCATTTCAAACTTCAATCTACCTCATGGACTTGCAGTTACAAAAGGAATGGATATGGCAAATTGGCTTGCATGGAAGTTCGGTCTCATAACAAAAAAACGTTACGATTACCTAACGGGTCTCATTGAATTCAATATTCCTGAATTCACAATCAAAAGTGCAAAACAATTCATTCAAATAATGTCAGCTGACAAGAAAAACACCGAAAATTCGATTAACTTTATTCTCCCTTTTGCCAACACAGAATTCATAAAAGTCCCGATCAAAAACGACAGTTTGTTACTGAACCAAATCCAAGAATATATTTCATGTGGCGAAAAATCATAGAAGGTATTCAGAATTGGTTCAAGAATCGTCCCATAAAGGATGAAACAAAACACGATGTTTGGTGGCTCAGGCATTGAAAAAAAAACAGCAAAATGCAAGAAACAAAAATTTCAACATTGGAACTCAGGATTCTGATTGCAGAATTCATGTATCAGGAAACCGTATCGAAGTCCATGCCAAATGGAATAAAGCCAAAATCCATAAATCGTACTGATGTTATACTTCATTTTGAAAATTTGGGGTATCCAAAAAACATAATCTTAAATGGATTATATTACATGTCCCGATTATTGGCTTATGTACACTATGGGGCTGATGGAATTAAAGAGGAAAGGGATTTATATTGCTTCACGACATGGGCGATAGGGGAAGCTGAAATGTCAAAAAAGAAAAACGGAAATGTGAAATTTATTTTGGATGAAGTTGGGTATGTACAAGTTGTGTCGTGAAAAAATCATGCAACAAAAAACATTTCCTCCTTGGATTTCATCATCCCCATCGCCCGATGTTGCGGTAAGTGAATTCATTGATTACAGGAAAAATGATCACTTGCGAAAACTTTTGGACGGCAAGAGAATCGCATTCGTTTGTCCAGCTCCAAATTTGGTTGGATTGAATACCGGTGCATTAATTGACTCGTATGATATTGTTGTGCGCGTTGGAAATCTACGCGATGTTTCTCCAAGCCTTTATTGTGATTACGGATCAAGAACGGACATCTTGGTGCATAGTTTCAACGAGATGGAAATCCCGGAAGCGAAAAGGAATATGGAATTTTTCAAAAGACTGAAATATGTTTTATGCTCGATGGTGTCAACTGATTTCATAGGTGGCCATACGGTGTTTTTGGAAGAGCTTGAATCACTTGGCTGCAAAACGGAAAACGTCGATGACAGGTATTTGTTTCGCATGTTCAAGGAAATCGGAACGATAGCGAATGTCGGAATGTCGGGATTGGTAACGCTTCTTAATTATGACTTGAAGGAAATTTATGTAACAGGCATGACCTTCTACAACATGGGTAAATTCGGTAAATGCTATAACAACGAATATTATGATGTGGTGACAAAAAAAGCCGGGCTTTACGAATGGAATGAGAACAGGGTAACAACAATGGCTCAGGCTCGAAGCGACATACATGATACTCGCAGTCAAATAAGTTTTTTCAAACAATTGGTGAAAACGGATAAAAGGATTAGATTGGATAACTATCTTTCGGAAAATTTATATGTATGTTAAAATGGGCAATACAATTGTTTTTGGCGGATCGGGGTTATTGGGAAATGTGATTCTTGAAAAATATCCGGAACTGATTTCCGTTGGAAGAACCGATCCATTCAAGGGGAAAAGGCATTATTTCATTGAAAGCACAGCTGATCTTTCAGTTTTGGATGAAGTGGAATTTGACAGTGTGATATTTTTAATTGGCAACAGCAATCACCACCTGATAAACAGCGGGGAGTTGAATGGACTCGAATACAACGTGCTTCCCCTTTTCAATGCGCTGAATTATTTCAAGAAAAGGAAACTGAAGAAATTCGTCTGTCTCACTTCCATCTTATTGTACGGCAATGAACCATTGAACCGGCCTGTAAACGAAAGCGATCCGATATTCCCATTCCAGAAAGACAACAATTATTTGTTCTCAAAATATCTGGCGGAACAGGTTGTTGAACAATTCAAAAGTCAGGTTCCGATCATCAACATCCGTCTCTCAAACGTTTATGGGGCGACTTCACTTATCCGTCCCGATCTTGTTCCAACGCTGATCTTGGATTCACTTACAAAGGAAAATGTTCAAGTCTGGAACAAGGCACCATGCCGTGATTTTATTTTTGCCGAAGATGCAGCTGAAGCGATAATGCGGTTGATTGAATCGGAATTTACCGGTACTGTTAATCTTGGATCGGGAACAAGCCATACAGTCGGAGAGGTTTGTGACATAATTTCAGAATTGTCCGGGAAGGAAATCATTGATTTAAACATTCCCGTTTCCGGCGTGATGAAATTCGTAACGGATATTTCATTGTTGAAATATCACACTCGGGAAATCATACGTCCCTATGGACTTGGAAGTGATGGAAATTTATCTGAAGAATATTACGAATGGAAACCAAAACATACACTTCGTGAAGGATTGACAAAATCATTCGATGTGATGAAAAATAATTTGAAAATAAAAATGACCCATGGAGACAGTCAATCCTGAAAACACGCATTACGTTTCACTGGGCGCACGATGCAACAGCGCATCCATCATCAGTGATGTTTTTCACAAGCGCACAAACTCTTATCCGTTTGACTGGATCGACATTGACCCGGGATCAATACTGAAATTCGTGAAGTTGCCAAAAGAGGGTCTGGAAGAATACCTTACAAATTATATCAACAACATCGATCTTACAACAAAGCGAAGCGTGGAAGACAACACATGGTTTCCCCATGATTTCAACGAGGGTTATTCCATTGATGAAGTGACAAAAAAATATATCCGCAGGTTCAAGCGCTTTTTTGATTTGCTTGAATCCGGAAATCCAATTGTGTTCCTAACAATACTCGCCTTTGTAAAGGATGGTGACCGTGCCATTTTTGAAAAAATAAAATCTGAAATCACTTCACGAAGCAAGGGAGAATGTGTTTTCATCACGGTGAATCTCGATCATAAGGATTTCCACGAGGGGAATCATGTTAATTTCAATGTACAGGTAAGGGAAAGTTGGAATGGGTTTGATCCTGATATTGTTTCCAACATACAGAAACACGAATTCACGAAAAAAATATTTTGCATAAAATGAAAATGACAATGAAAACGATCAAAGTAACTTATACGGCAGAAAAAGAAGGGCGTCCAATTGCGGGATTGCAATATGGGACTGTGCAAATAGAGAATAAGTTTGTGAATGCCAAGGAAGGCAGTTATGAATTAAGGGCAGTATATGATATAATAACTTCTGCTATTGAAAATAAATATGATTGTGAAGTGATTAGCATGAGTCACAATGCAAATACTGAAATACTTAAATAAAAAAACATGTTCACCGAAAACAATAACGTCATTGAGGATGATGACAATTCGTTTGATAAGATAAGGCGTATAATATCCGCTGCACAATTTTCCGTTTCTGCGTTCAAATACATAGGTGACAGTATTGAAAAAGGTAAAATCGACGACGACGACATCAGAAGCGTATCCCCTGAAGCAATGGACTTGGAATGGGCTGGTGATGAAAATGGGGGTACCATAAAAACTGAAGAGTTGATTAGAAGGCATAATGAGGAAATGAATATCCCCATCGATGAAATACTTAAAATAAACCAAGCGGATATTGAATGGTTTGAAAAATACATCTTGGAGAAAAATTTGGAGGCGCTGACTGATGAGGACGCGAGAGCCTTGTCTATAATGATTGCGATCCCTGTAAATGCGCTTCAGGCATTGAGATTATGGAAAACAAAGCATGAGACAACAATGTATATTCTATCTTGCAACAAAAACCAGAGAAACGATACATGAAAATACTTGTAACCACATATCCATTCACCGAAACGGTTCCTTTCCTGAATGACCAGCGAACAATCTACAATTCATTCAAGCGAAAAATGAGTCGCATTGAATTGATTGAAGTGTTGAAAAAATATAATCCCACAATAATAATTGCGGGAACCGAAAAATACGACAGTGAAATTTTGGATTTGTGCACGAACCTGAAAATGATCAGCCGCGTTGGAACGGGATTGGATTCCATTGATCTGGATGAATGCAAAAAAAGAAACATCACCGTGACGAATACCCCGGATGCACAAACAAAAGCCGTTGCAGAATTGACGGTGGCTGAAATGTTGTGCATGTGCAGAAATTTGATAAATGTTTCCAATGACCTGAAAGCATTCAAATGGAATCGGGCAATTGGACTTGGCCTATCATTATGCAAGGTTGGCATCATCGGTTTTGGAAGGATAGGCCAACGTGTTTGCAAATTGTTATCGCAATTCGGTTGTGAAATAATGGTCAACGACATCAGTCTTGAGAAAAAGGAATTGGCATTGCAAATGGGATTGGATGTGAAAACAAAAATGGAAATCTACCAACAATGCAACATTGTCACGCTTCACGTCCCCCTGACAAATGAAACGCATAACATGATTGCCAAAAAAGAGTTGTCTGAATTCAAGTGCAAGATGATCCTGAACAATTCGCGTGGCGGAATAATCAATGAGAATGACATTTACACTTGGCTGGAAGAAAACGGTTCCCGAATGGCGGCGATTGACACATTCGAACAGGAGCCGTATACTGGAAAATTGTGTAGCCTGAAAAACATAATCATTACCCCGCACATCGGATCATGTACAATCGATGCGCGGACAAGAATGGAAAACGATTCGATAGATAACGTTCTTGTTTTTTTACAAAGTGGCTGGTCGATTTCGTCAATTGAATTGCCTGACCGCACCCACCAGAAAAAGAAAGGTGAGTTATGAGATGCGCGATAATCGGATATGGGAAAATGGGAAAGGTCAGGGCTTCCGCTATCGAACAATGTGGTGGAACCGTGGAATGCATTTTTGAAAAGTCGGAAATAAAAACTGATTATAAAAAAGCAAATTCTGTTGAAGAGATATTCAATGATGAAAATCTTGATTGCATTTTCATCTGCACACCGAATTCATTCAATAAAGAATACACGATAAGGGCATTGCAATCCGGGAAGAATGTTTTCTGCGAGAAACCACCTTGCTTCACCGCTGACGAGGTTATGGAGATAAGGGCAGCAGAAGTTCGATCCGGAAAGAAGTTGATGTACGGTTTCAATCACCGGCATCATGAGTCGATAAAATACATGAAGCAATTAATCGATTCGAATGAATACGGAAATATTCTATGGATGCGCGGACGTTATGGAAAAAGTGTTGACGATGATTTTTTCAAGACATGGAGGGCATCGAAAGAATTAAGTGGCGCTGGTATTTTGATGGATCAGGGAATCCACATGGTTGATTTGTTTTTGCATTTGTACAGTGACTTTGATGTAGTGAAATCCGTGGTCTCGAATAATTACTGGAAAATCCACGGTGTGGAAGACAATGTGTTTGCAATAATGGCAAATTCGAAAACAGGCGTTTCGGCACAGCTGCATTCAACAATGACCGATTGGCGATTCATTTTCTCATTGGAGGTTTTTTTATCATCCGGATATTTGGTTTTGAATGGACTTAAAACGAGCACAGGAAAATACGGCAAGGAAATGCTCACGATCGCGAAGAATAGAACCACGGCACCCAAAGCGACATTCACAGAGGAAATAAACATAACTTACGATGTGGATAATTCTTGGAACAGTGAAGTGGAACATTTTTTTGATTGTGTAAAAAAAGATATTCCGATAAAAACAGGAAATAGTTTGGATGCGCTTTCACTCATGAAAATAATTGATGAGATTTATCTGCAAAAATGATATGGAACAATTGATGAATGTTTACTCCGAACATTACAAAACAAGACCAATTACTGTGGGGAAAAAATTGCGATATGATAATGGTGATCCTTCCGTACATCTTGGCGGGGTGGTTTATGCACGTTTTTACTGCATGGATTTACGTGATGAAAATGGAGTGTCGCTAAAGGAATCCGATTTTGATTGTTCCGACAAAAACAAATAGAAAAAATGAGCATAATAATCGGAAACGGAATGCTGATTACCTACATGGAGTCATTGGTGAAATGCCCGATCTGCACATTTGAATTTGACGCCAGCGACAAAATTGAAAAGGCAAAATATCCGTTATTCAAAACCAAATGCCCGGCTTGCAAGGGAGCGATCGGAATTTCCATGCCAATTTTCGGTGGCAATACGGAATGTTTTGAATGGAATCAATCTTTCCGCCGAAAATTCGTAACCCCAAACAAAGTGAATGGAAAGATTCCAGTGAAAAAATTGTATGACGATAATTCAGACGAGCCATCGGATATTTTTGTCTGAAAATATTGTTGATAACGCCAAACACCAAATAAGTACTATAATACCATTTGATCAATATCTGCTAATTCAAAATGTTAAAAACATGGCAAAAAGGTATTATAGTGCTTATTTTGTAATTGAGGTTATTAACACAAAAACCAAAAAAATGGAACAGCAAACTGATAAAGATTTTATTTACGAATACGTAGGTGGCATTCAGCGCTCATTGAATTTGAATAATTTGATAACCGAACCAATGATCCAGTTGAAGGAACTTGTTTTGGAAACAAGAAAAAACAACGGTAAACTTTTTTTTGCCGGAAATGGAGCCAGCGAAACAATATCCGCGCATGCTGCATTGGATTACAACAACCAGCTTGCGGTAAAGGCTATGAGCATAAACAACTCCTCCATTCTAACGTGTTTTGCAAATGATTTTGGATATGAGGACGTGTTTTCACGATACCTGAAAATAAACGCACAGGAAAGTGATGTGGCAATACTCATTTCTTCAAGCGGTAATTCATCCAACGTTATAAAAGCTGCTCAGACAGCCAAGGAAATGGGCATGAAAGTGGTTACCTTGACTGGTTTCGAAAAAAATAATAAATTAAAACATGTTGGGGATATCAATTTTTGGCTTGACAGTAAGATTTATAATGTTGTTGAAACAATCCATATGATATGGTTAGTGACAGTTTGTGACCTTATCGCTGGTCAGGAGAAGGAATTGATCGGGGTTCACGGAAAAAATATTTGATTTTATTATTTTGATTTACAATAACTTACGTTTATATTAAACAATATATTTGTTAGTGTCATGCTTATTGTTTTCCTTTGAAATCACAACGACAAATCCACTATGACCACTACACCTATTTACTTAAATGGTTTTCCAAAACTTTCGGCTAGTTTAAAATACAAGTCTTTCGTATTTACCGGGGGTGAGGTTTCCGTAAAATTCAATGAGCAAGATTGCGCTGATGGCTCTGCCATCATTTATGCAAGATGCAATAATTCTGATGACATAATGAAGTTGTTGTTGGCAAACGATGCATTGAGACGATTGGGATATGAAAAAATTGAATTATTTCTTCCGTACATACCACATCCTTATTTTTGTTCAAAACGTTTATTTCGTTTTGAACAAAAATAAGGATGTGGTGACACAGCTGATAAAGACATTTGGTTAAGAAAAATATCTGAACCAAAGAAATCGTATTCTGAAAAAAACATTAAAATGAAAGAAAAATTTGAAAAGGCGGTTGCAGAATATGTAAATGTATTTTGCAGGAAACATGATTTGCAATTTAATTATTGGGTGGGAGATAATGTCGGAACAATTGCGGAATGTTCCGATTATTATTTCAACTTCAATGATATCCGTTTGGATATCGACACGAAACAACCGAAAGGAAAAATATTTGACTGGTACGACTCTTCCCTGAAAGAAAATGAAGACAAAAATGTAAATTACTATGTATATTGCATGGCAACAAAAAATGGGAAATCATGACAACTGAAAATCCTGAAAAGGAATACAAACGGGTTCTTGAACTTCTTCAGGAAAAATATGGTTGGGATTGGACAACCATGCCTGATGAAAAAAAGTTATCGGCAGAATTGATTAACGATACCATAAAAGCGGTTAAGCATTTATCAAATTCTACAAATGAGAATTATGATTTCGTAGTTGTGATCAATGAAAAACGCTATCCCATCAGCAAACCTGTTTGGAATTTGATTTTGTCAATCTCCAAGGAACGCGACGAGTTGAAAGGCGTGAAACAAAACTGAAATCCAGATGAAACAAAAAAAGAAAACTGAAATCAGAACCCCAAAATTGATGGGTGTTTTTCCTGTCACGAACGCAACAAGAAAATCGCATGAAACATTCCGTGAACTTGAGGAACGGATAAAGCGCGGGGAAAAAATATATTATTTCGATCTTGGGTTGGGTGAATTGAACAATGAAATTTTCAACAGTGAAAAATAAAATAACACTCGTGACAGGCGGAACAGGATTGGTTGGGAATGCACTCCAGCGAATAATGCCTGATGCAATTTATTTGAGCTCTAAGGATTGTGACTTGACGGATCAACGTGGCGTGTTTGATTTATTCCAGAAAATAAAACCGGAAGTGGTCTGTAACCTTTCTGCTCACGTAGGGGGGATTCAGGAAAATATAAAATGCCCGGCAGAATTTTTCGATGACAATGTTTTGATGAACACCTTTGTCTTGCGGTACGCGCACGAATTCGGCTGCAAGCGATTCATCGGAATGCTTTCCACCTGTGTTTATCCTGATCGCGATATTGACGGAATTGATTTTGTCCCATACACGGAGAACATGCTTCATGAGGGAAGCCCGACAAAAACGAATTTCAGTTATGGGATTGCAAAACGTGCAGCTGCATGCCAGATCGATGCGTACAACCAACAATACGGGACAAGGTACAATTACATCATCCCTTCGAACATTTATGGCATCGGTGACAAATACGATGAAGCGCGATCGCATTTTGTGGGGGCGCTGATAAAAAAGATTCATGATGCAAAAACAGGTGGGGCGGATCACATCACACTCTTCGGTGATGGAACTCCAAAAAGACAATTCGTGAATTCGGAATCTGTAGCACAAATAATCAAATCATGCATTGACAATGACATCACGGAATCATTCAACATTGCACCGGATGAAAATCTGTCAACAAAAACAATTGCCGAATGCGCATTGGCTGCATGCGATGCTGCTCATTTGAAAATCATCTGGGATAATACAAAACCGAACGGCCAGATGAACAAGGCTGCTGATAATTCAAGAATGAAATCCATGTTCCCTGATTTGAAATTCATTCCGCTTATCAATGGGATACGCGAAACGTATAAACATTACGAAAAATTCGGGAAATGAGTCTCGTGGAAAATCCAATCGCTGTTTTTGAAATAACTCCGGAAATACTTGAGTTGCAAAAAACGTGGTCGGAATTCAAGGGAAATGAATTCAGCATCAGGAAAGATGAATTTCACAGATTCGTTTCAGATATTGCTGAAATAGTTTTCCAGCAAACATATCCGGATGCAAAAAGGGTAAGCGAACATGATACACATGCCGACTTCATTCTCAAGGGAAAACGGATTGATGTAAAATGCAAGGATCGAACAGTTGATGCCACTTTGGATTTTGATGCGGCTGTGGAAGCGCGACAAAAGGATTTTAATGTTGACTGGTACATTTTCTATTCCTACAACAGGAAAACGAACATGCTCCAATTCATGGGGTGGATCAGCAAGGAAGATTATTACAAAAAAGCAATGTTATTTAAAAAAGGTGAGATGCATGGCAGCAACAATTGGGTTGTTTCTGTTGATTGTTACAATTTGAAATGCCAAGAATTAATACGATGATAAGACCTATTTCAGAACCGGAAATTTCAAATCGATTGAATGGATGGAGAGGAACAAATACAGAAGAAGCTGTTTTTGACTTTTTGGAAATGAGATTCATCCTGCGCAAGAAAAATATGTGGCACGACAAATCCTTACAAAAAAGATTTTTGGACTATCGACAAAAACACAAAGTAAAATGATGAAAGTGTTTGAATTGCGTTGGATCGCACAGGATGAAAAAGAATGGATTGCAGCCAATACGAATATTGGAGCACTGCATGCTTATTTCAGAATTACGGGAACAGATTTTTCTGATCTCGATGAAGATGATGAAATAGTTGAAATCCCAAAGGAAGAGTGGTCAAAAATCACAATCAGGAATTCGGAATACGATCCAAATGACCCTGAAGATTTTGAATCCCAAACAATCGAGGAGTTCATGAAGGATTGCAAATCTCCTGATTTGATTTGTGGCACCATGTACGAATGATGATTTGTTCCTAACAATTTCCTGTTGGAAACTTTTCCATTGTCATTTGAAAAAATAATTTATTTTTGGGTCGAATTAACCCCATTTGTATTTTTGTTGTTTTTGATTTTATCCATATCCGGTTTAATTCATGGCTCAGTTACCAATCAAGCTCGCTTCCGATACAATTGATAAATCTGACATTGACGCACTTTGCGCATGGCTTCAACAAGACCCAACACCACAGCTTACAAAATCAAAACTCACGGTTGAGTATGAGGAAAAATATGCTGCCAATGTTGGAAGCAAATACGCTGTTTTCGTAAACTCGGGATCAAGCGCAAATCTTCTTGCGATCTCAACATTGATTTCAGATGGCGGGTTGAAGAATAAAAAGGTTGTCATTCCCGGGATTGCATGGATCACAACAATTTCCCCGATCATACAATTGGGATTGGAACCGATTCTTTGTGACGTCAACCTTTCCGATCTCAGTGTTGAATTGAATAATCTCGAAGACATTTTCAAGAAGGAAAAACCTGCCGGATTGTTTTTGGTTTCCGTATTGGGAATGGTTCCGGATATGGATGCGATCAGTGGGTTGTGTGCAAAATATGGCGTGACACTATTACTCGATGGTTGCGAATCGCAGGGATCGACCTTTAATGCGCGCAGAATTGAAAATTATGCGCTGATGGCAACGTGCAGTAGCTACTATGGCCATATTACAAGTGTTGCTCCAAAAACTCCGATTCCATTTATTGATGAAAATGGAACATACAAAATATACCCAATCTCTGAGATATTTGACAAATACCAAAAAACGCCAGAAAAGATAAAGGTGATTTCATTTAATAATGAAAATAATAAAACATTATTCGCCAAGCCTTCTGCAATAATAAAACATAAGATAGATTTAGAAAAAAAAATATTCAGGATAACTTTAAGAAATAACCGAACAGTTGAAATAACAGAAGACCATAGTGTGTTTTCTGTTTGCGATTCTTCTTTAAAAATAACCGCAAAAACTGGTATAGAAATAAAAAAGGGTGATTATATAGTTGTCCCAAAAAGAATACCGACTCCTCCAGACATTATTGAGACATTGGACTTTTATTCGTTCTGCAAAAAGGACGAAGATAAATTCTTCGTCATAAATTACGATAAGGATAATTTAAAAAATGCTCCTAGGGGTACTTGTAGAAGCCCACACAGGAGACAAATAGATAATTATAAAGCAAGGGGCGTTTTGCCATTAAAATATTTAACAAAAAAAACAGAGTCTCTTAGAATCGCTTATAAACGTACTCCAAATAATAAATATTTGCCATTATATGTTCCTGTTACTATTGAATTATCTAGGCTGATTGGGTATTTTTTAGCAGAAGGTTGCTATTCTGAAGCTGGGCTCGCTCTGGTATTTCATAAAGACGAACATGAATACATAAATGATGTATGTGACATAGTTGAAAAAACATTCGGGCTCGAAACATCTCTTTCAAATAAAGGTAATGTAATCATACTGCTCATTTCGTCTGCCACGATTCAATATTTTTTTGAATCATTTCTAGGAATAAAAAGGGGGGCTAAAAACAAGAGAATACCAGACATGGTTTGGAAATTTAACGATGAATGCAAATTGGCATTCCTATACGCTTACTTTTGTGGTGATGGAACTTTTTATAAAAATAGATTAAGCGTAGCAAGTATATCATATGATTTAATTAACGATGTATCTTATATGTTATCTATGTTTGGCGTAAGGGGGTCAATTGTCCAAACCAACAAAGAGAAAACATTTAGAATTAATAATAATAAAAACTTATCACATTCAAAAGGTGTAAGGTCTTTTAGGATGTATAATGTCGAATTAACAAAGGACGGAAAAATATTAAAAGTTGACAAAAATTGCTATCATTCATCATTAGCAGAAAAAGAAACATTTGAAGTTCCATATTATAGTGAAAAATTAAAAAAAACAGGGAAGAAAAAATTTGTTGAACTATTAAAACAAAAAGAATATTTATCCAATAGCATTGGAGCGCAAAAATTAAAATATGGAGACTTAACACTTTTGCAGGTAAAGAGCATAGAAGAAATAGTGCCTGATTATGAATATGTGTATGATTTTTCTGTGCCTATTCATGAAAATTTTATCGGGGGGCAACAACCTATCTGTTTGCATAACTCTACTGTGGAAGGTGGAATGATCACCACTGATGACGAGAGCTATTTCAATATCCTGAAGATGAAAAGAAGCCACGGATGGGATCGCGATATCAGCGAGGAAAAAAGAAGGGAGTTAAGGAAGATTCAGGGAACCACAAAGTTCAATCAGCTTTACCGTTTCCATACAGATGGATTTAATTTCCGCAACAATGAGATTGGCGCTTTCTTGGGATTGCGGCAGCTGGATAAATTGGGATCGTTCATTGAGAAAAGGCACAGGAATTTCCTTCTGTACAATTCCCTTATTGAAAATGATTACTGGAAACCGGTTGAGCGGGAAAATTGTGTGACTTCAAATCTTGGCTATCCATTGATCTCCCCGAAGCTGGATGAAATCGTTGAAGCGCTACGTGGAAACAATGTGGAAGTGCGGCCATTGATCAGCGGGAATATTGGCCTTCATCCATTTTATGAGAAATTATTTGGTAAAAAAGATTTGCCATTTGCAAACAAGGCCGATGAATACGGGTGTTATTTGCCCAATCACCAGTCACTCACTGAAGAAGAAATAAAATTCGTTTGTGACATTGTAAACCGAATCATCAACAAAACAAATACCTAAAACAAATTCCAATGAACACAGAAACAACAAACATCATCAAATCAGCCGTAAGGATCGCTTGGCTGTTAATAGTGTTAATAGTCGCATTCATGTGGGGCTGTCCCAACTATAATGTTTACTCTTCAAGATTGGAGGGTGAGGCGCTGTTGGCTCATGCACAATCATCGAAAGAGGTTGCCGTATCAGAAGCAAAAGCTAAAATGGAAAGTGCAATTTATGAGGCACAGGCTGACACCATCAGGGCGCATGGCATCGCATCTTCAAACAAGATTATCGGAACATCACTCAAAAACAATCCTGAATACCTGCAATGGCTTTGGATTGACAATATCCAAAAGGCCAATACAATCTACGTTCCGACGGAAGCCAATATGCCCATAATGGAGGCATCGAGATTGAATACGACAGGTAAAACAGCACCAATAACCAACAAGTAAGCCATGCGATTCGTAAATCTTGTTGAATTAAAAAAACTGTATCTGGAAAAAGAGGAGATTCAAAAGAAAATCGATTCTTATAATCCGTTTCATTGCAAAGTATGTGGAGACACAAATCCAAAACATCATTTTGATGCAATGTTCAGTGGAACTTTTGGAGATTATATTTCACATCAAACAAGCATGGTTACTTGCAATAGTTGTGCTAAGTCAGATGTGGAATACGAAAGAATCTTCAAGGAACCAAAGGAAAAACTGTTGCTGAACAAATACTTCGATGCTATTTTCTGCTTGAATCTTGAACGGAGGCCAGACCGTAAAATCCAAGCTGAAGCGGAATTCGCGAAACACAATATCCAAGTTGAATTCATAACCGGCATTGACGGCAAAACACTTCCTGATCCACAGGCAACATCACAGGACACATTGCCGGTAAGCAATGGCGACATGGGCTGCACACTTTCGCACTTGAAAATAGTCCAGCTGGCAAAAGAGCGTGGATTGAAACAAATTCTTATTCTTGAAGATGATGTTGAATTTGCGGAAAACTTCAATGCAATATTTCCTGATTATTTTTCACAGGTTCCTGATGATTGGGATTTCCTGTACTTTGGCGGAAATCATTCGAAAGGCGGATTGCAATTGTTGTCGAATGATTCAAACATTGCAAAGATATTCTACACATACACAACACATGCGTATGCCATCAGGGAATCTGTTTATGATGCGATGATCGATGTGTTGCAGCAGAAAGAAAAAGTGGATATCAATATCGGATCGCTGCATTCGAAATTCCATTCATATTGCTTCAGACCGCATATTGCTTTCCAGCGCGAAAGTTTTTCCGACATTCTGGATAAGAATACAAACTATGTGCATTTAAGAGAGTAACAAAAACGATTCTCATGAGTATGGATATTCCAAGGAAATCGCGATTGACGGAAATTTTTCAAACCGTAACACTCACAAGCAACGGCTTGCATCACGATATTAACGAATTGAACAAGATGTTTCCATCCATGCTGAAAAAGCCAACGAAGGCTCTTGCAAAATATGCCGACGAGGTTATGCGAATGGCTTGTGATGATGAAAGGGCACAGGAAGAATTGATTGCTGATTTTTCGATTCCAAAAACAAAATCGGAAATCAAGAAAGCGAATGCAACAACTGTTGGCGGACTGGCATATCTTGCGATCCATTCGAAAAGCATGCATATGCGAATACTTTGCGAGGATCGGCTGAACGAAATGAGAAAATGTTTTGGATACTGGAACGTGAAATAATTCTTTTTATGGAACTTATTGTTGAAAATCAAAGTGCGTGTTTCAAATTTCTTACAGGCAAAAAAATATCCGACACTTTTCCTGTTGGGGGAACCATTGGGTTGGTGAAATTGAAATTGAAAAACCCAAAGAGTCCGCATTTATGTGAACTGAAAATCGGAGACAAGATCATCCTTGCTGAGAAATTCATTGTCAATCCTTTTATGCTTGAAGAAGGTGCGGCATGCTATTTCAATAATTATGAACTTGAATTTAAGGCGGGTGATGTTTTTGAATTCAGTCAAAGTGATGACAATGTTTCTGAAATTGAAATCTGGCTGACTTCGGTCATCAAGCAATCCGCCATTGCGGTTGAAGAATACAATAGATTGCTTCGGTACGTTTCTTATCTTCAGGAAAAATTGGCAGATGTTCATTGGTCGTACAATCCTTATGAAAAATGGTGTAATGTAAACGATACAAACAAAATTTAAAATGGAAAATAAGAATGGTGTTGTGGTCTATGAAAAAATTGCAGGGTACACTGGTTGGCATGGAAATGTGCTTTTCCAAACAGCTGCAACAATCGGCATTGCAATAAGCAATGGAATGGGCTATGTATTCCCGCGATCGGAATGGACAAAAAATTATTTTGATGCGTTTGTTGAAGGCGGAATACCACAACAGGAAGGATTGAACTCTCTACCTACAACTGATTATACCGAAAGGAATTACCATTATGATCCGGTTGTTTTTGAGGACAAGACAAAAAACTATAACCTTCTCGGATATTACCAAACCAAAAAATACTGGGCGCAATACGAGGATTTGATCCGCAAGATTTTCACCTTCAATGATGCCACAAGAAAATACATTGAGGAAAAATATTCAACAATCCTACATCCGAAAGCGGATGACCCATACCTGATTTCCATTCACGTTCGCAGGGGTGATTACCTGAAACATCCAAACAACCATCCTGTATTGCCGGTGGAATATTATGTTGCTGGCGCGGAAAGGATAATTTCAATGTTGGATGAAAAACAGAAAGCGAAAATAAAATTTGTTGTGTGCTCGGATGATTTGAAATGGTGTAAAAAGGAATTTTCTGATGTGCCGATATTCAAGGATCGAATTATTTTTGCAGAAGGTAATGATCAGCCACAGGATATGTTTCTCATGACGTTGTGCTCAAGTCATATTGTTTCCAACTCAACATTTTCGTGGTGGAGTTCGTTTCTGTGTGAAAACAAGAATAAAATAATCATTGCGCCAACAAAAGACAAATGGTACGGTGTCGCCTATTCACAATGGAATGTCGATGACCTTTACCGTGATGAATGGATTTTAATCTAACGTAACTATGAATTTAGATGGAACTAAATCAGTACTGTCGGTGTTTGCTGCATTCACCAGTAAAAAGGGTGATAATTTCCCCATCGTTAGATTGACAAAACTTGATAACGCGGAAAATGCAAAATACCCGGCAGGTCATCCTCGTCATATAAAAGCGGGTGCAATTTTTGAAGGATTGATGTTACGCCCAGTTGCGGTAGGACAATCATTTTATGTCGATTTCCCTACTGCAAAAAATCATGCGCATACAAGTGTCGTACAGGAAATTCTTTCAGAGAACACATTTAAGACAAAGAACTCTATCTACAAATGGGAAATAATCAATAAGGAATAACGCATATAATTTAAAAAAAATGATTCACGCAAGAGACGATTACAACAGAATCCAAGACCCAGAAAACAAAATTGCAGAAGACGAACCGGTTTTCCTGCTTCGCGCAAAAGACATTACTGCTCCATCGATTGTACGTCAATGGGCAAGCGCACAACGAATGAACCCAAAAGCTGACATCAAAAACATCATGCTTGCGGAACAACATGCTCTTCGAATGGAAGAATGGCAAGAAAAAAATGGATGTAAATTTTCTGATCTGTAAAATGAATACTCCATACAAGATTCTGGTAAAATTCCCGACAAGATCACGGCCACAAAAATTCCGTGATTGTCTCCTTAATCTACAGGAGACAGCCGATGATTTGTCAAACATCCATTTCCTGATTACAATTGATGAAGATGATGAAACAATGCAATGGGCGTTGAAAGCAAAATTTCCAAGCAGCATCCAAGTTGTTTCCGGTAAAAGCAAAAGCAAGATTGATGCAATCAACCGCGATATGGAGCTGGCGCCACCATGGGACATTTGTGTTCAGACTTCTGATGACATGCGATTTCTTTCAAAAGAAGCAAAAGCAAGTGGATTGGGGTGGGACACGCAGATCAGAAATGATTTCAATGAATTCTTTCCTGATCTTGACGGCGTAATGCATTATCCTGATGGCTATAAAAACGAGGAGCTGGTGACCTTAACGATACTGGGCTTCACTTATTTCATGCGATTCGGTTATTTGTATAATCCTGCATACAAACAGTTTTTCTGTGATGATGAATTGACCCAAGTATCAAAAATACTTGGCAAATACAAATACAGGCCGATAACACTTTTCCTTCACCAACATTCTTTTTGGTTGAACACCGAAGAAGATGACTTGTTGAAGAAAGCAAAGTTGGATGCACCGGAAGACAAGGGTACTTTTGACAGGCGTAAAAGCATTAATTTTGGTTTGCAAAAGAATCCGTTGGGAGCGTTTATTCGGTTGAAAAACGAACTTGTTGAGATTGAAATTTTAAAAGCAAAAGCCGCACAGCGAGCAAAGGATTCATTTGAAAAATGGAAGGAGCAACAAAAATGAGAAATTCTTTACTGGCATTTGGAAAAAACAAATACAAGGTGTTTGCCGTTTCCCAGTTCGGCAGCTACATTCAATTTGGAAAACAATTTGACACATTAACTGCCGCAAAAAGGATGGCAAAAAGAATAGCTGATGGAAAAGAATCACCCATATTTCGTGGTAAGGAGTCCTTGTTCAAGGCAGTAATTAATGATAATTATAGGGTGATTTTTGAAAAGGAATATTGTGCCGCGTTTTTACTCGCCTACTAAATGAAAAATCCTTTTATATTGCAGTTTTGTGGCATATCAAATCAGATTTCATTGCTATGTAAATTATGGGCAAAAGCACCAAATGGAACTTCGATTACAATGCAGACCGGTAATTTGAATTATGATAACCTATGTGAAAAATTCATCGCTGTTGGATATCCTGAAATCTTTGACATTAAATTCTTTGACAAAGCGGAGCGCAAATTTGTTTCAACTACATTTGACAAAGGGAAAAACACTTTTGAGATGTCTGTTGGAAAAGATGGGATAACGACAATAGCCGTTTACTGTGATAGGTCTCCTGAAGATTATATGGGAAAATGAAAAAACTGATCTCCCTTTCACTCTGGGGTAACAATCCGACTTACAACATAGGATGTGTTCGCTTTGCTGAACAGGCAAGGGAAATATTCCCTGATTGGGATGTTCGTGTTTATGCGGCTTCGGATATCAGGAATGGAATACGCGAAAAACTAATTCAGGTGGGATGCAATGTTGTTGATATGCCGGAATCGAATTCATGGGCTGGATTGTTCTGGAGATATTATGCAATTGAGGAAAATGCTTACGACTACACGATTTTCCGTGATGCGGATTGCAGGCCAACGTTGCAGGAAAAAAAAGAGGTTGACAAATGGATTGAAAGCGGAAAGGGGATGCATACGATACATGCGCACCCATATCATTTTACGGTACCGATCTTGGGTGGATTGTTCGGAATGAGAAAAGGCATTTGCCCTGAGTTCATTCCTCTATTGAAAAAATGGGATTTACAATTGGAATACCAAAATGATCAAGAGTTTTTAACAACCAGCATTTATCCGATTGTAATGAACGACATTTACAGGAGCAATATGCTTTTGATGCCCCCAAATGATGATTACTCGTTCATAGGAGAACAAATGTCAATTGATGATACGCCATTGAACCCACAGCACAGGATAATCGCCAAGGCGCAATACGATTTACAAACGGCAACAAAACAATAATTTAAAACCAATCACCAAAAACAAAACCATGAAAACTCAAAATCAATTCTACGCAATTGAAGCAATAACAACAGAAGGGGAAAAATTCCTTTGCTGGCAAGAAAAAAAAACATTTCTACTTTGCTGCACCCGATAAGAAATTTGCACCTGTTCCACCACCAACTTTGTTCAGAAAAAGAGTCGATGCGCAAAAGGCATTTAACGGTCGCACTGAAAAAGGCGGAAACCTAAAACAATTCACCACTGTTGTTGAATGCAAAAAAGCAAAAGTTGTTAAAGTGTTCGTTGATGTTTTTAAAAGCTGAAAAATGCAAGAAGTAAAATTATATACAAGAGATGGCGGATATGTGACAACTGTAATAATTCCAGCATTCATAATTATGCCTGATGCGATTGTCTGGGGTTCGCGCACTTTTGTCTTGTCTAACGGAATATATTGCGAAGGCTTTGCTTATGTCGCAACAATCACCAAGGGAGAAACAGAATGAGTTTCATCAACACATATATCTGCGCGAAATTACACGGGATAATAACCCTTGATTGTGAACCAAGAGAAGTTACCCCTGCAAGCATTCTTTGTCCGATATGCAAGGAGCTGGCTTGGAGCAATAATTATCAGGTTGACCAAACATTAAAACCGGAATGGGAATGGTTTGTTCCAAAGTCCATCGAGGAAATCAAGGAGGCTTGTCTTCCTATTTTTGGGAATGTTTTTTCGGACGAGGATTTTCAAAAGATGATGGCGCCTGATGCAAATTGCAAAGTTATGTATCGAAAAATTAAAAGATAAAAAAATGAGCCTAACCACCGACCCAACCGACCCAAAATTAAAAGAAGGCCAAGCCAATTCGGTTGGCCAACACAAAATCTATCTGGTTCTTTCAGAAGAAGAAAGGGCAAAAGGATTTGTCCGCCCATTCCGTGATTCCTACATTCATATTGGGAAAAGGATTGAAAGAAAAGGAATGCTTCAATCACTCGAAGAAGCATTGGAAAATATGTCTGATTCTGCAAAAAATGAATACACCAAAGAAAATGGATGGGGTGGATTTTTAAAATATTCGGAAAGCGAAAACTCTGCTATTGGTACATTTTTAAGACAGAAAGAATTTGATGCATTTCAAAACGGCAAGGATCATGTTGGCGGATGCAATGGTTTAACAAAAATGGCACAAGCACTTGCTGAAACCTATGCAAGAGATAATACGTTTTATAGTTCTACTTTTTGTGTTCATTGTAATGAGCATTTTCCATTAAATGAATTTATTTGGGACGGAACTAATATAATTGTTGGCGCATAATATTTATTTAATATGAAAATTTGTTCAATAGAAGGATGTAATAAAAAACACGAGGCAAGAGGTTTATGTCAAATGCATTATGTTAGACTTAAAACTCATGACGACCCTTCAATAAATTTATTTCATATAAAGAAAAATTGCTTAGTAAAAGGTTGTGATAAAAAATATAAAGCCCATGGATATTGTCAAATGCATTATAAAAGAGCTAAAAACGGTCATAGCTTAACTGGCGAATTAAAAACGTTAAACCCAAAAAGATACCGTTTAATAACAGATAGAAATCATCCCTTAGCATTTAAAAATGGTAGAGTTCTTTTACATAGAAAGGTATTATATGATTTTGTAAATGGGTCAAAACTTCCATGTTTTTGGTGTAGCATACCATTAGATTGGCATGGAGTTGAACATGAAAAATTATGTGTCGACCATTTAGATCACAATAGACACAACAATGATGTGACTAATTTAGTTCCATCATGTAACTCATGTAATGCTGGTAGAATGAAAGGATATAAACCAAGAATTTCTCAATATGTTAAAGTTGAATAGAGACCCGAAGTTCTATGGTGCCACTTTTTGTGTTCACTGCAACAAACATTTGCCAGTGAGTGAATTCATCTGGGATGGAACAAACGAAACTGTTGGGTCATGAAAAAAGCCGGGATAGTTGTGGATAATTACAAGCTGGATAGGTTCAAGAAAGAACTCACTGCAAAAGGGTTCACTGATTTTAAAATCTTCCCATTCACAAAATCCACTTCTACAATTCAAGTCAATGTACCTGATAAGGATATACACGAGATTCAAAAAATCTGTCAGCTTGTAGAATTATATTTCAAGCGATCGAATTAATATTCAAAAAAATGAACGAAGAAAATACAGATGGGGCGGTAGCGCCATGCGTAACAATACTGATTCCGGCACGAAATGCAATCGCAACGATTAAACGTGCAATTGATTCGGCAGCAAACCAAACATATCCAAATATCTACATCAATGTTTTGGATGATGGCAGCACTGATGGAACGGGGCAGTTTGTAATTGAAATGCAGAATACAAATTACGCTGGAAAAATAAAACACATTATACTCCGAAACCATATCATGCGCGGCGCGGCAAGAAATCAGCTTGTAACTTCATGCAATACGGAACTTGCATGTTGGCTTGATGCTGATGACATGATGGAGCCGACAAAGATCGAGAAGCAGGTGAAATACATGCTTGATCATCCGGAATGCAATTACGTTGCAACAAACATGTTTCAGGTTGGCAATGACAATGCGGTTGATTTGGATACTGCAATGAAGGTCGATAACCTGACTTACATGAAACTCATTGATGAGAATCCAATCCCGGGGTGCACGGTTATGTTCAAAACCGATGTTGCAAAAACATTCCAATACAATGAAACAAAAGATGCTGATGGAATCGAGGATCATGGGATGTGGAAACAGATTGTTTATGCCGGTCACAAAATGCATTTCATTGATGAACCACTTTACCATTACACCGTAAGAAAACACGAAACGATTGACCCACGCGAAAAAAAGATTTTCCGATTCGATGACATCTGTACAAACACCGATATGGAAAACTGCAACGCCTTGGCCAACTGCATTAGAGAGCGTTTTCCTTATGCGGAAATCCAGTATGCAATGAGTCCGCTTGTTTTCAATCTTGAAAACGAAAACAAATCCGAACGGCAGCGGACGTTCCCATCAATATTCAATGCACAATCGGATGTTCGTAATTTCTTTGCTGTTGAAAAAATGGGAATGGTTTCCGATGAATTGGTTCCAAACTTTGTTGTTAGAGCCAACCATGGATTATTCCATGTGGATCACAGGTTCCTTTCCAGACGCGAACAGGAGATGTCGATTATCGCCGGGGCGTCACTTACAAGAAGCAAGATTTTCGTTCCGCCGTTCAATAAATTTGATGGTAATACAATGTCGATTTGCAGGGAATTCGGTTTTACAATTCATCGTTTCACTGAAGATGGATGGACAAATATGGAACATGAACCATGGAACCATGAGCGAATGCTATGGTACCTACACCCAAGATTATGGACAGTGGATAAACTCAATGAATATTTTTTGTAATTTTCACCCATGGAAGGCCAGTTGTCAGACGTTGTTGAAATCCCGTTTTCCCTTAACGCTGTTACGGGAAATGCGTATTTCGTCCGCTCGATGAATTCACCGGATTATTTTCTGCACAACGATTTTGAAAAGGGCGGCAATGAATATCATTTGCTTTTGGGTGTTTGTGGTGCATCCGTTTTCAAATACGAAAAGGCAATCGAGGCAATTGAAAAGTGCGATTTGAAACATTGCGAGCCTGTGAAAATGACTTCAATAATCGGATTTGATTATTCTTTCAACTGAGCCATGCAGGAGATTTATTTTTCAGGTGTTATAATTTCCATTTTGATAATGGGAATCACCAGCAGCAGCAATGGCTTCCTGAATGTGATCGCAGCATTCCTTTGGCCACTTGTTGTTGTCGCGATTGGATATGTCTTGGTTTGGTCGTTGACAAAAAAGAGAAAACCGGTGAGACGTACACAGAATTACACTAACCCCAATGGAGAACAGCAACCAAAAGAATGACGAAATGGGGTGCCTTACCATTTTCATCCTGTTCATTTTACTTTTGGCGGTTGCCGCAATCTTGAATGGCCTATATAATTATCTCGCTTCAAAATTCGACTATCCGATTTTGGAATACTGGAAATTTGTTTGTGGAATTCTTTTTCTTTGGGCGGCTGGTGTAATATTTTCAAGAAAATAACAATTCAAAAACAACAACAACAATGACACAGCGCGGAAGTACCGACTGGTACAAACAAATGCATAAGGAACTGGATTCGACTGTTCTTGAAAACAGGAAAATCCAGTTTGAAATGGCGAAGGCGTTGGGCGCAAAACAATGGATTTTTTCATTGAAAACACAACTGACTGTTGGGGCGGCAATAGCAATTTTGGGAGTTGGCGCCTTTTTTCATGTCAAACTTTCACGTCAAAAGAAAAAACAAAAACACGAGTGGGATTTCTGGAATGACATCTGCTTTCCTAATGAAATCAAAACGTTCTGCGTCGAACAATACTAACATTATTTTAAAATATATTTTGTGCAAAAAATTGCAATACACCAACCTAATTTTTTCCCAACTTACGCATACTTCCAGAAGATCGAGCAGTGTGACAAATTCATTATCATGCGCCATTGCCAATTCGAAAAGAACAATTATCAAAACAGGTTCAAGATCAATAATGGGATAAATGGAGGCTGGGCAACAATGACTGTCAACCGCGGATTGGAGCCGATCAGCAAAAAGAAATACTTGCACTACGAGGAAGATTGGAAGAAAATAAAATTGAATTTGCCGCAGTATGCAAAAGAACTTTCACTGTTTGATAAAATAATCACAGATGGCAAAGGTGATCTCGAAACAACAAACAGCGCAATCATCGTTGAAATAGTTTCGTTGCTTGGAATAAAGACAATCATTGATTATGATTACCCAAGCATATTGAAGTCAACTGACAGATTGATAAATATACTGATGTACTATAAGGCAGATTCTTATTTGTCCGGGAGCAGTGGAAGACATTATCTGGACTTGCAGAAGTTCACGAACATTGGGTTACCTGTAGAATTTCAGGAGAATCAGGATTACACCCCGATATTGGAAATATTGAAACAGCGCCTAACCAAAAATTAAAACTAAAATCAATGAACACAATCCTACTTTCTTATTTAATTCTTTCCTATCCACTAATGGCATTGCTTGTATGGTGGACTGTAGTTACAATGAAGAAAGAGAGTTACCAATCCTTTATTCATGCAAAGGTGGTTTGGAAGGTATATGTGCTGTCTCCTTTAAAAAAATATCCTATTGTTTTGGGATTGTGCATACTTGGAATATTGGTGATGATCCCTATTATAATGCCGTTTCTCCTTTGCTGGAAAATCAAGAAATTATTCAAGAGGAAAAAGAAAACTGTTGAATTAACCCCAGCGCCTCATGAGCAAGCTACAGGCGGCTTCCCTGATCGCGATGACATTGATTTTGATGAGCCTGTAATTGATGAACCACAAAACCCGGACTTGCCATAATGAACAAAAAACCGATAACCGAATTCAACAGACAGCGCATTTCCTTTCGTGCCATATCCGAAATTGGAATTGAAAATGGGGAGTCCGTGCTTGATGTGCAATGTGGAACCGGAGATATGCTTGCCCGGTTATTCTGGATGGATTATGAAAACATAAACTACACGGGAATGGATGCCGATCCGCAATGGATCAACATCGCTGAAAAACGTTACCCAGACAATGATTTCTTCGAAGCAAACATCGACCACATGCACAATGGCAAATGGGATTGGGTTGTTTCGAGAGGTGTATTCAACAATACACGGCTGTTCTGGAAGTCTGATGTAAGGCGAAAATTATCACACATGCTTTCCATTGCAAACAAGGGTGTGGCGGTCACCTTCCTATATAATGGTGATAAGCCAATGAAAAATAAAGGCCTTCGATATACCAATGTCTGGGAAATTAATTCTATTTTAGCACCGTTGATTTGCACAAAGAAGATTATACGAAACGATTACTTGAAAGGCGAGCTTATTATTTATTTGATGTTTTGATTTTTTTGAAAAGGATTTAGGAATACACACTGTAACAACGGCAATCATTGATGGATCATTTCAGGATTTTAAATGGAAACAATAATCCAGTCACATGTGGGCTTTGCGGAAAAACAGAATTCATTACCGATGATTCGCGCATTGATCTTGATGATTGCGAATTCATCGAACCTCCGATTCTCGAACAACCCATGGAGTTCAAGATGGGTGGAACAACAAAAATAAAGTTGATCCCAAAATACATTTTCTACAAATGCGCTGAATGCGGATGGAAGTTCGAAACGCCAGTTCTCAACAAGCCAGTTAAAAAAGTAAAAATCACTTTTTATCCAAAAAACAAAATCAATGGAAGTCAAGACCAAGCATGATATTGGAGATGTTCGGTGGCTTATGCTTGGAAGCAAGCCAGTGGAAGATAATATTGAATTCATTAAACTGACAATTGGTGGAATTCCAAATATCCAGATCAGTTACAATTTCAAAAGTTACAAGGGGCAGAGTTTTGCGGAAAACTCAATATTCAAGACAAAAGAAGAATTAAAAAACCATATTTTCAATGAACAAGGTTCAACAAATCAATGATCTCATCAGTCGATCAAAAACCAGAACGGGAAAAATCTCTGATGGCTATCACATGTTCGATGAATTGTACGAACAGCGCACATCGCTCTTCCTGATTCTTTGCAAGGTGGCAAATCTTGGCGCAAGGCATTCCGGCAATCCGCCGCATGCGTGGAGATCAAAAAAACATTTCGATGGAAAGTCTTGCCCAAAAGGTTGGTTTGTCGCTGGGCTCGACACCGAACCGGGAGAACAGGTTACCTTTCACCTTCCGATCAAGCTATGGAAAGACACTTCTTTTTTAAAAACATACCCAAAGGTTCCCGCATTCGATGGGCATAATTCGAAAGATGTGCTTTTGCGGTTGAAAAAGATGTACATGAAAACAATCCCGAACAGATAATGCCAACCAACATCAACGATTTCAAATTCAATTACGATTCCTCTGATCCGGGATTGATGAAACAATTGCGGCTGTTGCAATTGGATGGCCATGAGGAAACGGGTTACACCTGTAGCTTTGACGAAGTGGAGTGCCTTAAGGACTATGTATTTCAAAATCCCAAAAAGTACAGGAAGATTCTTGACTTGGGATGTGGCATGGGACGGAGCAGTGTGGCCTTCAGGAATGTTTTCGATTTAACCGGCACATTTTATCTGGCGGATTTCAACAAGGTGCAATGGACTGGCGTAAATGAGGATTGTGAATCCTGTGGAATGCATCACAATGCCGATTCCATTCCATACAACAGCTTGGATATTACAAGGGAATTCTGTGCAAACAATAATCTGGAAAATGTAAATATCATTGACCTGTCCGGGAACGAAATAAAAAAACTCAGGGACATTGATCTTGTTTACTCGTTCCATTCAATTGGGTTTCACTGGTCGATAGAGGAAGCGTTCAGGAAATACAGCCTCGAAAAAATATGTTCACCCGATTGCGTATTCGTATTTGGTGTAAGGGAAGACGAGCACGAATTTGAACAGGTTTCCAGAATCGGGGATTTTGTTGCGGGTGACATCATCAAATCGAAAAAGACAAAAGGAACAACCTTTGAGGATTTTATAATTTATAAAAAACAATAACTCATGAACGCAGATCATTTCAAGAAAGGCCAAGAACTTACGGACAGGATGGATAATCTGAAACGGGCGAAGAAATATTTTGCAGAGTGTTTCGAAAAAAGTTTTTTCGATGTTTCTGTTTCCATCAATTTTGCCGGAGAAGGCAATGTCTTTAAAATAGGTGGCGGCAATATCAGGTTTGACAAACGATACAAGGAAGATGCTGCATTTATCATCAATCAATTTGATGTTCGGATTGCTGAACTGCAAAAGGAATTTGATACACTATGAAAACAAGGGAAATTAAATTTCGCGGTAAAAATACTTAATTACCAAATAATTTTTCAATGAAAACAATAGACTATCTTAATCGATTGGGATTCAAAACAAAAATCCAATGGGCGAGATCAAAAATCGAAAATGGGATTAGGGTAAAAGATTGGACTTTCAACGATGACATTACAATAGGAACATTGAATGGGGGTGATTTTGAAATTCATTGGGCATCATGCATGCTATACACCGACATTACGCTTTTGTATAAAAATGAAAAAGTGGAATATGTGACATCCCATACATATAGCGAGGGGCATAAATTTGATTTGTTTTTAAAAAATTGCATTGAAAAATATCCGAACGAGTCGTTTTTTAAAAAAATAACAGAGGGATCAGACCTGATCTTAAAAAGAGCGTTATGACAAGGCCAATTAAGTTTCGCGCAAAAAGTGAATTGACTGGGCAATGGATTTATGGTGACTTGTTATCTCAAAAAGAGCCGCCTATAATTATCGAGCAAGACGAGAAATACAAGGGTGATTTTTCTGAAACCACTGCAATACGAGAATCCGTTGGACAGTTCACTGGAATGCTCGATAAGAACGGAACAGAAATTTACGAAGGCGATATTGTAAGAACTGGAACCGACAAATTAATGGTGATAACTTGGAGTAAAAGATTTGCTTCATTCTGCATTGAAAGGGATGGATGGGGTTTCAGCCATTGGTTTGGAGAAGCATTTGAGGCAACCGATTGTGAGGTTGTTGGGAATATATTTGATAATTCAGAATTGCTCAAATGAATCCACTACGCCAAGGAACCTGTGATCAGCCAAACTGCAATAGAACCGGTTTGGTAATTGCCAAGGTCTTGTCCAGCTCGGGCGCATGGTGTTACACGTGTAATAACAAAAGGCTTGCACAGGAAAAATTGGATCGGGGAATAAAGCCAAAGCAATACACCTTCAAGCCAAAGGCGACTGGACAAAAAGAAGTTTTTGAAAAGATTTGGAAAACAAGAAAGCACGTTTCCTTCATCAGCAATAAGAAACTTGGAGATGACGCCTATTCATGGTTCTTCGCGCATGTACTGAGTAAGGCGCAAAACCAATACCCGGAATTCATGCTAAATCCCGATAATATTGTTTTGCTCACTCAAGAAGAACATGATATTTGGGATAAGCATCCGCGATCGGAAATCATTGATAATCCATTATGGAAACCAATGTTTGAACTTGAAGCAAGATTAAAAGAAGAGTATTCATCAATACATAGTGACAAATGAAAGTTGAACTTAATGATTTGAGATTGGGAATAACTGCGTTGGAAGAAAAAGCTGCTGTTGGAATAATGGACAAGAAGAACCCGATGCTTTGGAAAGAAAAAAAAGACATCCATAATGATTTCATTCATGCAGTTGTTACCTGTTGGAAAAACAAAAAGCAAATGGTACGCTTGGGTGAATTTGAATACGAGATTTCAGTCAAGGAAACAAAAATCAAAAAGAAAAAGTAACAAATGGAAATGTGGAATCAGGGTTTCAGTGAAGGAAAATCTTTTGCCTTGGCAAACAGGTTTTACGATCCAAAAATAAGTGGATTCAATATCAAGGGCTGTGAAACATGGCCAAGCAAATTCCGGCATCGTGGTGATCATTGGAGTTGTGGATTTGCAGAAGGCATATTAGCGGGATTGCATTAAAAAACAAATCAACTAAAAAAAATAAAAATCATGAGCAACGCAGCTGCACTGAAACTATTCGATAACGTGATCCTTTCCGTTAACGACGATCCCGCTTATTACAATCACCTTCCATTGGTCTCAATGGCTTGGAGAAAATTCTTCCCGGGAGTGAAGATCAAATTGGCTTTCCTAACGGATGGAACAGACAGGAAAAACTTCGAAAGCTATGCCGATGAAGTTGTCTTGTATCCGGAAGTTCCGGGCGTTCCTTCGGCAAACGCGGCAAAGATGCTCCGTTGGATTCTGGCATCGGAACAGGGGGATAAGATTTCATTGATCCATGACATTGACACCATTCCGCTTCAGTCACAATATTGGATTGACTTGATGAAGGATTATGTTCCGGGAAAATTGCTTACTGTCGGGGCTGACGTTTATCGCGGAACGCCACACGATGGAAAGGTTCCTGCAAGTTCAACCACGGCTAGCGGTGATGTTTTCAAAAAGCTGTTCAATCCAAAAGGGATAAGTTACTATGAATTATTCCAGTCATGGATAATGAACACTTTTGATGAAAAGGAAAATGTCATGAATCCCAAAACACAGTTCTCGGATGAGTCGCTTATCCGTGCACTGATCCATAAAAACCTTAGTCCAGATGAAGTGATTTATCGCGACCGAAGAATAAATACCTACACGCAATGGATCGATAGAAGTGATTGGCACATTGAACCTACTATGCTTAAGTCCGGACAATACATCGAGGCTAATCTACATCGCTCCTTTGATGCTGGAGCTGGGGCGGCAGACCTTACCCTTCTCAAGCAGTATATTTATTAATACATATTATGATTAGCCAAAAACACAACTTATCATAGGTAACAACTATATTTATCAATACACACTAAACCAAAATCATTTACCATGCAAATCGAGCCATCATCACACGACAGGATATTCCCAGCGGATTACATTCCAACAACAGTTAATGCCTTGGGCATGTTGGTTGTTAGCTATAATATGGCACTGGATCAATTGAAAACAAAAGAGCCGAAAGAGCTCATGGCTGGGAACCATTGTCAATGCGGACAGCGTTGAGCTTATTTATAAGCAACAAGCAAAACTGTGTAACAGTTGGGGAGTTTATGAAAGAAGAATCTACAAGATCATTTACAGTTGTGTTGATGGCAAGTGGAATAGGTCAGAACCTATTATTGGTGAGATAATCGAAGCAACTGAAGAGCGATACGAATTCTAAAAATCCAACCGATGGAAGAAATTTCTGAAGAAGCTGCCCATATAAGGACGAAAGGTGAATGTTACCAAACAACACCTTATGATTTCAATGACAAAGAAGGGTCATACATGATCAAGGTTGAGGTTCTGGCTTCCCCTTATACGGAAGAGGAAGAATTATTATTGGATAAGACCGCTCAAAGGGATTGGGGAAAAGTGGTGCCATATAAACCCAGTAAGGTTGTCGATACATTTTGTTACAGGCATTTTAAAAAATCACGCTAATAAATACACTTGTCAATGGGGAATATTTCAGAAGAACTGCACAGTGTATATGTAAGTGCTGGCATGCCGTCACGTATTTGGGATGAAGAAGAAGCAAGTAGATGGCGCGATTCATACATGGATTTAGCGCATATGCAATCAAAACCAAAATGGACTATTCCTTTCCTAGCTATATTTGAATGCTACATGATGGAGGATCAAGGAAACAGAACACTATATCGAGTTGCTCCAAATTGCGTCACCAAGGTTGCTCCGTCACAAGACCATAATTATGTTTTGGAATTATGGGATAAGCACTATGCTTATGGCGGATCAAGGTGGGCACCAAAATATAATCGGAAAAAAATGGGTCATAGGTTTTACGGAGTCTTTGAAACAATTCAAAACGAGAAATCCGGTGAAAAATTAGGAGATCACGCATACGCGCATGGTGTAGTTGGACTTGAAAGAATATCCGACTATTCATTTGAAGATGGTCGTTGGCGACATAAAACAAGAGATTGGGTTTCAGAACGCGGCCATGGAAGCACATTGAAAGATCACGTCTCAACAAAATAATTCAGGATTAACAAATACATCATTACAAATCACTAATGGAAAAAGGAATACTTATCATTCAGGCCGCCGGCCATCACGAAAAGAATTGGAACTATCGCGAATGCCTTTGCATGAAACGTGCATTCGATAAACTAAACATCCCATGTGGAATCTGGGGAAAAGGTTTCGAAACTTACAACACCCCATTCGCGGAAATGGTTAAGGATTATTCAACAATCCTTGTTCTTGAAAATTACGAAATGGATTGGATTCCGAAGTTCGATACAATTCCATCGGATATATTAAAGGTGTTCTGGTCAATCGACGGACACATGGTTCTGGACAAGCACAAGAAATTTGTCACCGACCATGGAATACAGGTTGTGCTAAACAGCAACATCGATTGTGTTGGCGCCTTTCATGAAATGAAGGTTAAGTCTGAATGGTTTCCAAATGCATATGATGACAGTCTCATGTTCCCGATCGAATCGATACATAAGGATTTTGGACTTGGTTTCTGTGGAAGTGAAGGCCATGGAATCCGGGATGCGGCTGTAGCATTGCTTGGAGAAAAGTTCGGGATAAGGAAAGACATTTTCGTTATCGGGGATGATATGGTAAGGGCGGTTAATTCCTATCTGATACACTTCAATTTCAATATAAACAAGGATATCAACTACCGCACTTTCGAAACATGCGGATGCGGAACCCTGTTGCTTACCAACTTCACGAATGGGCTTGCAACGCTTTTTGAAATAGGGGCGGAAATCATCGAATATAATGGTGAAGAGGACTTGTTGAGAAAGTGCCATTATTACCTATCGCACCCAGAAGAGGCGTTTGCAATTGCGGAAGCCGGACACAAAAGGGCAAAGGCAAACCACACTTATTTTGAACGTGCACGAAAGTTCATGGAAATCATTTCTGCGCCGGTTGCACCAGTGCTTCCTGAATTAACCGGAAGTCAGGTACCGAAGAAACTACAGTTACAGGATGAACCGGTTGTTGAACCAATTGTAGTTCCTGAAACAAATGTTGCAGTCGAGCCTATTGTTGAAATCATTGAAGAGAAAAAAAATGACAAGCCAAATACATATGAAGGAATAACCTATTAGCACATGAAAAAACAAGATGCGATTGAACGATTTAAAAAGGCCTGCTCGAACCAACTAAACAATTCGCCTAAAGGGTTCTGGAATATTCGAAAGTGAATTATCTAAATATGAATGCGAAGAACTTGAAAAAGTGTTTTTGGGATACATTGATCCTGATTATGATTATCTGCAAAGAATTGAATCGCTACATAATTTAGACAAAAAATAATCCTTATCATTTATGGAACCAACAAAAACAAAACTGGAAAAAATTCTTGATGAACGCGGGTTGACCAGCTATGCATTGAACACATTAATGGTGGCAAAAGGTTATCCACCGGCAAACAACAAGACTTTACGCATGATCTGTGAAGGGAAAAAAGCATTGCAGTGTACACTTACAAAAAAAGCATATCCATTGTTACTGGAACGAATTTGCAATTGTCTTGATATTAAGGCAAAGGATATTATCGAATACTAAAATCATGAAAAAGAAAAATGATCATCCATTCGGTTATCCGATGTTTACCGAAGAACAAAAATTCCTTGATTATTGGGAGAAATTAATCGGCAAGAAGGTTGCGCAACCATTAATGCAGCTTCCTGCTGTGAAGATTATTAATGTTCAAGCTGCCAAAATTCCATGGGGGAATAATCATCGCATTGAATTTCCTGAAGCCATTCGTTACGGGTGTAAGCCGTCTGATCAAATCGTTATTCCTTTTGAGGTTGTAATTCAATTGATCGAAACCGGATACGGAAAAGATGCAATTGGGCATGATTGGAAAATTGTTGACTGATCGTAATTCAAAACAAAAAGAAATGCCGCTCACTAAAATCACACACTTCAAAATCCGTTATCCGAGAAAAAAGAAAAAGAGGTTGAAAAAACTCGGACAGTTTCCATCGCGTCCAGAGTTTGTTTTCGTTGCTGAAGTTACAAATAATGTAACCTCTGATATCAGAAATGTCATTTTCGGTTATCCAACAAAAGAGTAGAAATTATCCTTTGATTATCATTACCAAGTTCCGTTTCTCGAAAAATAACACTTGCCATCAAAACATTTTCTTGTCCTGATTGCCGCATAGATATTTTTTATTGTGGTCTTGTGGGCTACTGCGGCACTTTCAGTCGATCCATAATTTTCTGTCGGATTTAATTTCAAATCAAATTCATAAACGAAATTACTTGATCCCCTTTCCTTTCTTTTAGGAATAATGAAATTTCCGTCTCTTGAAAAATAACTTTTCTTCCTGAAGCATTGTCCACTTATAATTGCGTTATTTATTGATTGTGGAATAGTATTGTTATTGTCGGAACAAACGCTCAATGATGAATATGTATTTATCAATTTGCCACTCAAGTCAAATTCATAAATTGGAATTGATGTGCGGCCTTTATTTTTTCTGATGATATATTTCTCAAAATCATCAATCATTTTCTGGCAGCAGAGATTTTCCCCATCATAGAACAATACTTCCGATTGCACCAATTCCTCAATGGCGGAACATAATTCCACCTGTGAATATGGCAAGTGTTTCACGAGCATTATTGCAATGTTCTTGTCTTTTTTCTTGCTTTCCCGGTGTTTTTCAAGCAATAATATTTTTCCATAATTATTCTCATTGTGCATAAAACACAGTATTCTGATGAAAATCCCATAAGTTGAAGCGGAAAGTTCATTGATTTTGATGTCGTGCATGATAAATGAAATATCAAGCTCGATCCTGTTTTTGTTTATTTTTTCCAAATTGTCGTTGTTTTGTACTTGTACTTATAAAACAATCGTAAATGTAAAACAATTTTACTATTTACAATATAGCACCAAAATTATACTTATTATATTTATTATCATATATAAGTACATAAGTACTATTTTGCCAGACTATTTGCTGCACCATTATTTTTCAAAAAATATTTTTTCTGGCGGAAAAGTCATTTTAAAAAACATGACATTTTGACAATAAAATATCAATCATTTGATTTTCAATATTTTACTTTATAAGTACAAAACAATTTTGCTACTACCTTATATGGCTATAACTCTAACTTCTAACTTCTGATTTATTATTTTTCAAAAAACAATAATTATTACAAAATTTCAAAATAAAATTCCAGAAATTTCAAAAACGCATTTTTATCGCCTGAGACGAATCCTACCCCATTTATGGCATCCTACCCCTCCAAGCACCCTTTTGATGAAAAAAAACGCCTAATGCGTTATTTTTAAGGGCATGTTTAAAAAAGTTTCAAAACCACAAAATCAGCCGGAAAACGAATGTGATTTTCCTTCCTGTGAATAAAAACATTCATAAGTTGAAAAATAAAATTGCACAGTAAAATTTTTGGAGGTAAAATCGTGCACACACACGCGAATAAAAACAAAAAAAATGAGATTGAGAAATCGCCTGTTTCTACAAAAAAAGAAACATCTTCCAAAGCCACCGGAACCGCCAAAAGACCAGTGGTTCAAGATTCTGTTGCTGTTGGGCATGTTTGGATATATTGCATATGGACTTTTCAGGCTTTTCAATGATTTTTGCCACTGAGAAAACACCATTTGCCCATCAGGATATTTTTTCGTACTTTTCTCCCCTGAAATTAACCCCATTTCACAATGTCTTCTTTTGTCGATGAGTTGAAACACTTCGAGGCGTCATTGCCGGGAAAGGCGCTTTCCGGAATAATGATCGGCATCGGCGTTGTTTTCATTGCGGTCGGGATATTCTCCAAAAGCAACATTCTTAAAGCAACAATGATAACCTATGCCGTTGCACCGTAAATTGAAAGTTGTATTTTAATATAACCAAGAAAAAAAAATAAAATTTTAACCCCATGGCGAATACAGAACCAACACTGGCAACAACACAAACCAGTGACGGAAAACAGGGCGGGATGCTGAAGGGCGATGCCCATAGCGCACCATCCGGTGGAATTCAGGCGGTTGTTGTAACCGACAATAACAAACCCGTTCTTCTCGAAGGGAAAGAGGTGATCATCAACAAGACGAATGTTGCCGATCCGGAAATCCACACATACACCGGCACCAATGCACAGGTGCTAAGCCAGATAAACACCCAAGGTGGAAATGGTGTTCCCATCGCAACAAATCCCGATGGCACACCAACAGAGTTCAGGTATGGCGGATCAATAGCTGGAAATGACTTGATGGGCAATCCCAAAACGGAACCATGGATGATGACCGTTCGCGAATACCTGATGTTCCAGCGCCATAAATTGAATGAAAAATGGGATGCAACGCAGGAAGCTGCTGCGCCAAACGAACATAAGATTGCAGTTGAGCAGGCAATGCTTGCATCCAAATACAACGAGGCGATAGCAGCTGGAAGAATGTCACCGGCTGAAGCAAGGATAATCATTGAGTCGGCTGGACTGATGGTTCCGATAAGCATTTCACAAATGCCGGGATATAATTCAGGTGGGGCAGTTGTTGTTAATGTGAACGAAGTTGCGCAATGCGGTGTTTATGGAAATCCAATTCTCAGACTAATACTTGGAGTATGAAAAACAATGAAATAATTCCTATCGACGAACAGAAATATTACCACCTGCTTGATCACGAGGAAATGCGGATTGTTGATATTGATCATCTGTCAAAATTTGTTTCCACAATATACCATCATTGCATCTTTCCGATCTCAAAGGGAAAAGATTTCAACAAGGAATGGAAAAGTGGAAAGATGTACAAGTTGTCAAAAGGGGGAATTACCATATTCTGCACGGCATATACCAATGGACAAATGTCATTCTTTATTACCACTCCGACAAAAGACGAATATGATTATTTTTATGTCATTGAATATCAAGCCGAGAAGGATATAGAAAAAAACCTTGATTATTATTTTGAACAAATATCGGAATGGATAATTAAGTCAATCACTTCAAAAAAACATTTAGGCCAGCAATCTTTCGAAGAAAAATGGATAACAATTTTCATCAATCGTGCAGAAGTGTTTGACAAAGAAAATATTTTTGGACTTGAAAATGTTGGCATTGAGCGCATAAGCAGATTTATAAGGGCAATGCAGGATATTTCATACATAAGGCTTTATGTATTTCCGGAAAGCATAATGGAACAAGGCGGGGCAATCATTCCAAAAACAAGCCTCAAGGAAGACTTGGAAAATTTTGATATGGATTCATTGACGGCCAATGAAAAAAGGCAGATAACATATCAATCAATGAATCTTAATGCATATGAGCCAAGGCAATATTCGAAGGCAGGGCAACTTCAGTATTTGATTCACCTTTCTCAGGGAGATTATACCACATTGAGCCCAAAACTTTCTTCCATCGCAAAAAAATGGTCAAAAATATATCGGGATAACAAACGTAAATTCGACTATGATGATATTAATCGCGCCATAAGTGACGCCTCGCTATTTATGAAAGTTGGAGAGCAGATATCTGAAGGCAGGACAAAAGGGTATCATCCGCCGTATGAGTTGGAAAAGAATTTTGATGATGAAATTCCGCAAGAAGAATTGGTGCGCATCGGCAAATTAGTGTCACAAGGAAATACGCTGGGCAGGGTTTTTGGAATAAAGGAAAAGCCATGGACGGCATTTAAACCACAATGGCATATTAATTTCGGGCATTATGATGAATCTGGAAACAAGATAATAATGTATCAGGAGCCACATCAAATGAGAATCAAGGGCTTTTACAATAAAGCATTTGGAAAAGGCGGGGGTATTGAATCAACCTCAAATGAATTTTTCGGAAACGCAATTCTTAAAACAATTTTTGGAGTATGAGCGACGAAAAAAAAATAAAAAAAGTTGTACGGAGAAATCTTCCGATCAACACAACTTATAAAATCACCGATGCATATTACACCGGTGGCATCATGGAAAATCCACAGATATGTGACAACTGCGGAAAGCTGATTGCAAACGTAGCTGTCATAGAATCCGCTGAAGGGAAAGAGGCGCGTGTTGGAATGGATTGTGCAAAAACATTGTCGGGCATTGGAAACAGTTTGGAATTCATGTCAACTGAAAATAATTTCAAGGAAGCTGTTGCAATCAGAAACAAGGTTAATAAGAATTTAAAGGACAAAGCCGGAATTCTTAACATTGAAAATCTGCCATCGGGACAAATCAACATTGAGGTCGATTCAAAAAGGGGAAGATTGGTTTCTGAATATGTTGAAAAGGAATTTTTCTTCAAGCATCTCCCGGACATGAAGGATAAAATCAGCAACCCCGAGAAGAATGAATATGCTGCCAAATACCACGATAATCACGATTTTGGAATCAACATGATTGAATATTTCAAGACGGACTTTTCTGATCCAATTGGCCGAGAAAAAACATTTCTCATTGACGAATACAAAGTTGATGTGAAGGATGAAAAAAGAAAATCAGCCACAACAGAAAATCATTACAGCCCTGATTTCCACATAAGGGTTTATGATAAGGATGGAAATTTATTGAAGGAAACAAACACTTACAACAAACAGGACATTGCTTTCAGAACCATATGGCAATTGAATGCAATTGAATTTGAAAAATTTAATAATACAACCAAAATGGCAACTGGCGGAGAAATAAAATCAAATATTCTTGGAACATTTAAAAAAATCAAGAAAGAATATTATAATGTGGAAGATAAAAAAGGAATGGCGCCTCTTGTGGAAATCAACAGGGGATTGCCTTATGTTGCCGTAAACCATCCACACAACAATCCATATTTTGCACAAGGGGAATCGGCTGAAGAAATAATACAATTGATTGACGAAGGCGCCGATAAGTTCAATGTGACGCCGGAAGAATACTTGGTATATTATTTGGACGGAGCGGGTGTGTTTTCCGATAAAATGGAGCAAGGAGGCGCAGTCGGCAATATCAAAATAATAGGATACCACATTACAAAAAGAGGGGAAAATACCGGTGATATAGATTTTGAATTTAATGGAGAGAAATATAGATTGGCAATGGCGGAATCTATTGTTGGTAATTATGGTTATGGAATAAGCAAAGAAGGTGAAGAATATTTTCATAAATTCAATTCAAGGGATGATAAAGGAGGAAAATATAGGAAGATGTATGAAAAAGTAAAACTGGGATTAGACAAATGGCTTTCTGAAAATAAAATGGAACGTGGCGGAGAAATATTGGATAAAAAAGTTACAGGCGCCTTGTTTAAAGGTGAAACATGGGGAAAATTTCTGGAGAAGGTTACGGAATATTTTCTTCCAAGATTCAATAAGCCGATTCTGCTTAAAAACCAATCGGACACACTTTCTGAAAACGTAAGTTTTTCATATGGGGAAGCCGACACAGATAAATTCATTGAAGATTATTCAAAATATCCAACGGCCACAGTTTATATTCAGGCATCTGGATATAAAACAAAATTACCACGAGAAGTTTCTGATAAACTTGTTTTAAAATTATCAAATAAAATGGAAACAGGAGGAGGAGTTGACTGGAAAAGACTTGATTCATTCAATGGATTAAATGTTGGAGATAAAGTTTTGAATGCTGTTGGGAAAGGGTTGTTTCTTCGCGAAATAAAAGGTGATGAGTATTGGTTTACTAATTTTGGTGGAACTGGTGGATATCATCCTTTTGGGAAAGAAAAGGTTGACAAATATATCAAACAAGGCGAATGGAAGTTGGTTTCAGAAGATAAAATGGAAACCGGTGGCGGAATTGCTGATTTGATCATGTCAGAATTGAAAAAGGAATTATCGGATGCAAGACTTCGCGTAAGAAATGCAAAGAGCAATGCCGATTTGAATTCAGCAAATTTTGAGGTAAAGATGTTGACTGAAAAAATTGATAAGATGGAGAATGGCTGTGATATTTCAGAATTAACAGGACACAGTAAGGATTTTGTCCAATACATGAAAGACGGAAAGATTCAACGCAAGACTTTTCTTAAGGATAATCCAAAGCACGAAGCTCGCATGGAGGGAATCCAACAGGCCATCGACAATCATTTTATAAGAGTTTCAGAAAACCCAATTGATTCGAATGAAGTATGGATCAGGCCAACCGCAAAATTAATGGATCAGTATTTTGAAAAGGGAGGAAGCATTAATTCTAACCATGGCATAACAGGAAACCCAGTATTGAAAATGATCTTTGGCGTATGAAAAAAATGCTTGATTGGTTAAGTAAACGGCGCTCCAATTGCGCCGACGTTACAAAACTAATCAAGCACACAAATGTAGTTACCATAAAATTTTGAAAAAAAGAAAGATGGTGGTAGTGTGGAAAATAAAACGTTTGATTGGTAGAGCAAGCAGCAGTCCCATTCCGCTGAGGTTACTCAATCAATCAAACACACTACAAATATAGTGCAAAACTTTGAAAACGTAAAAAAACATCATGATTGATCCACAAATAAAATTCATCAGGCATTTTGACACTGGCGGTGATGTGAAAAAATCACACGAAGAACTCGCGCATGAATTTCTGAGCAAGTTGACTCCTGATGATTTTTCAGAACTTCGTGAGGCGATGGTGAAGGCAAAAAATGCTGTTGTAATAAAGGAACAAAAAAAACTTGATGACCTGATTTCAGAAAAATCGGTAATTGATACCAAAAGAACCAATGGCCGCAATACCTTGGAAACAGAGGCTCGGATGAATCTGGCGGATGAATCAAGAAAATTGGAGTTGTTGGTTATTAGTCAAGAAAACACAGTTCTCGCTTTTAAAAATGGAGGCGACTCAATTTCATTCGACGATAAAAAAGGAGTTACACATAAAGGCATTCCATATTTCTCAAAAATAAATACGGACATAATTTCCTTTGATGAAGAGACAATTCTGGTTGATATC
>JAVHOF010000086.1:0-2710 GCA_036169915.1 Candidatus Pacearchaeota archaeon | reverse complement strand
GATATTCCAGAAGAATGAATCCTTCTGAAGAAGTTAATGGAAAATTAGATAAGATATAAATAGTTTTTATAAATACCTAATCTTTTAATTCACAAAACTAATCTGTCTCCAATTTGTAGAATTGCAATAATATATTCCAGTTGAATTTCTGCCAATTGTTCCATCAATAGATGCACTGCAAGAAGGTAAAGTTATTGAAGATAATTTTAATAACTGGCTTATTGATACATTTCCAGCTACATCTAATTTATTTGATGGACTGGTTGTTCCTATCCCAACATTGCCCCCATCTAAGAAAGTAACTCTTGGATTATACCCTATACTATCATAAATTTGCAATCCTCCAGATGGATCTCTTGACCATAAGATATTCCAGGGATGTAATGCACTTACAACATTTACACTATCTATTCCATATACTCCGCTCAAATCTAAAGCTTTAATAGGATTTGATATTCCTACTCCAATATTTGTAGAATTAATAAAAAGTTTATTTGAAATATTAATCCTTTGAGTCATTCCAGATTTCAACTGAACCCATGTTCCATTCTGCCAAACACTTGCTCCAAGAGAAGAAACATCAGTAGCATTATTAATATAAATAGTTCCTGAGAAGTTTCCTGTTCCACTAACACCAATATTACCTTCTTTAACAATAATATCTCCTGCAAGAACAACGCCAAGAGAAATTAAAATAATAAGAAAGATTAAAGAAATAAAATTATTTTTCAATAATTCTTTCATACCTCTTTTCTTTTCCATTTTCATATTTATTAAACACCTCTAATTTATAAATATAGCGGAACAAAGTGTCCCAAAATTTTTTCAGTGTATAAAACTACCTAAAAATTCTAAGTATTTAAGCTTATTTCTATGTTCTAAAAGAAGCGATTAGTCGAGTTAAATTGCCCCCATAATAAACCATTAGTGGACAGATTATTCTTCCCTATAAGTCCTTTATTGGCTTAAATTGAAGGCATTTTATGCTCTACTTAAGAATAAAATCCTAAGGAGAAAGGCTTAACCTTAGGATATGTTTTTATGGCTCAGAGCTATTTTCTTGTTTTTTGTTTTAGAATATTTCCAGCGTTGTAGCTTCAAAAATAATAACTTAACACCTTTTTCGTTCAATTGAGGATATGCTGATTTTAAGTCTTCTTCATCATACTCCGCTCTGTCTTCCAGTAATCCCTCTTTCTTAAAAGAACTAAACAACCGATCAACCTCTTTCTTCTTCACTTGTTGTTTTTTAACATGTATCATAATATAATAAAAAGAAGCTAGAATTTAAAGGTTTCCCGTCGGTATTTGTAATTTTTTAGTTATAAGAAATAAAATATTATTAATAAAAATACAGAAGAAAGTTGAGATAGCAATAAAATTTTAAAAAAATTATTTTTAGTCTGGAAGTTTCGGAGGATTAGGAATAGTATCTTTTCCAATGTTGCTGCCCGATACTTGATTTTTAATCTTATTTAAGATGCTATCACTTCCATTGTTAGAATTAATATCTTTATTTGGCGAATTATCATTATAGACAATAAAAAAGTAAGAAACGATTCCCAAGAGCAACATCACTATAAGGATTATCAAAATCCAAACCCAAATTGAACCTTTTTTAGTCTTCATATTAAACAAAATTCTAATCAATTAGAACTATAAAAATATTTAGTTTGGTAATGCAGGTGGCTGAGGAATGCCTCCTCCACCATTGGTTAACCAAAAATAGACTCCAATTCCAATACCCAGCAAGATTAGGATTATCAAAATCCAAACCCATGCACTCATCCCTCTTTTTTGTTTTATCATTTTAATTTACTATAGGCGGATATTTATCTAACAACCATTTAGCTACTGAACTTGTTGTTGTTCCATTTAATGTTTGTGAATTAGAACCTCCATCAGGTTGTGGGATGTATCTATAATCTTGTGTTCCAATCATGTCATAGCCATCATTTGTAAACCAATAAAGCTCCCAAGGTTCGGCTCCTCTATAAACCCCAGTTACACCATCAACATTTGATTCGGAAGCATGTGTTTTTATGTAATTAATGTAACTATCCTTCCCAGAAGTTATTTTTGTTGGTAAAACATGAACCGCTCGGTTATCTGAAGTAACATACTCAATTCTACTCATCTGAACACAGACATTATTACCATCCAACTGACCACATTCAGCCTTATCATTTGAATTTTGTGATTTGAGAGTATATTCTCCGATTGTTTGAGGAAAATTTACATTATTAGTTTCTGGAGTAGTTTCAGGAGGAAGGTTAGTTATAGTGTCTGGAAGTGGCGGAGGAGAGGTATCGCTGTTACTTCCAGTATTTTCTAAGCTACAGCTATTTGTAACTTTGATTATAAAACCTGCGCCTGTAGCTTCTTCTGGTAATTGTTCATCCAATAAGTCATTCCATGCTTTTCTATCTGGCTCCCATCCAAAAGCTTTTTCTATATTACAAGTTCCCTTAAGTTCCATAATATTTTTTCCAACCATTTCTGGAGTCATTGTCATAAAATTCCAACCCGAGTTCAATGCAATATTCTCAAGTTTCAATACAGTATATTCGTATACAATTGTTCCCTTTTTAGTTGAATAAACCCAAGCAGATTGACTTGTAATCTTATCTTGCATTGTAGGAACGGCAGTATTAGATTTTGGTGATTAACCCATTTTCGGACCAAAAAAGCTTAAATAATAGCTAAACTA
>JAVHOF010000085.1:0-13095 GCA_036169915.1 Candidatus Pacearchaeota archaeon | reverse complement strand
TGCGTGATATATAGAAGCCCACTCATCAGCTCTGCTGTGAGTGGGTCAGTTCACACAAGATATAATAAATAAAATTAACGCTCCTCAAACATGTGAAGAAATGGTAGAATATATTATAAGAGATTTTACTATGGGTGGATTTGTACCTTTTAATCCCCCAGAGCCATTACGTTCTGTGTTTAGAAAAAAAATAGAAGAATTAAAACAAATTGACCCAGAAAACTTCCCTAAAATAGAATGGATGTATAATAAAGTTGCTGGAGAATTTGAGCCAACTCCACCTTTACCTCCAGGAGCAATGTATTAATCATTTACTTTTCCAGTACAAATGTTTAGATTTGTGAAAAATCAATAACATGGAAAAGAAATTTTGGAAACCATCAATTACATCACAATTCATTCATTGTCCGATTCCTTATCATATGGACACTTACAGAGGTTGTTCATTTAATTGTTCCTACTGTTTTGCTAGAGATTTTGTAACCTTCAGTAGAAGAAACAATAAAGAAGAACATAAGAAAGCATTTTCTTATTTGGTTGGAAACAGAGCTGATTTATTAAAAAATTGGATTGAAAGAACTTTAAAAAAAGATTATGATTATAATAAACCAGAAGAAGTAGCCTTCAAAGAACGAATCCCTATCAAAATTGGAGCAACAGCTGACCCCTTTCCATATTTAGAGTTAAAATATGGAATCACTAAAGATATTCTAAAAGTTTTTCACGAATATGATTATCCTGTTGAGATTCAAACAAAGAATCCAGAAGGAATTTATGCTATTGCTCATGAATTTGAAAATCCAAATTGGGCAATTGCTGTTACTTTGATTAGTACAGATGAAGAATTTATAAAAGTATGCGAACCAGGAGCCCAATCAGCTTCTAATAGATTAGAATATATCAAAAAACTTACGGATATGGGTTTTAAAGTCATGATAAAGATTCAACCAGCCATATATCCAAAAATCTTAGAAGACCTCCCAAAATTGATAAAAAGTGCCAAAGAAGCAGGATGTTGGGCAGTGAATATTGAGGGGTTAAAAATTAGAATTACAATGCCAGAAAGTGAAAAACAAATTGTGAAAAAAATGAGTGACTTTTTAGGATATGATATTATTGATTATTATAAAAAAAATGGAGTAATAACTGGCTCTGATAGAGAAATAAAAAATGATTCTAAGACTGAATACATTTCAGATGCCTTGGCTTTTTGTGATATACATAATATTAAATTTTTTGTTGCTGACAATAGCTGTATGAATGCGGGTTGCAATTCTGAGTGTTGTGGTACTGAAGTGTTGAGAGATTATAAGATATGGGGAAATAATCTTAGAAGTCATCATTTTAGAGACCAAGATAATTTTAGCAAAGAACTTGGGAAATACAAAGTAAACTTTGTTAGGAGTAAAAAATTTGAAGGAAAAACAATGGATGAAGCCGTTGTAGCAAAAAAGAAAGAAAATAATATTAAATTTATAGGTGATGCGTTAAAGGAAATGAAAAAGGGAAAGTAAATTTCCCTTTCTTTTTATCTTCTTTTCTGGAATTGTGGAGTTACATTTCTACTTCCGCCCCCATTTCCACCGCTTGGCTTAACAAAGTTGTTAGAAGGTCTTATTTGATTGTTAGGTTTTGTGTAAGTTGGCCTTGTATTTTGTACTGGTTTTGTATATGTAGGCTTCACATCATAACTAGGTTTTGTATATTCTGGTTTAGTTGTATTATAAGTTGGTCTATTATGATTTGTACTGATTGGTTTTGAGTAGTTTATTATAGTTGGTCTTGTTCCTTGGGTATTTGTTGCTCCTCCAGTTGACACGTTTTCACGATGTCCATAATTTTCATTGTTTCCGTGACTATTATTTCCATTATGATTGTTGCCCCAATGGTTATTGTGATGATTATTCCGATTGTAATTGCGGCTCCAATAATTATTGTATCCCCAATTATCATAATAAGAATAATAGCTGTATGGTCTGTAATAGCTACCATAGTAGTAAGGGTAGTAATAATCGGTAAAATAGAAATTTACACTTCCTAATGAAAATAAAAAGAAATAGTCTAAATAATATGAAGAATAATATCCATAGTCATATCCGCTATGAAATCTTTGTATTCTTTTGGTATAAAAATATTCTTCGTAATCATCTTCATAGTAGTTATTTGTAATGTAAGTGTTATTTTCTACGATTGTAGTATCACTTTTCTTTACTTTGTAGTAAATGTCATCTTGGGCATAAGTAAATAAAGATGCCAAGATAATGCCGATTGTAATTAATAATGTTTTCATAGTCTAGTTATTTTTGTTAACAATAGACAATAACCGTGCCATGATTTGCAATATGTTATACAACAATAGTTTTAGTCCCAAGATATGGAATAAAGTTTCTTTTATTCATTACGGTTATTATAGGAAATTTGATTATTGTTTCATTTCCTATAGCTTTATCAACTTGAATTGTTAAAATTATATTTAAATCTGAATTTTTATCTTTTAAATGAATACTGTCACCAATTTGTAATGCTTTTGACAATAAAAGTTTTACAATTTTATCAATTCCTTTATCTATTAAACTTTTTATAAATTCGTCTTCTATGGTATCACCAATATGTCTAAATTGCCTTTCTTTGGAGTGTTGAGTTTTATCAATTTCATAATCTACTGGACAATTTATTTCTTGACTTGATATTTCGGGGCTTGAACATATATTTTTTGCTCTATTAAGAGCTATACTATAATATTGTGGTTTGATTTTATCTTTTGATAAAACAACTTCATCATGATATGGGCCAAGAACTCTATCTGTTGTAACAGTTTCGTTTATTATTTGGCGAATTAATTTTCTTAAAAAACCTTTCATGTAAAATAATTTATTATAAATAGTGGTTATTTTTTTTAATTTTCATTATACCTCAGAATATTGATGGTTAAAATTCAATTTTTTATCTATTTATAATAAAAATTGTAAATAAAGAAGCTTGTAGAAGATTTAATGAATTAAAAAACCCCCAATTAAGGGGGTTTTTTTAATTTCCAATCATGGTTGGGGTTTTAGAATAAAGAGTGTAGAACTCAAGTTTATAAGGAGTTCTTTCTCTTATCCAGCTTAAAATATTTTGAAATCCGTATTCCTCTGGAGTTTGATTTGCTTTATAAATGTTCATAGAACCGTCCCATATTTTATTACTTAATAATAATAGGTTTCTAGTAGATTCTAAATTTCCTTCATCTGTTTTTATATAAATAAAGTTTCCATTATTAAATACTTGCTCCGCTTCTTCTTCTGAAATTTGTTTTGGAGTTTCACTTACTTCTTCGTTTAATTTTAGTAAATGTTTTTTTACAAATTGTTTTATTTCGTTTACTAGTTTTGGCTTATTTTGTATGTAATCTTGAGCTTGTGGTGCAGTTAAATGATAAATTTTTTTGTCGAATGGGTTAAATAAAGCTCTTTCTCCTCTTTGAATTAATTTTCCAGTTTCACTGCATCTTGCATCATGTTTTAAAGTTATAATATAAGCATCATCTTTTTCACCATATTTGAATTTATTATTTTTAAAACCACACAATTCAAAAAGCTGATTTTTTACAATATTTCTTACTTCGTTAATTTCTTTTTTGGATTCATCTCTGATTCCTATTTTTTCCATTGTATCTTGTCTTCTTGCAGCACCCCTTTGTCCAACAGCATTCATAGCTGTACTCATAGTTTCATCAAGCTCTTCTTCATGACCAGCACTATGTTCTATATTTTTACCTAAGCCAATAGCGGTAGTTTCATCGCAATCTGCAGCACCATCTTGTGGATTTATAGCAGCATCAATTTCGGTTAATCGCTCTTCAATTTCAGCTTTTTCTTTAAGAAGACCTTCTATTTTTCTTTTTTCTTCGACAAGATTTTTGATATATTTCTGTTCTTCTTTAATTATTTGTATTAATTTTGATTTTTTCATAATTATAATTATTACATTTTTTATATAAATAGTTGTTTTTTTAAAAAAATTGACTATATTTATTATAGACTAAAATTAATATTATGGTAACAATTAAGTATTTTTTAAGACCAACCGCACACTGTTGTGGAGGAAAATAACTGAAGCTGGATGGGCTCCAGCTTAACAATTTACGGCTTAGGACCGTTTGGCTTATGGCCAACCCCCACATCGAAGTGTCGCTACCTAGATGCTGGGGGATTTATTTTAATAAAAATTATATGATGCTATTTTTTTTATCTTGTTTGGGGCTTACGTTTATAATTACGATATCGTATATATTTAAACCTATACGAGATAAGGCTAATTCTATAAATCCAACGTTGGGGAAGCTTTTAAAATGTTCCCAGTGCACAGGATTCTGGATTGGATTGATGATTAGAGCTTTGGAAATGTGGCATGAAGGAATGTTTGCTCATATTCAATGGAGTGATTTGTATAATGTGTGCTATGGGTTTGCAAGCAGTTTTGTGTGTTATGCTTCTTACTTGCTTTTGAAATATTTTATGGACAAATATGATTAATGACTATTTTTTTATTCTATTTATTATAAATAAATTTTATGGCAAATAAGGGCTATGCATTATATCAAAAGAACGGTGAATTGTATTTATTTACTGTGAAGTATGAATATACAGAATCTAGATTTGTTGGATTTGATGACTTTGGAGAAACATTTAGAATTAGAAAACTAAATGAAGAACAAAAACAATGGAAAGCAACTCATGATGCTAAAAAGAATGAAAAAACCAAAAATCTAATTTTTATAGGTGATTATTATTTAGTAAGAGTTTTGTTTAATAATTTTCCAATTGGGAAACCGTATACACAATTGCCAGGCGGTGGAGGTGTATATAAAGAAACAAGAAAATATACCAATATTTATGAATTGTTTAAAAATGAAACATTCTTAAGAGCTTTAGAAAAATACAGTACTTTTAAAGAAGGATATAATATAGTGAAGAAAATAATTAAAGAAATGGTTGAAAGTGTTTTAAAACAAGAGAAAACTCATGTTGGCTTTACCGCTGTTTCTATTGAAGATGAATCTGAAAAAAAAAAGATAAGCAACATTTTTGATTCACTAAAAAAACAAGGCAAAATTTCAGATAGATTTATAAGACCGTTATTTAAAGATGGTTCTTTAGATTATCACATGACCATAAAATTAGGAGAACTTCCATTAAGCCATAGAACTGATATAGACAAAGAAGTAATTCTTAATGTAGAAACAGTTGGAATTTCCAATAGTGCAATCGCTTTAGGGGTTTCTGGAGATTATTTTTCATTTAATGATTTTCAACATATAACTTTAGCTTTTAGTGTTTTACCAGAATTATCAAAAGACATTAAAGACTGGGTACCTTTAGAACATCCATTTAAAGTAAAAGGCGTTATAAGAGAGTTTACTTCAAGAAAGGGACTTATAAAAAGAGGAGTGTTTGATGAAGCAAATCAAATACAAATAGGGAATTTCCCAGACCAATCTGTTCCAGCAGGAAAATCTGCAATCTTCCCCAAAGCAGAAAAAAATTGAAACTTATTTAATGCTTTTTCGTATTAGAACATATGAATAAGACCACGGAAAGAGTAAATGCTATTTATGGCAATTGGCTGGTATTGCACCCGAATGGATTTGAAATGTTTAGGTGCATAACTAAAAAAGCTGAGTGGTACTTAACTAGAGACCTAGCAGATTTGGTTTCGGAAAATCCACCAATTATAAAATTAAAATTTGAACCTGCAGGAGTTGGATGGCAGAATGATGAATTTGCTTTAACTCAAAAACAAAATATATGTGTTGTTTGTGGTACTGATGAAATAGCTAGGCTTACAAAACATCATATTATTCCAACATTATACAAAAAGCATTTCCCAAAGAAATTAAAAGTAGCTACAAGTCATGATGTTATTTGTATTTGTAGGGAATGTCATGATGAATATGAAAACATATATGCAATAAGATTAAAAGAGCAAATAGCAGAAACATATGGGGTTCCACTTTGTAATTCTCATTCAGATTTTGTAAAAATCATAAAACTTTCAAAAGCTTTTGTTCTTAACAGTGCAATGATGCCAGAAGAAAGGAAGCTTGAGCTTCACTTTAGAATATCATTAATGCTTGGTAATGAAGCAGAACTTACTCCAATATCAGATATTATAAAATTTTCTAAAATTAGTCAAAGAGATTATAGTAAATTTCACGGTAGTCATGGAAAGGATGTGATGGCTAAGGTGACAGATATACAAAAATTCGTTGAGATGTGGAGAAAAGACTTTTTGGAAAATATGAAGCCCAAATTCATGCCAAAGTTTTGGGAAATTTCAAGACCAATAAATAGACCTTTAAGACCAGTGAAAATCAAGTAGTTACAAAGTAAAAAAATATCTTTTCTTTTGCTGAAAACCCTATCTTTTTTCAAATAACAAACTATTTATATGAAACAAAACTTAAATAGTTATGGGAAACGGAGTAAAATTTTTAAAACCCAAGGATTTTGCTAACCTTGGAGAAGAATGGACAGATGTTTTTATTGAAGTAAAGAATATAAGAAAAAATGATGTTATATTTGAATGTATTAGAGGGGAAAACCATAAAGTAATAGCTTTGACATCCGCTAGAAGAATATTGGATGGTTATTTTGTAATTGTAAAAAATGAAAATGGTAAAATAGGAGAAATATTTTATTCAGAATTTACAGACTATCCATCTCCAAACCTTTATAGAGAGCCGCAATACTTGACCGAAATAAACAAAGAATTAGTCTATGTTATAGATTAAATTTGTTTTTTATAAATAAATTCATTATATTCCAAAAAAGATTAATATGAAAAAAGAAAAATCAGAATACGATAAAATAACAATTACTCTTCCTCCAATAATATTAAACTAATTAGAATATCGTATAAAGAAAATATAATAGAAAGATTGAATTTAGAATTGTTGCAACATTTTGTTTGATTTCTCGTATACAATAAAAAAACGCATTTATGAAGATTAAAGTAACAGAATTCGCAACAAAACAGTTTGATAAAAAATTCGGTGCAACAAAAATTTTAGACCATACAGTTGAAGAATTTGAAAAAAAAGTTAATGAAATCATTAAAGATGAAATTTTCAACAGAGTTGGAACCAATATTCAAATTGTAAAAAAATATCCTATAATTGATGGATATGCTCCATTTTGTAAGTTATTACCAATAGATAACTTTACAGATGCAAGAGTTGGCTCTTTACCGATTACTCTTGAAAATTATCAATACTTAAGAAGTGGCTATTCTGCAAGAACAGAAAAAGAATTGTCAGTTTTGTCACGTTGGCTTGAATTGCCGTTAGGAAAGCCTAAAGCTAAATATTTAATGCTTGTTCTTTATTCAAAAGAACAAATAGAAAAAGAAGCAAATGAACAAGATAATATAACTGAAATTTTTGAATTTGATGCAGATTATGGAATTGTTGCTATTTTAGGACAAGATGTTAATACTGAAATTCCTCCTTGCCCAATTACAATAATGAGAAATGCATTAGGTATAGAATATGGTGGTTCTGGTGTCTCTATTGATAATGATAGATATGTAAAAAGCGTTGAATATTGGAGTTGTCATGCTATAGTTAAATGATTTGTTAATTTGTCTATTATATTTTCGTTATATTTTATAATAATAAGGTCAATCTCATTATTAATACAATATTGTTTTTTTAAATGCATTTAATAATCAATTGTTTAAAAGATAATTAAAAAAGAATCGTTTCACAAAATAAACATATAAATCTTAATTTACGTAACCTTTATTACGTTTTTATCGTATACTATAATAGAAACGTTAAATAAAAAGAAAAGTTATGAAAAAGTTTGTAATTGTTGTTTTATTTTCTATCTTTGCATTCACAAGTTGCGTAAACGAAGAAACAAAACAAGTGATAGTTGAAAAAAATGAAAAGGTAGAACAAGTAAATGATGCTAATGTAGTTATACTTAATGACCCTGCGGTCTTTTGTGGAACAGATTTTATGTCATTTATGCAATCTTCGAGAAAAATTGGTAACTATGATTTAATGGTGCAATTTACTTCTTCAGCAAGTGTTAAAAAACTTGGAAAAGAAAAAGTTAAAGCATACTTTGAAGAAAAACTTACCAATATGTCAAAATTGAAATTGATTAGTGTAACTAGCAATTCAGATGGAACTAAAACGTTGAACTATGTAAATACCAGCGTTGCAACAAAATCTGCTACTTCAGTTGCAATAGTTATCGAAAATGACAGCTGTAAAATTGTTTTACCTACTGATTTGAAAAAGAAACTTTTAAATTAAAATAGATGTCAAAATTAATAGTAATAGACCCAGAGGAATTTGTACTTGAGGGTGAATTTGAAAGATTAAGAGTGCCAGAAGGCACTTTTCTCGATGAAGATAATATCATTACAGCAATAGAACAGTTTAAAATAGATTATGTTAATCAAGGAGCCGCATTAGGGGAATTGAATGATGGGTTTTTAGTGATGCCTACAATTGATGGTGAGCAAGTTGTAGAAGAAGAAAAAGACCCCGCATTTATGATAATTGATATTTACTGGGACGGAGACAGAAGAACCATCTGCGGCAAATTGATTATTTTAGACACCGAAGATGGTAAAAAAATTAAAAAAGCAATTAGTCAAGGTGTCGAATGTTTTATGTCAGCATCCCAAACAGAGCTTTATACTGTAATGGAACAAGAAAATGGCAGAGTGCTTAATAGAGTATCAAATATTAAAGGATATAAACTCTCTTTGTTCACCTTCCATAGTACAGTGTAAATTAAACCAGAATGAAATCAATATTAACCAATAAAATCAATTAAATGAGTACACAAAGAGAAATTATTTACAAAGAATTGCTTGTACGTTACAGAAAAGATAAAATCAGAAACTATCTTTATGCCAAAGAAAAAGATTTAACTATAGAAAAAAAACAAAAACTTGAGATAAAAGTTGATGAATTATGGAAAGATAATTTAAAAAACCCTGATTTACTTAAGGAAATTTGTGAATTTGTTACTATTGAATATTCTGATGCATATGATATCGCTTTGTTTAATAAACTAGAAAATGAAGCAAAGAAAGGGCCTAAAACTTTTCATATCGTAGATATAGAGAGAATTCATTCAGATATGGTGACTAATTTTTCTTTTGGAGTTTCTTTAGAAAAAAAAGGAAAATCTAATTTTCTTAAAATTTCAGATACTACTGGACTTTTTAAGATTATTTTTTCCGATGGTTCATTCATGTATTATTCAAAATGGATAAGTGGGGGTGGAAAAACAAGAACAGTAGAAGGAATGTATGCTGCCGAAAATAGTGTTTGGATTAAATTTCTTTTGATGATGAAAATAGAAAGAAGAAAGACTGCAAAACCTAAAAACGGTATTTTTAAAATTAAAGGTGATGGAAATGGCGGAATTGTTTATGAAAAACTTACTTCTTTACAAGAAACCCCAATCATTCACCCTTCAACAGATTCTTTATTAGAAGATATAACTCAATATTTTAACAATGTTAGCTTATTTACCAGGTACGGAATGTCTGGAGTGAGAAAGACCTTAATGGTAGGACCTCCAGGAACAGGAAAATCTAGTTTGGCGATTAAAGTAGCAAAACAATTTTCAGTTGATAAATGTGTTGTATTCTCAACAAATATTGCCGATATTGCAGTACATTTAAAGTTGTGTGCAAAGTACAAAACCAGCACTATTAGCGTATTAGAAGATGCTGAAACAACTCTTGCAAATGCAAATTCTTCACTTCTTAATTTTATGGATGGCGTTGACCAACCAAAAAATTTACAAGGTTGTTATATTATCATGACCACCAATTTCCCAGAGAGAATTGAATCAAGAATTTTAAAAAGACCAGGTAGAATTGATAGAATCATTGAATTTGGAAATCTTACAGGGAAATATGCTATTAAATGTGCCGAAATTTACTTTGATGAAATTTTATTTAACAGTAAGAACACTTCAAACACGAAAGCAGGGAAAATGTTGAGAAAAGAGTTATATCCTATTATCAATAATACATCTGGTGCTGAAATTAAAGAGCTATCACAATCTACGGCTTCCTATGCTGCAAGTGTTGGGAAAGAAGTGAATATGGAATTGATAAAAACAGTTCAATCAAGAATGAAAGAAGACCTTAAAAATATATTTAAGTATGCCGAAGAGTCTTCATCAATCTCTAATCCAAAGCAAAAATCTGTTGGTTTTACCCAAGACGATTTCTTTAAAAATGATTTTGACGAACAATTCTTGCAAGAAATAGAAGCTTATTAAAACATATGGGGGGCATTGTCCCCCATTTTTATTACAAAATATATGAATAAATACTTCTTTACCACATTATTCGTAAAACAAAACAGGTTCCACAAACATTCTGTTTTAGTACATGTATTAAAAGTGTTCTACTTTTCTCTTTTTGTAAACAGAAAACACTTTCGTTGTGCTGCATTGTTACATGATATAGGAAAACCTTTTGTTGCAACACTTGATGATAATGGAGAAGAGTTCTCATTTACCAATCATGAGGAGAAATCGTATCAAATAATTAAAAACTGGCCTTTTGTATCGAAGTATACAAAAGATTTAGTAAGGTACCACTATATAAGAAGAAGGATTCAAAAAGATAGTGATAAACTCGAAAGAGGTAAGAGTTCTGCTAATGGAGACCCCATTACAAAGGAATCTGTAGAGGAAATGATTAAATTATATAGCTCTTTTCCCTTTGAGTTTAAAAAAGATTTAAGAATTTTCCAAATTTTAGATGATAATGCAAAAAAATAAAGCTATGTAAATCAATAACTTAAAAAATAAATTAAAAAATAATTAGAAAAAGCTTGCATTTATTGTAACTTTTTTTGTAACTTTGCGTAGAAATTACCAAAAAGAAAATTTTTTAGGATATTTAATAATATAAAACAAAAATTAAAGATGAAACAAGGTTTAACATATCGTTCAGTAGAAACATCTCCGATGGGCGGCTATCCATGCGCAAGCGATGCCGATTACGGATATGGGACGGGTATGTTTAATGCTAAAACTTTGAATAGGCTTTTATAAAGTTATTAAAAGGTAAAATAAACAACCCGAATCCCCAAAAAGATTTGGGTTTTTTGTTTTTAATACGTTTTTTGACATGTTGGGAAAAATATTTTTAAAAATATACATCTGTATTAAAATACAGGTGTATATATTGGAGCGTGTCGTATAATGGCAGTAGTACCACCCTGTCACGGTGGAGGAGGGGTTCGAATCCCACACGCTCCGCCATGGTCGTTTTTAAAATATTTACATATTTATATGTAAAAAAAAATAATTATGACAAAAAAATATTATTATATTTACAAAACAACAAATATTATAACAAAAAGATATTATTATGGAATGCATTCTACTAATGATTTGAATGATGGGTATATGGGTTCTGGGAAAAGATTAAGATATTCTATTAATAAGTATGGCGAAGTAAATCATAAAAAAGAGATAATTGAATTTTTACCAGATAGAATATCTTTAATTGAACGTGAGAAAGAAATTGCTAATTTAAATGAGGTAGCAAAAGAAGATTGTATGAATTTAATGGTTGGGGGAAAAGGTGGATTTATTAGTAAAGAACAGCAACGTCATCGTTCAGTATGTGGAGGAAAAGCACTTGCTAATAGATTAAAAACTGATGAGGAATTTAGAAAAAGACACTCTGAAATTTCTTCTAAAAATATGAAAAAATTAAATGATGAGGGAAAAATTAATCACAATACATTTTTTGGAAAAAAGCACTCAAAAAAAACGAGAAAAATAATGTCTGAAAAGAGAATTGGCAAATATACTGGAAAAGAAAATTCACAATACAATACTTGCTGGATTACAAAAGATGGGGTAAACAAAAAAATAAAAAAAGAAGATTTAGAATTTTTTTTAAAAGATGGATGGGAGAAAGGCAGAAAATAAAAGCGGATGCGAGATAGCTTGCAGGGCGTCATGGATAGGAATAAACCCGAAGGTGCCCGTGAATGAAAGAGTTCAAAACGTCTGGCACCAAATGCGAAAGTAGCTCAATTGGTAGAGTATAAGTCCTCCAAACTTAGGGTTGCGGGTTCGAGACCCGTCTTTCGCTCAAAATCATGACTTTACATTTGATTTTGCATAATAAAATTTTTTTCGTATATTTATCTTTAAATATATAATATTATGGAAGTCATATTTTGCAAGGAATGTAAAAATACATTATCAATTGAGTGTTTTAGTATTAGAAAAAATGGAAGTGGTTATAGTAGATATGGAAGAATTTGTGATGATTGTAGAAAAAAGAAAAATAAAAAAAAACATTCTACTAAGAGTTTTAAAGAAAAAAATAACTTAAAACAAAAAAAATATTATCATAAAAGATTTTTTTATAAAAGAGCTAATACAATAATTAATAATGCTAAAGTAAAAAAAGAAGAAATAAGTTTTACAGTTAACGAATTATGTAAATTTCTTGCAACTTTGTGGAAAAAACAAAAAGGAATTTGTGTGTTATCTGGAGATAAATTGACTAGAGAAAATGCACAAGTAGACCATATAATAACAAAAAAAAATGGGGGAAAAAACGACTTTGATAACTTTAGATGGATAACAAAAGAAAGTAATCAAATTAAAGGTCCACTTAATGATGAAAAATTGAAAAGTTTTGTTGTAAAAATATATAATAAACTTACTTTGAATCAATAAATCTATATGCTTTATTAAACAATAATAGATTTATTATATTATTAATCAAAATAATGGAGGGAACAACCATGCGAAAAGCGAAATCATCAAGGAAAAATTAAAAAAAATCGAAGAAAGAAAAAAGGTATCTGGAAGTAGAAAAACCAAAAAACTCCAAAGATATTCCGAAAAGTTTAATGAAATTTTCACATTCTTTTTAATGTCTTATAGAAGTGGGTTACTCACTTTTTGTGGCTCAGATGTTAAAGTGGAATTTGACTTAGACTCAGATGATGGAAAATTTGGATACAGGAAATTCGAAAATGGTGAAGTTAAACTACACAATCTCAAAAGTTGTCACCCCAATGTTATGAGGGGT
>JAVHOF010000084.1:0-13148 GCA_036169915.1 Candidatus Pacearchaeota archaeon | reverse complement strand
TTTAGGGCCCAGAAAATCTAAGAAGATTTTCTTGGTTTCTGCACAGAAAATTCTTCTGAGTGAATTTTCTTATGTTCCAAAATTGAAAACCCTAAAGTTACTACCATATCCTAAAGGATATGGTTTTCAATTTTGCACATAATAAGAAAATTATTGATGTTGGCGCAGGAATTGGTAGATTATCTCTGCCACTATCAAAATATGCTAAAAATATAATCTCCTTGGATTCAAATAACAAACTTAAGAATTATTATAAAGATATTAAAAATCTCAAATTAAAATTTATATGCAATAATGCAGAAAAATATCTAAAAAATAAAACAGCAGATATTTTTATTTTTGCCTGGCCACCATTAGAAAAAAAATTAGTAAATACTATTAAAAAATCAATGCATAAAGAGTCTAAACTAATAGTATTCATTCCAAAAGACAATTCAGAATATGAATCTTTAGTAAATAAAATAGGGATTATTAATAAAAGTGAATCAAAAATATATAACCAAAATAAGAAACACTTCTCAAATTTTTTAGAACAAGAATTCAAAGTTATTAAAAAACAATTGCTCAAAACAAAATATACCTACAAAAACAAGATTCATGCTTTTGATAGCATAAAAGAAAATATTGAATTCTGGTATAATATAAAACTGACTTCAGAACAAACTAAAAAATTAAATGACCTCATTAACAAGCATAAGGAGTCTAAACCTATTTTTAACGAACTAGTTTATTTTTATATCTTAAAGAATAAGTTATAAACCAAAAGATTTAAATATAAATAAGATTAATCTTATTTATGATAATTGACACAACGCGAATGAGTTCAAGAGGACAAGTAGTTATACCTTTAGATATGCGTCAGGATATAAAAGAAGGAGATAAATTAATTATTATTAAAAAAGATGATGAAATAATTCTAAAGAAATCCATTCCAGAAAGCGCTATTTTATCTGAAAGATCTTTTGCAAAAACATGGTTCAACAAAAAAGAGGATGAAGCATGGAAGGATTTGTAAAAGGAGATATTATTGTAATTGAATTTCCTTATTCTCACTTGAAAGAATTTAAACGACGACCTGTCTTGATTTTAAAGGTTCCAAAAGGTGAAGATATTATTGTTCTGCAGATAACAAGTTCATCTTATGAAAAATCAATTGAAATTCCAATAAAAAACAATGATTTTAGTAAAGGCGGGCTTAAAAGAGATAGCTTTACAAGATTGGATAAAATAGCTTCAATTGAAAAATCTTTAATAAAATATAAAGTAGGTTCACTAAAACAAGAAAAATTTAATGAAATAATAAATAAAATCTGCTTTTTTCTAAAAAATTAATTTATTTAACTTATACGCCTTCTCAGCCAGCTTCTCTAATTTTTTTCTATCAATTACAGAAAGCAATTTAGCTATTTCCCTAGACACTGCATTCTTCAAATCCATGGGATGCAATTTCTTTTTTATAAAGTCAGATTCAATACCTGCATAACTAGAATAACTTACATTTCCTCCAAATTTTTCAGGCCTTTCAACAACAAATTTCTCTTTTTTATCCTGTTTAATAGTCATTATTACATATTTTAAAAATTCCATTATTCCGCAATCAGCATCGCCTTCTAAACAATAAGCCTTGTTAATCTTGTCAGAAATTGTTTTTTCATCATCAGTCAAATCAATTTTAGATTTTGGATCAGAAGAGCTCATTTTCTTTCCTATTAATCCCTGTATCATAGGATTCATAACTTCAACTTTTCTATCATACATCATTCTAGGAAGATTTTCTCTTGCAAACATTAAAATTTTTCTCTGATCTAAACCCCCAAACTGAATATCAACCTCTAAATACTGCTCATCCAAAGACTGCATAATAGGATAAATCAAACCTCCAAGCATAGGATTATCTCCTAGTTTGACAACTTCAGAAGCTGCTTTATTACAGTCATGCACAGAACACATGCTTGCCATTTTCAAAACATCATACATATATTCATGTCCTAATTGAAACTCACTTCCCTGAACAAATTCTATTTTTTTCAAATCAGTCCCAAGTGCCATTAAAATCTGGCTTATTGCTTCTTTATAATAATCATACCTATGCTCTAAAACATGCCACGGAGTTCCATCAAGAGCACCGTGCAAATCAGCAAGAAGAATTTTAACCTTAAATCCTGCTTTGCTAAAATCAGAAAGTTTAAGCAAAGGAAAAAAATAAGCTAAGGAAGGTTTTCCAGTTGTTGCAGTACCCCAATATACAACAGGATTTTTCTTCTTTCTCAAAAGTTCTTTTAATTCTTCCTCTGTAACAATCTCCTGAGTATTTCTTTTTATTAATTCAAATCTTTCTTCAATATCCATATCTGCCATCTTAACCAAAAAAACCAATAAAAAAACCTTATTAAACCTTTGGATAACTAGATAACTTAAACTGCTTTATTGCTTCAATTGGGTTTAATACCTCGCAGCTTGCTACGATATTTTTTTCGTCCCAATTGAAGGCTTAAAAAATACCCCGGGATTGCTAGGATTAGGATTTTTTGTTTATAAGATTTTATTTTCTTTTTTTAGGATAAAAATCTGGTTTAAAAAATTCTACTTGAACTCCTTTTTCCAGGAGATAGTATGAATCTTGGTTTCTAGGTATACTAATATTTGTTACAGGCAATCCTTTTCCTTGAAGATAATCTCTAAATTCTATTTTACTATTAAAATTATTCAACAAAAGTACTTGAGCAGAAAGACCTAAACATTTTATAGTTAAATAATCTAATAAAACTGAATGAACTCTTTGAGTATCATTTTCTAAATCTAGAACTCTGCCTACTAAATCAATCTGTGTATCACTAACTTCAACTGCCATAAGTATTCGTCGAATAGTTTCTTGTTTATCCATTTTAATTTATCAGAACTCTTTTTCGATTAGATTTATTTTATTAGAAATAACTCTTTTTTAAACTTTTCTGTAAATTGGCGTTAGTCAAATTCTCTGAAATTTTATAATATTTTCAGAAGATACTCCTTTTTAAAAATATCTTCTTTTAATTAATCTCTGATTAGATTCTCCCTATTCAAATTGCTTTGAAGCATTTAGCAGACTAAGAGATACAAATAAAATATCAAATATCATTAGAACTGCTAATGCAAGAGAATATATTTGCAAATAAAACCCTATGCTAGATTCATTAATTCTACTGAGGCTAATATTATAAAAAGGATGTCCTGAAACCGCAAGACTGATGACTAATAATCCAATAATTCCTAAAATAAAAAACCATCCAAAAATACCACTAATAGAAGAAAACTTTACTTTCCTTCTTATTGAAATCAATCCTGAATAAAGAACAATCAAGCAAATAAAGATAAGTCCAAAAACAACTGCTAAAGAAATTCCTGAATATTTTATCAGCAAAGGATTTCTAGAAATTAAATCATTAACATCAGAAGAGCTAAATCCTCCTGTAATAAAAAGCCCTAAAGAAAGTATTAAAAATAAGAAGATAAAAACCATTAGAAATCTAGAGGCAAATTTTATAGCTCCAGATTCAGAATACTTCCCAAGTCTTAAAAAACCAATGTTTAAAATCAACAATAAAAAACAAACCACAAAAAATATTCCTGAAAAAATAATTATATTTACCCAATTTAAAGATAAGCGGATAGGCATAGGAGCAAATCCTACAAACAAAATATATCCATAAACCGCAGCAGACAACAGTAGAATCAAAAGTAACATTCCAAAGATTCCTGAAAGTCTCATCCATTTAAAACCTCCTTGAATAGCCATAGCCTGTTGTTTTTCAACATAACCTCCAGTAATAGGTTCTCTAGCAAGAGGTTTTTCATTAATATTTAAACTAACAATAACCTCATCAACTTCAAATTCAGAATATCCCTTAGAGAGTATTTTTCTCCTCAAATCCTCTAATTTATATTGTCCTGAATATCTTTTTAAATAATCATAAATTATTTGGTTAACCATCTTTTTATAATAGAGAGATATTAAATATATAAAACTTACTCTTAATAACAATAATGGAAAATAACACTTTACTGAAGATTTCCTTCATAATCTCTGTACTTGGAATATTTCTTCTACTTATCTTAGCAAACTACAGCCCGAAGAGTACTCTAAATATTTCAGAGATTAATAAAGATAAAATAAACAAAAAAATTCAGATTCGAGGACAAATTACAAATATAAAAAATCAAAAAACTATTCAGATAATAACCTTAAAAGACGCAACTGGAAGAATAAATATAATTTTATACGAAAAGATAAATTTAACTGAAAATCAAGAAATAATTGCAAATGGAAAAATAAACCTTTATGAAAATCAACTTGAACTTCAGACAGATAAAATAGAAATAATAAACAAATAAGTTTTTTTAAACATGCTCTCTCCAAAAACCTTGCTTGAATATCTCGCTAATCCTGAGTAAGATTATAAATTTAAATCTTAACTAGTCAATAAAATCAAAAAAACAATGTGCTACCATATGTCAGAAATTTTTTATTTCTGAACACCCTAAAAATCTTTAAGAAGATTTTCTTGGTTTCTGCACAGAAAATTCTTCTGAATGAATTTTCTTGTGTTCCAAAATTGAAAACCCAAAATAACAACCATATTCTAAAAGATATGGTTTCAATTTTGCACATAATTTAAATATACTATTTTCCTAAGAACATTATGAAAAAGAAGGTAATTGGGTATATATTTTGCGATAAATCAATAGGAAAAGATGAAAAAGCTTTTTTAAAAATCGCAAAAAAGAAAAATATAGATTTAATTTTATTAAACACAGAAGATAACTTAACAGAAGAAGAAATAGAAGAAAAAACAAAAGATTGCGATATAATTTTCAATAATAGCGCAGAAGAAATAGCAATAGAGCTTACAAAAACTCTTGAAGAATTAGGGAAAAAAGTCATAGAACCCTCTAAGGTTTATTATTACATAGAGGACAAATGGATGTTTTATTTAAAATGCAAAGAACATAAAATACCAACTCCAAAAACAATTTTGCTCTCTGAAAGTGAAAAAACAATTGAAAAAGAACTTGCAGATTTTAATCACTGGCCTGTAATATTAAAAACAGTTGAAGGAACAATGGGTCAATTTGTTGAAAAAGCAGATAATTCAAAACAAGCAGTTAAAATAATAAAAAATTTCTGGAAAAAAGCAAATGAAAGAACTCCTGTAATTGCACAGGAATTTGCACCTTCTCCGAGTTATAGGACGACTATAATAGATAAAAACATAGTCCAGACTGCAATAAAAGAAAGTAAAGGATGGAAATGCACAGGAGTTTACGAAAAAAAATTCAAAAAATTCAAGCCAGATAAAGAATTAAAAATAATAGTTAAAAAATTAGCAATTGCAACAGGAATGAAAGTCTTTGGATTGGACCTTCTTAAAAAAGATAATCACTGGCTTGCCTTGGAAATAAATGCAGAGCCTGGTTTAGATTTCTTTAAAAACGAAAGAGAAAAATTAATTGAAAAAATCTTAGATTTTTTAGTGAAAGAGATAAAAAAGTAAACTTATTCCTTTATTTTTTGGAATAGCTCATTTCTTACAATCCTTTTCTTTTCAAGAGAAATTAAAAAAAGTATTTTTTCTATCATTTTCTCAGAGATAGTAAATATATAATTAAGTTTAATTATACTATCTCTCAAAGCACCCTCTTTTTTAAGAATCTTAACTCCATTCATATTAAGATTAGAAGTTATCCCCATAACAACCACATTTCCTTGCTCTTCAAAAAGAACAAGAGCAGGTCTTTTTTTTATTTCAAAAGTATCTGTAAACCGTACATTCACCAAGACTACTTCTCCAAATCTATGCATTTTCCCATGCTTCATCAGTTTTATTATCCCAGAGCTCCTTCATCTTTTCCTGTTGAATTTTATGCAAAAATTCATCATATTGATTATTCTTTTTTATATTTAAAAAGATAATTGCCATTTTTCAATAAGCTCATTATATGTTTGTTGGGAATACTCTCTAACAGACTTTAATAAATCAATTACTTTCTTTTCAAGCAAGATAGTGGATTGTTCTGACATTTTTAAATTATATATTTAATATATAATAGTTATACATCAGTTATATATACATATTTCTTTTTCACTTATTATAAATCTTCTTAAATTTTTTTATCTCATTTAAATTTATTTTCAGCACAATCAGGCTTTCATCGTCAATAGTTTCCTTTAAAATTTTATGTGGTGAAGAAATTGCAGAATAAGAAACCTGATCCTTCTCATCACGAAGTGGATTGACTAAAACAACAAAAAAAAGATTTTCAAATGCTCTTGCACTTACTAATGACCTTAAAAGCTCAATCTCTCTCTTTTTATGAAAATTATCATAAGCTTTTGATTCATAGCACCATTGAGCAGGGCAGAATACAATTTCAGCGCCTTTTTTCTTCATTTTTTTAAAAAGTTCTGGAAATCTTAAATCCCAGCATATAACAATACCTAATTTTGCAAAATCTGTTTTAAAAACTCTGCTAATTCTTCCAGCTTTGACTTCATCACCCCATAAATGTATTTTTTTATACTGCCCTTTTATCTCCCCATTTCTATCAATTAAAATAGAAATATTATAAGGTTTTTTTCTTAAAATCAAATCTTCAGTTATTATGCACCAGATTTTATTTTTCCTGCACTCTTCTTTTATTTCCTTTATTATTTTATCATCAAAATGAAGGGTTTTTGTTTTATGCAAGCATGATTCAGGAAAGCAAATAATATCTGCCTTCTTCTTTCCAGCATGCCTTATATATTTTTTAATTTTCTCAAGATTATTATTGCTAATATCAAAGTATCTTATTGGAGCAATAGCAATAACAGCACTTCTTTCTTTCATATTTAAAAAAGAATTGCTAAGTTTAAATAATTATCTTAAATTAATATCTCTTCTATCTTCAAAAGTCTTATTAATGAAAATTTTCCATCCCAAGTCTCTTCTTTCTCACATTCATTTCTTGCTGTTTCTAAAGCTCTTTGATCATTAGGTGCTTTAAATTGAATTATAGCTTCAGGAATTGTATCAGATTCAGAATTATATGACTCATAAAAAGCAAGATATTCTTTCATATCTTCCAAGCCCCATTTTCCTGCACAACTTTTCCATCCAATATAATCTTAGATTTATGCATGTCTTTTACAATATCAATATGAATAGCAGAATCATTTCCACCGCCATTTTGTTTATAAGCCATTCCCAATGCCAAATGTATTGTTCCATCTATTTTCTCATCAAAAAGCAAATCATTTGAATATCTGTTTATTCTAGGATTGCACCCTATTCCAAACTCTCCAACATAACTTGCATTTTCATCACTCTTCAGCAATTCTCCTAAAAACTCTTTTCCTTTTGAAGCATTAAACTCAACAACTTTTCCATTTTCAAAATTCAAAAAAACATCGCCAATTTGTTTTCCAGACACAATTCTTGGATAATCAAATTTAATCCATCCATTCAAACTTTCTCTAACAGGAGCCATAAAAATCTCACCTCCAGGCATGTTTTCTTCTCCGCAATCAGCAACACAATTTTTTCCAGAAATTGAAAATTTCAAATCAACTCCTTCTCCAACCAAATGAACTTTCTTTGCTTTTTCAAATATTTTAGATATTTTATTCAATCTTAATCCAAATTTTTTCCAGTCAATCAAACAAGCAGAATAAACAAGATTTTCATACTCATTCAAAGACATTTCAGCTTCTTGAGCAAGAGAAATACTAGGATAAGCAATAGTCACCCTTCTTATCTTGTCTCTTGTATTAACAATATAATCAGATATCGGATGAAGTAGTTTTTGCCTGGCAGCTATTTTTTTTGAATCACTATTAGTGAGCTCTTTTGTATTAGTCTCTGAATTTATCCCAATATAGCATTGGCATTCTTTGACAGTGCTAAACCAATAATCTGGAAAAAAATCTAATTGATGTTTTTTAGCATATTTATAAAAAAAATCATTAACATTAGGAATATTAACTCTGACAATAGGAATTCCTCCTGCAATAATAACTTGCTTGTATAACTCAATAACAAAATCAATAGCTTCGCTTCCTCCAGAAATAATAACTTTATCCTCATGCTTAACAGCAACAGAATATTTTACAGCAATTTCAGCTAATTTTCTTGTTCTTAAGTCAATTGGCATTTTTTATTCCTTTTAATTTTAATCCTTGAACATTTTCAATTTCAAGAAGGTTATATACACTCAATTCAGAAGGTGTTGAAAATTCAGGAACATATTTTTTCAGCCTTTTTTCAACATCCAACAACTCCATCGCCCTTGCATACAAATCTTTTACTTGATTCAGGTTCTCAGACGTTAAATCAACAGGCAATTCAACACTTGAAAAAAAATAGCCATCAGAAAAATCACTTCTATCAATAACACTTGCCATAACTTGAGAAGTTCTCATAAAATATCCTATAACAAATCCATCTGAAACATTTAAACTAACAAATCTGTTTTTAGAAAGATTGCTAATTACAATCTCTTCAATCCCTTTATTATTAATCTGATAATCAACCAAATATCCATTCTCCAGATCTCCAGTTATTCTAAATCCCCTCTGATGTAATGGTCTTGGCATTTTAATTTATCCTATCAAATATTTCATTTATTGTCTCAGTAAGAAAATCACTAATCTCAAAAATAGCTCTAGAAAGATTTTGAGAATTTCCTCCCTCTGAACTTCCATATAATTCCATAGAAGAAATAAAGGCAGGATGTCTTATTAAATCAAATCTATGAACAAGAGTTGTCAGACAAAGATAGCTTAGTCTAAGAGTATCTTCCTCGCTATAACTGCCATTTCTATTTCTAACTTGTTCATAATCTCTTCTTAATCTTTCCCTATATTGTTTAAGTTTATCATAACTCTCAATATCCATTTTCACTCCAAGTTTCTCAGAATTCTCTGAGGTATTCATCACCTCAAAAACAACAAATATAAGTAGTTTTTAAATATTATTGAGAACAACAGTATCTCCGCATAGGCTCAAAAATAGCTAAAACTAGATTTTCATAAGTATTCTCTCTTAACTCACTTGCTTTCCTCACAATTACTAATAAGCATGTCTAATTATTAATATTTGTAGACATTATCAAATTGAATGTAGTTAAAAATTCCTGTGCAGAGATACTAAAACGAAAACATTTACAAAATAGAAACATTTAAATAAATAGATTATCTAAATCTATTATGGCAACAATCACCTTAAATGTAAATGATGAAATAAATGAGGAATTTAGAAATATAGTAAAATTAAAATTTGGAGAAGGCAAGGGTATACTTGGAAAAGCAATAGAACAAGCAATAAAAAAATGGATATTTGAACAAAAACAAAAAGAAATAACTGAAAGACAAATTAAAACAATGAAACAAGGAGTCTGGTCTTTAAAAAATTATAAATTTAACAGGGGAGAAATATATGAAAAAAGAGGAAATATTTCTTGTTGACACAAATATAATTGTTTATGCCTATGAAACCGAAGATAGTTTAAGAAAAAAGAAATCTCTAGAAATTTTAGAAAAATGTTATAAAAAAGAAATAACTCTTGCGATTTCCAATCAAAATTTAGCAGAATTCTCTGTTGTTTCACTCAAAAAATTAAAATTAAACACAAACATAGTCAAAAATATTATTAGGGATATTTCAAATTTTGAAAATTTTAAAAAAATTAATTATAAAAGAAAAACAATTCTTTCTGCAATAGATATTTCTGAAGAACATAAAATGTCTTTCTGGGATTCTTTAATTGCTGCAACAATGATTGAAAATGGAATCTTAAATATTTATACCGAAAATTCAAAAGATTTTAAAATACCTTCATTAAAAGTAATTAATCCCTTTTGCTGAAACCAATTTTTTATTAAAAATACAATTTCATTTATTTCATAGATATATTTAAAAACACTCTGTGTTAAAACATCAAGTGTTTTGAGTTCTTGACAGAAAGAAAAATCAGAGTTTTTTATCTCAGAATTAAAACCTGATTTTTCTGTATCTAAAAATATAAAATATAGTGTATTATTTTATTAGCAAGATGTTACTTGAAATCATAATAGCATTAATTGTAGGCATCATCGCAGGCACCTGAGAACTAAAACCACGAGAACAAACTAATTTCTTTAAAAATAATTACAAAATCATTATAGGATTTATGAATAAATCATAAATTTAGCAACCCAAATGACAAAAGAAAGAATTATGGGAGATAGGATGATAATTAAATCAAATTAATAAACTCTTTTCTTACCCTACTAAAAGTTTCTTTATTTACCCTCCCCATCTTCTTAATTATAATGCTCTGTTCTAAAGTAAATAACTTGTCTGTTTTAATCCTGCTCTTAACAGGAATATTACCTTCTATCAAATCAGAATTATCAATCAATACAGAATATTTAGAATCTTTTAGATTAGAAGTAATTCCACAAGTAATAATATCTTCGCATTTCTCATTGTATTCTTTTTTTGATAACACCAAAACAGGCCTCTGCCTTACTGAAGTTAAATCAGAAAAAGGAAAAGGCACAATTAAAATATCTCTTTGATTAAACACGATCCCAGATTTCATCTTCTTTATTATCCCACAATTTATCTGCGACTTTTTCAGAATGTTTTAATAAATCCTTAAAATCATCTTTTCTTATTTTTTTCAAGCAAAGAGTCTCTCCACTTCGGACAGCAATTAATTCATCACCCACACTTATTCCAATAGATTTTCTAATCTCAATGGGGATTGATATCTGCCCCTTGTCTGTTACTTTAATTATTTTAGTTTCCATTTTGAGTTTACGAAAAATGGAAAGACTAAAATTGCATTAGCAATTTTTTTATTTCCATAGATAAGTAAGAATTTCCTTACTTATAAATATTTCTATGGTTTTTATTTCTCAAAAAATAATTACAAATTATTTCCTTTTCATCTTTCCATAAATCCAACCAATAATATACCCTATAATAAACCACTGAATTGTTACTGAAAAAATTCCTATGATTGCAGAAAAAAGATGGGAATTTGCAAGTGTAGGGCTAGAAATATTTACTATATATCCAACAATCCAATATATTGGAAGTCCTATAATCATTATAGGTATAGCAAATCCCAAATCTGCATTTGGAGTTTTTGAAAATAATGCAAAAGATAAAAATAAAGAAATTAAGAAGAAGACTACACCAAGAATTATCCCTACTTTCAATCCTGATGGCCAATCTTTCCATCCCATAATTTACCTAACAAAACCTTATTTATAAATTATTCTCTTAAACAAGTAATGACAGAATCATTACAATATATTTAAACTCTCAACAATTTATTTATTCAATTAAACCAATATACTCAAAATCAAGAATGAGTAGAATTTGAAACAACAGAAATCTTTTCTTTCTCCTCAATTCCCAAATCCTGTTTTGTTAAAAACCAGGCAAACTGCAAAAACTTTTTTGAAATAGAATTTTCCATATTAAATTTATACATATCTGATTTTCCAACTTTTCTTGTTTTAACAATTATTCCCTTATCTAAAAATTCATTAAAAAAAACTAAAAGAGAATTATAACTAATATTAGCTTCTTTTGCCATGTCAGTCATATTAAAATCAAAAAAATGATTTCCAATTAAGAAATTTAAAAATCTTAATTTTGGAGTATCTCCAAAATATTCTAAAAATGCAGATTCATTCTGTTCTTTCATATTAACTTAATAGACTACGGATTTATAAATGTTTCTATAAATCAACTTTAAACTATCAAATTGAGAAACATTTAAATATCCATCAATCTTAGAAAAAACATGGAAAAAGAGAAAGCACAATTAATGTTTAAATTAGCATTTTCAAAAAAGAATTGGGGAGCAAAGTATGATAGATTAGAACATTTTAAAAGATTTCAAAATTTAGATAAAATAATAAAAGAATTAAACAAAATAGGATGGTTATTAATAACAAAAAAGTCAAATTATACAGGAATATCATTAAACACCCAATTCAAAAAAGAAATTATAGAATTCATAGAACTGCATATACCTGAAGTTAGGGGATGGATAAAGTAATCTTATTTAAAAAAATTTAAGTAATTCATATAAAATATATATTAATATAAAATGTTACTTGAACTATTTATTGCACTCACACTTGGCATCCTTATCGGCACCATAACAGGCTTCTGAGAACTAAAATCACAACAAAAAGCTGAATTCTTGGAAGATAATTACAAAATCATTACAGGATTTGCATATAAATTATCAATTTAGCAACCAAGCTAACAAAAGACCAAAATTAAGAATATAATCTACTAATTTTTCTTTTCAAATAAACTCCAGATTAGATAAGCTACTAAAATTATTATTAGTGATATAATTAAATCAATTACAGGATTATAATCACAAGGCCTGTTTGGAAGGTCACTACAATGAACAATAAAAAAATTTGTATATAAAAAGTATAAAATACCAAATAATATTGAAATAATGGTTTTTAGTAAAGTAGGTTTGAATTTCATTTTTATTTTTTTGATTTAACTTTCCCATAAATCCAACCGATTATTGCCCCAATAATAAAAATAGGAATAATACGATAAATTAAATTAAAATAAATATTCTGAGGGAAGTTATCAAAAAAACTAACACGATAAGTTCCGCCTATATTTCCAATAATAAGTCCAAAAAGAACAGAAAATACTATAAATACTAATATGGATGCAAGTATTCCTATTATCCCCCCATTCAACCAATAAGGCCAATTTTTCCATCCCATTTTATTTTTTACTCCTTATCTTTTCGTATATGCTACCAACTAATGCCCCGATTCCCAAGCATATAATAAAAATTATAAATGCTCCCAAAATAACTCCAATAGCAATAATAAATAACATTAATCCCCATCTATTAGTATTACCTAAATCTCCTTGAGAAGCCATGTAACCCCAAATATTAATAACTAAAATAACAAAACCAATTATGTCTATTAATCCTCCAATTAAACCACCTGTTTTAAGTCCTTTAGAAACATATGAAGAATCTTTCCATGTCATAATAAACTTAGATTTAAGATATTTATAAAACTATTGACAATGTTAAGTCAATAATCAAACTTAACATCCTTGGATTTTATATAAAAAATTCTC
>JAVHOF010000083.1:0-2746 GCA_036169915.1 Candidatus Pacearchaeota archaeon | reverse complement strand
GAATTACTGATTCACTTTATTTGCAAAAATCAATTTTACAAACATCTGATACAATTTTAACGAAAAGCGGTCATGTTGTTGGATATAAAATAATTGAGAGCTATTCACCAAATACAGTAACCGTTGCTAACACTGGAACGGCTATTCCAATTACAAAATCAACAGTTGAAATTACAACTGACGGTGATGGTGATGAAGATAACGGAACGCTTGCAGATGGGACAATTATTGGACAAATAATAAGGATATATGTAGTTGCAATGGGTAACGCATCTGATAGCTTTAAAATTACGCCAGCAACTTTATTAGGTGGAACAAAAATAACATTCGCAGGTGCAAGTGGAGTGTTGGGTAATGGTTGCACACTTGTGTGGACAGCAAGTGGCTGGGCTATTGTGGGAAATTATGGTGGAGTAAAATCTTAATTATTAAAATAAACCAAAAACAATTAAATTAAATACTAACTAAAAACAAAAACAACAATGAAAAACAACTATTTAAAACTAACATCATTAGTGATATTTTTAATATCATTTACCATGATTGTATTTACAACCAACAGTATTGTAAAAGCAAACGATTCAACAACGACTAAAACTGTTACAGTAGAAAAAGCAAAGGACACAGCTAATGCCACAGTAACAACTAAAACCGAAACATCAACAACCGTATCAGAACCAACGGTATTGGATTATATACTTGGTGATTATTCAGCAAATGAACTTATCGCTATGTACATATTTGCATTAATAGGAATTACATTATCATTATTATTAGGAACTACCACAAGAAATGTTAAAAGTACTGCTACTCCCGAAAAATTTGATTGGGTATTTATGTTTAAAGATAATTGGATTAGAATAACAACATCAATATTAGTAATATACGCTACATTTAGATTCGCCTTTCAGATTATAGGAATTGAAATTACGCAAGAAAACTGTACTTGGATTGCTTTCTGTGTTGGATTCGGACTTGACTTAATTACTGGATTAATAAAGAGCAAAACTAATATTTTTAATGTTAGTCGTTCCGTAGTTGCAAGTACACCAACAACAAATACACCCGATACACCAACAACACCAAACGCAAACTAATTATTAACTATTAAAAAGATTTTGTGATGAAGAATTTAATTGATTTTATAAGTGTTTATTTTAATTATTTTGTTGAGAAGGTAGGCGAACATCCGCATAAAGGATTTTTAGGAACTATTATTACTGGCGGTGTTGCACAAGTATTGGGAATAGATGAGGACACAAGGGTAACGTGGTTGTTCCTTGCTCAAATGGTGTTTTATCTTTTATCTTTTATCATTGGTATCTTTACTATTTATAGTATAGTGCGAAAAGAAAAAGAACGTACTTTACGAATAAGAGATTTGAAACGTGCAGAAGATAGTATTAATAGATGCAACAATGATATTAAAAGTGCGGAAGATAGTTTTAAAAAAGAAAAAAAAGATTTGAAGAAATAAAATTTCAATGGAATATTTGCAAACAATATTAAACTTTATAAGTGGTGGTTATTCTGCAAACGGGATAGCCACCATTTGCATCACTTTGTTTGTAGGTATCTTTGCATCACTTCTGTTAAGTGCTTTAACACGCAACCAATCAAACGAAAATCACCCAAAACAATTTAGCTGGTTGTATCTTATTTTCGATAATTGGTTTCGTATATTGGTGTCAAGTATTATAAGTTATTGTATTATACGATTTGGATTTTATTTAATCAATTTAAACCTTACTGAACAAACAACTTTATTCCCGTCATTAGGAACGGGGTTTATTGTTGACAATATTATAGGATTGGTAAAAAAGAAAACCAATCTTTTAAATTTAGGTTCTTCAACTACTACATCGTTTACAAAACCAAATGTAAATTTGGGCGGTGCTATGCCAATAGATGAAATTGTGGATAGCGGTAGTGAAGATTCCAACCCACCTATGAGTATGATGCGTACATTCAATCCGACTGTTACTGCAAATACAAATATGTGGGGAAAGTATATTGCAGGGATAGCAGATAGAAGTAAATTTCTACGAGCAAAACCAAGTGATTTAGGAGTTGAGTTTGTTGAAAATGCAGTAGATGATTTTAAAGTAAAAGCAAGTGCTTCTGACACTACGGCAGGATTCCTTGATGCAAAAGTTGACAACGTAACAATAAGTGTTGTTGCAAACAAATTAACAGTTACCACTCACTCTGATTTTACGTGGACTGGTGCGCTTACAACTAACTCATTCCCTTATTCAAGTGGGCGTGTATGTTTTAATAATGTTGTTACCGATGTAAGTTCGGGTTCACTTGACTTGTCAGCATACGTAGCTGCAACGGTTTATGTTCAAGTAAATACAAGCGGTGTAGTAATAGAAAATAATACGGGTTTTGTTTCGGGCAACATTCCACTTTATCAAGTAACTATGGTTGCAAGTGTTATTACCGTAGTAACAGATAAAAGGTCATGGTTAAGTGCTACGGGCTTATTAAACATTACTGCATTATCTTCATTCGTAACTGAACGCTCTGCAAAAGAACCATTGATAGTAGGTGATAATGTTATTTCACTTAAAACAAATGGGAGCATAATACCTTTTGCAAGTGTTAATTGGTGGTGGGGTGGATATATGCAATGGGATAGTGTAGGTAATCCCGTTAGTGCCGAAATAAAAGATATAACAGCAGGGACGTTTACCGTAGTTTCGATGGACACAGGCTTCTTTTCTTATACAGCAAAACACTT
>JAVHOF010000082.1:0-2750 GCA_036169915.1 Candidatus Pacearchaeota archaeon | reverse complement strand
ATTCAACCAGTAGGTTTTTAAACCCTATATTCTTCTGAGATTTAATCAATAAGAAAAATAGATAAAATTATAAGATTATAGATATTATATAATAAAACATTATATAATTGTTGAAGAAATACGTTTGCTATTTCTTAACTGTTTAATTGATTGAATTTTAATTATTGTAAATTGAATATTAAATATATAAAATGGAATTTGAAAAAATGTTAGGGAAGGACAGCGCTCTTTTACATTCAGTAAGAGAGAGAGGTTATCTTGTTCCCTCAGAGATACAGAAAAAATCTATACCCGAGATTTTAAATGGAAAAGATGTTATAGCTGGAGCTTCAACAGGCTCTGGAAAGACTCTTGCATTTGCAGCTGGATTAGTTCATAATGTAAAAAAGGATTTTGGAATACAGGGTTTGGTGTTAACTCCTACAAGAGAACTTGCAGAGCAGATTACAAATGAGTTATTGGACTTTTCAAAGAAAAAAGATTTGGATGTTATTTCTGTTTATGGCGGAGTTTCAATAAATGACCAGATTAGAAGACTGCCAAGAGCAGATATTGTTGTTGGTACTCCTGGAAGAATTTTAGACCATATAGACAGAAATTCAATTGATTTATCAAGAATCAACACTCTTGTTTTAGATGAAGCAGACAGAATGCTTGATATGGGATTTAGAGATGATGTTGAGAGAATAATAATGAGATGTTCTAAAAAAAGACAGACTCTTCTTTTTTCTGCAACAATATCAGATGATATTGTTCATCTTGCTAAAAGATATATGCATGATGCAGTTGAAATTTCAGCAGAATCTCAGGTTGATCCTAGTAAAATGGAACAAGTATATTATGATGTTGAAGATGGATTAAAATATTCTTTATTAAAATACCTTTTAGAACATGAAAATTCAAAACTTGCAATGGTTTTCTGCAATACAAGAAGAAATGTTGATTTTGTTGCAAATAATCTTCAGGCTGAGGGAATTGAAGCACTTCCAATACATGGTGGATTTTCTCAGGAAAAAAGAAATAAAATTCTTGAAAATTTTCATTCAAAGAAAATAAAGGTTCTTATTGCAACAGATGTAGCTGCAAGAGGATTAGACATAGATGGAGTAACTCATATATATAATTATGATACACCTCCAACAAAAAAAGAATATGTTCATAGAATAGGAAGAACAGCAAGAGCTGGAAATAAAGGAAAAGTCATTAATATTATTGCAAGCAGAGATTATGAAAACTTTCATAATTTAATGACAGGAGAATTTAATATTGTTTTAATGGAAACTCCTTTTATTGAAAAAGCAAGAATAAAATGGATTCCTCAAGGAAGATCTATGGGAAGAGATAGAGACAGTAAATTTGGAAGCAGAGGAAGATCTGGAGGGTTTGGAGGGAGAGAAAATAATAGAAGCAGCGGAAGAAGCCCTAGTAGAGGTTATGGTGGCAGGAATAGCAGAAGAGATGATAGAAGAGATGATAGAAGAGTTAGGCATGGAAGATTTTCAAATAGAAATGGAAACAATCACAGAAGATTTTAGTTTTTATAAATTTTTCTAATATTTTCTTAATATCTTTAAACATACATTTGACTTAATATATATTTATAAACTATTTACTTAATATTAATTAACAGTTAAAAAGGCATTAAAAAAATGGCAGTTCATAAGTGTTCTATTCTAGCAGATCCAGAAGGTTATGGATGGGAATATGCAAGTAAAATTTTTGAAGCACTTCCGAATGGGAAAAAAGGATTTGAACTAAATCCAATTCATATAAAAAAATTTAGAGATGGTGAAGTAAAGCCGAAAATTGAATCCAGTGTAAGAAAGAGAAATTGTTATTTTGTTCATGATTCTAATTTAAGCCCTGCAGAATGGTCTCTTTATTTAGACCTTATAAATCAAGCTTTAAAAAAATCAGCAGCACAAGAGATAATAGATGTTTTTCCTTATATGAGATTTAGCAGACAAGATAGAAAAGATGAATCAGGAACTCCAGTAACTGTTAGAGCAATAGCTGATAAAATAGAATTAAATGCAATAAGGGGCATGACAATAGATTTTCATAGTCAAGTTGCCTTAGATTGTGCTTACAAAATTCCTTTTGATAATTTGTCACATTATTCTACTGTGGTTGAGCATGTTAAAAGAACAAGTCCTGAGATTCTAGAAAATTTAGTTATAATGAGTCCAGATGAAGGAGGATTAAGAAGAGCAAGAGAATTTGCAGGAAGATTTGGAGTCTATGAATTAGCTGTAGGAGATAAATATAGAAAAACAGCAGGAGAAATAGAAAGTTTTAGAATCATAGGTGATGTTGAAGGTAGAAATGTATTTATTGTTGATGATTTAGTAGACTCTGGAAAAACCCTGGTTACAGCTTTAAGAGAAGTGAAAAAAAGTGGAGGATTAAAAGTATATGCATATGCAACTCATGGATTATTTACAGAAGGTATTAAAAAAGTGACTGAACATTTTGATAAATTTTATATAGGAGATACAAGAAAACTTCCAGCTGATGAAATAAGTTCAAATATGGAAATAGTTTCTTTTATACCTTTATTTGCAAAAGCAATTAATAGAACAAGTGAAGGAGATAGTTTAAGCGCATTATTTAAATAATCTTTTAAGCCTTAAAGGGCTTAAATTTGTGACTTTTGGGATTTTTATATTTTGTTTATTGATTGTAGTGATAAAAGAATACTGAATTATCACTACAAATGTTGGATTTTATATTATATATAAATAAAAAAA
>JAVHOF010000081.1:0-2774 GCA_036169915.1 Candidatus Pacearchaeota archaeon | reverse complement strand
ACAAATGGGATATTGACTCCTCTTTGTCTTGCAGCTTTCCTAATTACTGTGCCATGTTCAATCTTCACGACAAAGATCAAGCAGGTCTTCTTTTCTTCGATTAATTTCTTGACTAGATCAACAATTATTGTGTTTCTGACTTTGTTGTTTACTATTCCCTCATCGTAAGCATCATTATATTTTTTAATGCTCTTGAGTGCTTTATTCTCAGGTACTTTAATGATCCTGATCCTTGGCTTTGCTAGAATATTCAAATCACCAGCATCATTGATACTTAATTCCCCCAACATAGGCCCTATCAGTCCTTCTAAAGCAAATTCACTTTCTGGAGTTGTTGGTAATGTTGCAGTAAATCCAATCTTGGTTGGTGCTAATATCTGAGTAAGCACCTTATAATATTGACCCTTAAAGGAAGCACATCGGTGGCATTCATCAACTAAGCACACATCAAAATAATCCATGTACTCTTTTGGATCAAGTTTACTGAATGTCTGAATGGTTGCAAAAACAAAATCACCAGTCAATTTCTCTTTCTCACCACCACCAAATACCTGTATATTTTTAAATCCCCACTTCTCCGCATCTTTAGCAGTCTGACGAACAATATCTAGGGTATGAACTAACATCAACTGTTTACCTTGAAAAGCAGACATGATACCAAGTATAAGAATAGTTTTTCCTGATCCAGTTGGTGCTTTAATCACACCTCTCTGCTTCTTTAATGCTTTACTAATTAGTACACTCTGGTCATCCCTGAAAGTGATACCTGGAAGTTCAGGGGTTCCAACTTTTGTCTTGAATATATCCCCCGAAATGTCTAGGTGAATCCCTTTAGACTTACAGAGTTTCTTTATCCTATCTAAGTGACCAATCAGATAGAAGAACTCTCCTTTTTTGTTCTTCCTTAGACAAACTGACTTTTGGTATTCTTCTCGTACTTTCCTTTGCGAAGTATCCCTATAATACTCAGCACAATAGGACAAATCTCCTTTCAACAAACTATGGAGATCCAGTCCCATACTAATTTCTACTGAGTCATATATCTTGAGTTTCATGGTGTTTTCCTACAGAAGTGTCTAGTTATAAAAAATCTGGTTTTATTGAGGGATGTTTTTCTTTCTTCCTCAGTACCTTCTAAAGCACATTTATTGAACATTTGTTCTAATGATTTTTTATATCTTGTGGCTAGTTTTCTCCACCTAGTAAATTCCATCCATACCACCTTATCAAAGGCTATATGATAAAAATTACATACACTAGCTTTTTCCTCATATTGGTATATGTTGTACTTCCTCATCCCTTTACCCTCTTTTTCTTAGGAACATACTTCTTCTTTCTTCCAGGAGTTCTTGGCACTTTGTCAACATCAATACCCGTTACCTCTTTGAATATCTGACGTAATACTTTACCACCTTTGGGTCTGTAGTGTATGCTTTTGTCCTCTAAGGTTTCTTTATCAATTCGTGGATTATAATGTTCCATAAAATCAGCAAACATAGTATCACACAAACTGGATAAAGACCTACGTTCCGCAGCAGCTACATCCTTGAGTCTATAGTATAATCGGATGTCCAGAGTAATTGTTATGGCTCTTTTCATTTTTCTTTTTCTTTGGTGTAATTATTTTGGTTTTCTCTGTATGTGAGCAATATTTGCATTTCCATATAATTACTTTACTTTGGATTGCAAATTTTTCCAAAAGATGTCCAGTATCTTCACCAACAACAGCAGACCTATTGTGACATAACTTCATTAATTACTCCTTAAAAATGTTTTGATTTCCTTAACACAAGCTCTGACTGTGCTCCTACTCCATTTCAAATCTTTTTCAAAATGGGCAGAAATTTTACAGATGGAGTCTACGATTTCGTATGGACTTGACACAATAATTTCGATCATCTTTTGGGTTTCCTTACAAAAATCAGAAGCCCACTCCCTATTAATCAATATTTGTTCTGGGCTTTGTGTTCTTGGCAAAATAAATTCATCATCCAAAGTACACATGGATTCTTTTTGTGCATTAAACACCATGAACCCTTGTTTTATCTGTTTTGCTGTTAAATTGGTGTGAATTGGCATCGTTATCATTGTTTTTCTCCGTTAGCTACTTTGGATAATATTTTATTGATAAATGACGATAATGTCCGAGCATCCTTATGTGCCATATTTTTCAATTTCTCTATTACATCTGAATCGAGTGATAATCCAATCCTACTTTTTGTGACGTTTTTACTTGTTTCCATTCTATTCTCCTTTTGAATAACTATTATGTAAAATTATGTGTTCATCATAATAGTTATTCAAAATTATGCAAGATTTAATTCTTTCATGATTGATTTTAAAGCCGTGTCAATATGGGTATCATCCAGGTACCCATAAAGAACATCACACTGCCATTTAAGTAGCTCCGTGGCATTGAATAAATCCCAACGGATACGCATTCCCATATCTTTTGGTCGTTTACCACCATTGATACTTAATTTAATAGCAGGTAGAAGAAATGCTTTTTCCTGCATAGCCTTTTTTATTACTGCATAATGTTCTGGTATCATTTTCATAATCTATCCCTCCATTCCGCAATGTTTACAGGTACTACCCAGATGATGCCAATATCTTTTGCAGCAGATCAGAGATTCCTTATATTCTAAAATTCCTACTGAACATTTAGGACATTTCTTACCAGTCTTTAACGTGTATTCACAATGCCCACAAGTTTTGCAAGCGATGTATTTCCTTAAACAATCAGGGCAAGAATAAATTGGTAATGGAAATTC
>JAVHOF010000080.1:0-2780 GCA_036169915.1 Candidatus Pacearchaeota archaeon | reverse complement strand
CTGAACTCCTTGAGGAATAAAACTAAATTCTTTTACAATTTTGTATTTTGCCATACTATTTACTTTTTAAATTTTGATTTTAACCAACCTAATCCTTTTTTACCTGCCTTTTTAGCATGAGCAACACCAGCCTTACCAACTTTTATTGCAACTCTTTTTGTTGCTTTACCTGCTTTTTTGGCGTGTTTTTTACCTTCCTGTAATGCATAATTAGTTAAAATTTTCTGTGCTTTTTTAGCATCTTCTTTTGAAATTGTCATAATTATTTACTTTTTTTTGAATTTGTTAATACTAAATAAGTTGTTAATCCAGCTACTAAAATTGGAACTCCTATCATTACTATTTTGCCTGTCGTTGTACTCCATGTTTTCTTTAAAAAAAAAAAGGTTCAGTTTACTGCCTGTTTTTATTAAGTCGTAAAATCCATTTGCTCTATCTTTTGCTTTAGTAAACCCTCCAGTCCCATCATTTTTAACAGAAGAAACACTTTTATTCCACCCAGCGTTTGCGTGATAGAATGCTCCTACGCTGTCTTCCATATTTTTAAAGCCATTAATATCCGTAGAATTATAAGCACTTAATTTATTGGATGGAGCTTCGCTAAATTTGTCAATAAAATATTGCAATAAAATATCGGTAGATGTTTTTAATTCATTAGCCTTATCGGGATGATTAACTAAATCAACTCCTATTTTTTTGCCGATTGCATCATAATTACCTTTAAAAGTTAATTGATTAAATCCACGACCTCTATATTTATATCCTTCGTTTGAGGTGTTGCCATACATTCCACCATAAACTGCATTAAAAAATAATACATCATTAGCTTTTAGCGTGTTTAAATCGGCATCGGAATAATTACCAAGTTTCCCAAATATTTTACGTATTCTATCGTTGTCGGTATTTTTATAACTCGTTTCATTTTTAGGCACAAAACCACTTTCTTTACTCGCTATTGATAATATACCAGCCTGACTAAAAGGATTGGTAATACCTTTATTGTTCATTCGCTTAATTATATAAGCTATGTTAGATTTTTGAGTAGATGATAATGTACTAAAATATTCTGCCATAATATTAAACTTTTACAAAACCATTTTTATCAATTTTACCTTCATTTTTCATTGCCAATAATTCAGAACCTTTGTATTTAAAGTCTTTTGGTTGAAAATGAACCCTATCGTTATAACTTCCGAATTTACCTTCGCCTCCCCAATCTAAACCGTTTTTCTTTGCTATTTGTACAATCGGTTGCCATAGTTCATCGGACTGATTCATCCCAATAAATTCAGACTTATCGTTTTTCATTATATTAATATCCATACCAATACCGTAATTATGTAAACTCATTCCAGCAGGGGCATTTCGACTGTCTTGTGCATGTAATTCGTTTTGTTTTGCAAAATCCCTGTTAAGCGATGTTATTAATGGTTCGTAACCTTTTAATTTTAAGTCAATCAAAAAGTTTGAAGCGTTATTTTTTAATAAAGGATGTGCTTCTGCAAGTTTCTCACGATTATTTTTTTCTATTAATGTAATTAAAAGTTTATTGCGAAATTTAAAACCAACAAAACATAGTCCTATCAGTGATACTGCTATCGTTGAAATTAGAATAATATTTTGAGTTTTGTCGGTCATTTTAAGAATTTTCTAATCCTACTTTTGATGCTTTTTTTCTAATTAAAATCATAATTCTAATCCTACTTTTGATGCTTTTTCTCTAATTAAAATCATAATATCTTTACCATATTTATCAGTTAGATTTTTATCTAAAGTTGCCATAATAAACATTTGTTGCTCTGGAGTTTTATTTTTTATATCTTCTACACTTTTTAACAATCCGTTAAAATAATCTTTTAAATATTGTTTTTCTTGAGAGTTTAATAAATTTTCAAATTGAGTAAAAGTTATTTTTGTCTTTGGTAAATCGGCAATTGCTTTTGGTTGTCCGCCTATATTTACCATTTTTACGTACAAATCAGTTAATTCTGAATTATTTATAGAATTTGAGTTTGTGTTATTTGGAGTTGTTTTTGTTTTTAAAGGTATAAGTTTTACGGAAGCTAAAGCAAGTAATGAACCCCCAAAAGAAAATAAAAAAGCATATCCAACGTAACCCCATATACTTGATTTTTTATAATAAGCAAAAGCTGACCCACCAATTGCTCCTATAATTGTTAAGTATTTTGCTCTTTTTGATGCTAATTGTAAGCTGTCCCATATTGCAGGAGTTGTTTTAATATTATCTTTAGTGTTATTGGTGTTGATATTATTAATAGGTTCTACATAATCCGAATATAATGCTATTTCTGCATCTTCTGATGAAGTTGATATACCGCTTAAATTACTAAGACCAACTATTGATTTGTATTTTCCATTAATATTAAATTTTGAAATATACTGTACGGTTACTACATCTCCCTTGTTTACTTGTATAGCATTACTTGTAGGAACTTCCTTTAAGGTAGGAGTTCCAAAACTTCCAACATAATCTACTAATCGGTCATAATTAGGACTCTTGAATGTTGCATTTGCAACATATTTTTGTCCTTTTTTAAAATCTGCTATTTTCATATTAATTCAAATTATTAAGTACGTTTTGACTTATTCCATCATACCCATCAAATGAAATTAATGTAGAATTTCTTTTGACTGTTGTATCTCGTTTTAGTGCAGAATCAACCGAAATTAATTCATTTGTCGTAGTTTGAAATCCATTTACGTTTCCATTATCGTATCCCCATAAAACTTTTCCTGTTTGTGTCTGAAACAAACGCTTT
>JAVHOF010000079.1:0-2817 GCA_036169915.1 Candidatus Pacearchaeota archaeon | reverse complement strand
AACCGATAAATGAAGGATCAACTTCATCTACCGGCTTATCTTTATAAATCCACATAAAATAATTCCAGATAATTTCAACTGGAATTATTTAATGCTAGATTATCCACACTTAGAAGAACCACAAGAGACGCAAATCTTGCAACCTTCTTGGAAAACTACTTTATCTGATCCACATTCTTGACAAATTTCGCCTTCAACCTTTTCACCATCTTTAATAAAAGAACCCAAGAATTTTTTAATTTGAAATAAGAAAGAACCTGCAAAAATATTCTCTACTTTATCTAGTGTAGACACAATATTCTTAATCAGTACCCCATGCCGAAGAAGTAATGAAATTGTTCGAGTAACCTTAGTTGTATTTTGATCAGCCGAGATTTTCTTTTCGACATCTGCTATAATAGTTTCGGGAATATTCTTTTCTCGTGCTAAACTAATCAATCTATCTGCTGCATCTGTTGATGTAATAGTTTTTTCGTGATGATTTGTGTGTACAAAAATTGCTTGCGGTCTTGTTTTCGTATCATTCCACACAACAGTCAAATACCATTTGCGGCCTTCTGCTCTAAGAATCTTCATAGATGCTTCGGCAGAATCTGGCATTTTTACAGAATCCAAAATTACTTCTTCGTCATAGCCATTTGTTGTACTTTCTTTGGAAGAAAGAACCGCAGTCATAGTACCAGAACGATAAGTCGTAACACCTTTGACTACACCTGAGTGGTAAGCAGTCAGATAGATATTCTTGAAGTCTTCAAATGGATATTCATTGGGTACATTGATAGTTTTCGACATAGCAGAATCGACATATTTTGCAAAACCGATCAAATCGGAAAGGTGATCTTCTGCGGTCAAACCAGACAATGCAGTGGCAGTCCAATCTGCGCCTTCTTCCCAAAGACCATTATCTTGAAGCCATCTATAACCATAATCTTTGCATGAAACTTCTTTCGTCAGCCCACGATTCTTATCAATCTTGTAAGTAATACCATTGTAAACCGCCTTGAGAATTTCTTCGTCGCCTTCTTTGGTAAACTTGAATACATCTGTTTCTTCCCAGATACCTTCATACCACTTAGGTGTGAACGAAACCATGTCTTCTGGTACTTTGCCTACAATAACAGTACGAGTATATTCCGGCATAAAAATTGGTTCCAATCCACCAGAAACCATATTAGCTAAAATACCAGTATTACCAGTAGGTTGAATCGAAAGCAACGAACTATTACGGATACCGTGCTTGGCCAATTTAGCCATATATTCAGCAGACAAGCCAATACTATTGACAAATTTACCAGCGGCATGCTTTACCGGATCACAGTATTTGAATTTACCCTTTTCAATTGCTAAATCAATTGAAGCTTCATACGCTGACCGAGCAATCGTACCCATAACAAGATCTCTAAGTTCGGCAGCTTTATTGGAAGCAAACTTAGTCTTAATCATAAACAGAGCAGAACCCCATCCCAAAATACCAATACCAATCCGACGTTTGTTCCGCATAGAATCAATATATTCTGGAAGTGGAGCCCCAGAGTATTCGTTCACGTTATCTAAGAATCGAACCATGATCTTGGTACACTTAGCTAGAGAATCTAGATCAAATGAAGAATCTTTAATGAATTGAGTCAGATTTAAAGAACCAAGACAACAAACGCCACCTGGAGGTAAGGTCTGCTCACCACAGGGATTTGTGGCTACAATAGTTTCACCGTAATAAAGCGGATTGAATTCATTTGCGCGGTCAAGGAATAATACACCAGGCTCAGCTCGGTTATATGTAGATTCCATAACAAGATTCCAGAGCCACTGGACAGAAGTCGTCTGATATTCTACAACAGGATAACCGTTTGATATCCAATTCTTTAGATTGCCGTCCCATTCATTCTTATATTTCTTATAAGTAGTATCTGGGAACTTCAGGACCCACTTATCCAACTCAGCAATCTCTGCTTCATCTTTAGAAGCATTAATAGCATCAAGCCGCTCCATGAATTCGTTAGTAAAGTTCACAGAAATGTTAAATTTAGTCAAACGACCAGCACCTTGCTTAGCTGTAATGAACTCGATAATGTCTGGATGCCAAACATCGAGAACACCCATCATCGCTCCTTTACGAATCTTACCTTTAGCCTTTTTGTTTGTGCTTTTCCGGCCAGAACCGGCTGTAATAATTTCGGACGCTTTGTCATAAAGCTCCATATATTTCACTGCGCCAGGAGTTTCTACGCCAACTCCTGCAATGAACGAACCACGAGGACGGATCCAGCTAAAGTTCTGGCCCCAACCCCCTTCAGATTTAAGAGTAAATGATTGATTTTTCAAGTCATCAATAATTGCATCAAGCGAATCTAAATCTTTGTTACCGCGAGGCGAAACGAAACAATTTAGAAGTGTGGTACCTTTCCATTCTGTCCCAGCATTTGAATAAGTACGACCACCACAAGTACCCTTGAAATCTGTAAGCAGATCATAGAATGATTCTTCCCATAACACTTTGCCAAGCTCGGTCTGTTCTACCGATGAAATTGCTTTGGCGATTCGTCTCAGATTATCATCAATAGTTTTATCATTATGATCTTTATACGTCTGTGTCCAAATTTCTTCCGAGAAATCTTCAATAAACTTTGTCATTTAATTATACCTTTTTCCATTCATTTAAAATAATTTTCGCCATTAAACCCTTATATGTATTACTCTTGATCAGAGCTACTGGGTCTGCTTTATCCATAATCATGTCGTTGATGTCTTTATATCGTTCAACAGCTTTTGGCCAGATTACTATCTTCAATCCTGACTCAATTGCTTTTTCATATTCCT
>JAVHOF010000078.1:0-2822 GCA_036169915.1 Candidatus Pacearchaeota archaeon | reverse complement strand
TTAATCCTTTTTTAATCTCTGTTTATCTCCCCGCATCTTTTTGTATCAGGGGGAACTTTAAAGATTGTTGCAAATCCTTCTTTAACCATCTCTTGATTTACAAAAACCTCTGCCTCTTCTTCTTTCTTTCCCTCACTTTCTAGCTGATTAACATTATCATTTTTATCTTTAGTCATGTTGACATAAACATATCTCAATAACCTATCATACTTATCTTTATCTGAAACATCTTTTTCAAGACGAACTTCTTTGTCTAAAACCAAAGATTCTAAAAAATATTTTGCTTCTTCTGAACCTGGACTTCCTTGTTCAGGAGTATCCAGACAAATAAGTCTTACTATTTGTCCATTAGCAAGCACAAATGTATCTCCATCAATAACTCTTGTGACTGTTAATGGACTGATACTTGATTGAGAATTAAAATCCTCATTAGTGTTATTATAGTATATTATGATTTTTATTAAGACTAGAACAATTAAAAATAGAATTATTATGATAATTGCTAAATAAATATAAGATGATTTAGGTTTTGACTTTGACATTTTTATAATTTTATGATTATATTAGTTAAGAAAGAGAAGTTTAAGCGATTGGAGGGTATTGTATTTGCTTAGGGTTTTCTTAATTTTGTTTTACTGCTTCTTCTTTATCTTTTTGTATCTTTTCCTTCCTCTTTTATCTCTGGAAAAGATATTTATCAAAGCATCATCACTGTCTGTTTTTGAAGATGTCTGCTGACTTGAATTTACACAGCTTCTTCTTATGATATCTTCAGCTTGTTCTTTTATTGTAAGAAGGTTTTTCTTTGCTCTTTTAGATAAAATCTTTAATTCATTTTCATCAAGAGTAATAGTTATTTTCATGATATAGATATAGAATAATATGCTTAAAACTCTTTTGGTTTTTGAAGATTATGGTGTTAGATATTTATCAAAAGATTTATAAATATGTTTATACATGTATAAACATATAAACTATTAATATAGATTATTGATAATAAAATGAAATCAGAGATTATTAAACAGGCATTTAAACTAGGAAATTCTGCAGGAGTTTTGCTTCCTAAGGAATGGAATAATAAAAAAGTTAAAATTCAGCTTATTGAGAAATCTATTGAAGAAAATATTCTTGAAATGCTTATTGAAAATAAACTTCTTTCAAATATTATAGGGATATATTTATGCGGGAGCTATGCAAGAGGTGATGAAGAAGCAGATAGTGATATAGATATTTTGATTATTACAGATAATGTGAATAAACAGATAAAAAAAGGAATATATGATCTTGTTTTTATTTCAAAAGATAAATTCATTGCAAATTTTCAAAAAAGCCTTTATTTAGCTTCTCTTTTAAATGAATCTAAATCAATTTTAAATAATGATTTTATAAAAGAATACAAGAAGATTATTCCTGAACTTGCAATAAAGAAGAACATTAATGAAATAAAATTGATTATAAAAATCAATGAAGAATCTATAGCTATGGATAAGCAATTAAATAAAAAAGTTTCTGATGAAACTCTTTATTCTATAATTTTAAGAATAAGAGAATTATATTTAATGAGCTGTCTTATACATAGAAAACAATACAATAAACAAGAATTTCTTAATTCTATAAAGAGTCTTATAGGTTCTATTGAACCTTATCAATCTTATTTAAGGATAAAAAATGATAATGTTTCAAAGGAAGTAATAAGCGTAGATGATGCAAGAAAGCTAATAGAATATTCTAAAAAATTAATCAAGAATTTTGCACATGACAAAAAGAGCTAAAAGATTAGAAAAGGGATTGGAAAGTTTGAAAATTCAAATAGAAAAGCATTTTGAAAAATTAAATCAAGATATAATTGAAAAAAATGAGATAAGTGCAAGATATCATATTAAGGAGATTAGTAGAAGTTTGATAACAACTTTAGAAAAGAAGATGATGTTATTAGGAGAAACAAGTGAAGATAAAGAATTAATCTCTAAATATAGAGAAAAATTAGAGGAATTTAAGAATATTTTAGGTGTCGAAGAAGAGTGATATTCTTTAGGACATTTAATAATTTTTTTCCTTACATTATAATGGAAACATATAGCAAAAATAGCAAAATTTCCTTGGGCAGAGGAAATGGCATGGAAATTTTAAAAGCTATAAAAAATGCTAAAACTTCTGTTAAGATAGTAAGCCCTTATTTATCTCCAGATTATATTAAAGAATTAATAAAACTTCATAATAAAAATGTTCAAATAACTCTTATTACTTGTGATAATCTGGAAACAAATAATTGGTCAGATTTTAAACATTCTGATATTATAAATAGAACGAAAATTGAAGATAATAAATTAAGTAAAGCAAGGAAATTAAAAAAGAAACTTGTAAAAATCTCATTAATATTTTTGCTAATTTCTATTGTAAGTTTTTTCCTTTCAGTAATTTTGCCTATTTTGTTGTATTTATCTGTATTTTTAATAATTATTGTTGTATTAATATTTGGCTTTGCATTTATACTTGAAGATTATGTTTATGAATATCCTAGTTATAATTATAACCCAATATTTCGTTTGAAGGTATTTGATTCAAAATCTGGGATAAACCCTCAAAGCACAAATCTTATTCATTCAAAAATATTTTTGATAGATGAAAAAATTTTGTTTTTAGGTTCAGCAAACTTCACATATAGTGCTTTTAATACTCATTATGAAACAATTATGCAAATTCAAGATATTCAAGCAATATCTGATATTTCTAATGAAATAGAGAATTTGTTTAATTCAAATGACTTAAGAGAAAAGTCCTTTGAAGAATTATTCAGGGAGTAAAATTAAAAATATTCAACC
>JAVHOF010000077.1:0-2924 GCA_036169915.1 Candidatus Pacearchaeota archaeon | reverse complement strand
TGTTTGCCTCTTTAGTAGATTCTTGTTCTATCCTTTTATCTTGTTCGTTTTTCATGTCAGGAAATGGAGACCATACTTTTTAAAGTATAGTTATGGACAATTCGGTTGATTAGGTTGTTTTGTTTCCGAATTGTCTATAAGATACTCAGGTCCCATTTCCTGAGGACAAGAAAATACTTTGTATTTTTGATATCTTTTTCCCAAAATTAATAATTTATATTTAGGAATTTGCGGGAAGCGTTTAACTAGCTATTTTTAGATAAAATTGGGGGGGCATGTTACCTTAGGTTCATAATCCCACATTCTCATCGAGGCTGAGGTCAGGGGAGCACTTAACTGACTATATAAAAAGTTTGATAAGTCCTCTCACTTATTTCTTTGAGTTTATCCAAAGTGAATCAAAATAATATTTATAACTCTCTGCTACTTCTTGGCTATGAATAAGGATTCCTGTTGGATTTTCTTTCCAAGCTATTATTGCAACTTTATCACCATAGATTATTGTTGTTGCGGGATTAATAAAATCTCTTGGTAAAAAACGGACTTCCCCAATAAACTCCTTTACAAAACTCTTTCCACGCTCATTCTCAGAATAAATTGCTCGACATTTAATCTTATTTAACTCTTTTTTCTTTTGATATTGTATATAATAATATGGCAAAAGTTTTTTAAATTTCTCTCCAGTTCCCAATTTATCATAATTAACATTTGTTTTTATTATATCCTCAAATATTGATCTTATTCCATCTTTGCCTTTAAAAATTGCAACATTATCAACAATTGGTGGCTGTTTATAGATTCTTTTTAGCTCAGGTAATACAGATTGTATTTCTTTTTTCCTAAGCTCTAAAAAATCAAGTAATCTTTGAGGGTCAGTGGCATTAAATATCTTCTTAGTTTCAACCCTTGCAAAACTTATTAATCCCTTTTTTAGAAGTCTTTGAAGAGAATCATAAACATTTTTCCTATAAATCCCTGTTTTTTCAGATATTTCTGATGCGGAAGCTGAATTAAGATCTAATAAACATAAATAAACCTTTATTTCACTACTGGTTAATCCTAAATTTCTTAATAAACTCTCATCCATAACAACCTTAAATTTGTTCGTCTTTTAAAACTTGTGGTATTTAATACTACTACTCATCTTTAATAAGAAGTAGCCACAAATTATTAATAAGAAATGTTTTAGGAGGTAAAAAATGACAGAACAACCAGTTGCTAACAAACAAACACAGCCGAATGTAGCAAATAAACCAAAATTCTTTAAAAAACCGTTTATTGCTGGTTCAAAACCACAACAGAAACCACAGCAACAAAGCTCACAGCCACAACAGATGCAACAGCAGAAACAACCGCAACAAATACAGCAACAGAAACCACAGCAACAACCGCAACAAAGCCCACAAATACAGCAACAACAAAAACCACAATTTAAGAAATAGTGATTAAATTTGTTTGAAAGCCTAGAACTTCAAGATGTTTAATTTAAGTATCTTTATTTTATTAATTGTTTTTATTTTGATTGCAATAAGGCAAATAGGGAATATTAAGTTACAGATATGGCAAATAATGCTGTTTGGAGCTTTGGCGGTTTTAATAACAAATCAGATTTCTTTATCTAATGCTTTCAAATCAATTAATTTAGATGTAATCTTGTTTTTATTTGGCATGTTTGTTATTGGTGTTGCATTAGAAGAAAGCGGTTATCTTTCTCATTTATCATATAAATACTTTAAGAGAGCAAAAACCCTGAATAGTTTATTACTATTAATTTTATTTGGAGCAGGAATTGCTTCTGCATTCTTAATGAATGATACATTAGCAATAATAGGAACCCCTATAGTTATTCTTTTAGCTAAAAAACATAAAATTAATCCAAAAATTCTTTTGATTGCTTTGGCTTTTTCTGTGACTATCGGAAGTGTTATGAGTCCAATTGGAAATCCACAAAATCTTTTAATAGCTATTAATGGGAAAGTGAATAATCCTTTTTTGACATTCTTTAGATATTTAATAATACCAACAATAATCAATCTTTTCTTAACATTTTTTATAATAAAACTATTTTATAAAGGGTATTTTAATAATGAAATCTTAAACCATTCTCAAGATTCCGTAAAAGATTCTAAATTAGCCAAATTAACAAAAATTTCTTTATGCATAGTAATCTCACTTGTGGTAATTAAAATTCTAATAGTATCTTTTAAGTTTCCATTCGATTTTAAATTAACTTATATTGCGCTTATTTCTGCATTACCGATTATTATTTTTAGTGAGAAAAGAATTTCGATAATTAAAAAAGTCGATTGGTATACCTTAATCTTTTTTGCAGCAATGTTTATTTTAATGCAGAGCGTTTGGAATTCTGGATTTTTTCAATCAGCAATAAGCTCAATGAACCTAAATATAACTTCTATTCCGATAATATTAACAATTAGTATTATTTTAAGCCAATTAATATCAAATGTTCCAATGGTCGCACTTTATTTGCCTTCATTATTAAACTTAGGAGCATCAACAAAAGAAATGATTGCCTTGGCGGTGGGAAGCACAATTGCAGGCAATTTACTGATATTAGGTGCAGCAAGCAATATAATTATAATCCAAAATGCAGAAAAAAAGTCGGAAGAAACAATTAGTTTTATAGAATTTGCTAAGATTGGTATTCCTCTAACGATAATTAATACCTTTGTTTATTGGATATTTTTGATTCTATTTTAATAAATCAGGTCAGGGGAGCACTTAACTGCTCATTTTTGCAGAGTTTAACTCCATCTGAATTTAACACCCAACTTTTTCAGTGCTTTTTAGTCAGCTTCGATAAAATTTAGAAAAATAGCGGGAGAACCTTAACCTAAGGTTAATTATCTCGTGGGGGCATGTTACCAATTCCATTAAGTTAAGGAATTTCTCCTTGATAAATT
>JAVHOF010000076.1:0-2955 GCA_036169915.1 Candidatus Pacearchaeota archaeon | reverse complement strand
TTATTGTTACCAAGAAAAAAGTTAGAGCTTAACTTAATGACATTGGGCATGTTACTTAAAATTTAAGAACTCTTTAAATATCAATAGTTTTCTTCCATCATTTCATAAAATGCCTGAGGATGCTTGCATGCAGGACATACTAAAGGAGCATCTTTTCCTTCATGAACATAACCGCAGTTTCTGCATTTCCATTTCATTGTTTTATCTCTTTTGAAAACTCTTTTATTTTTTATATTTTCCAATAAGTTTCTATATCTTTTTTCATGTTGTTCTTCAACTTCTCCTATTTGCTTAAAAGAATCTGCAATATTGTTAAAGCCTTCTTTTCTTGCTATTTTTTCAAATTCAGGATATAATTCAGAATATTCTAATTTTTCCCCTTCAGCAGAATGCAATAAATTTTCTTCTGTTGTTCCTATTTTTCCAGCAGGATAACTTGCTTGAATTTCAGTATCTCCACCTTCAAGATACTGAAAAAAAACTTTTGCATGTTCTTTTTCATTTTCAGCAGTTTCCAAGAATATTCCTGAAATCTGCTCATAGCCTTCTTTTTTAGCAACACTTGCAAAATATGTATATTTATTTCTTGCCTGACTCTCACCAGCAAATGCCTTTAACAAATTCTTTTCAGTTTCACTTCCTTTTACAAATTCCATAAATATTTTTTCTTCTTCCATCTTTTTTATCTCTTTCATGATAATATAAGTAAGGTATAGTTTTTAAAAGTTATTCTTTTTCTATCTCACTAGTTCTCCTGTATTTTAATCCAACATTTTTCAAAAGATTTAAAAAGTTGTTTTGTTTGTATATATTAACAAAAGAGGAAAATGGGAGCAAGTAAAGTTTTAGGAATACTTAGTATCTGTATTGGGTGGTTTATCCCAATAGCAGGAGTAATTTTGAGTATAATTGGATTATCAATTAAGAAAGAGAAGAGAAAAGAAAACAGAGATAATATCCTTAATATCATAGGGCTTATTGAAAGTATATTATTTTGGATTGTATGGTGGGCATATTCTTCTCAAAGTAGTTTGGTAGGGTCTGTTATTGGACCATTTGGGTAGAAGCTTAAAAAAATTAATTAAAACACAAATTTAAAGGATTAGATTAATATTATGAGGAGAAATTTGATTATTTTAGTGGTTTTAAACAGGTATTAAGCTCTTTTCCATTTTAATCCTAATCTTTTAATAGTATCAGTTATTACTTTTCTTTCTTCACTCTTACCACATCCTTTCCAAACTAATAAAATTAAATCAACATTCTCTGTAGTTTTCATTATGGCTTCTTTAATAATGTTCTCTATATTTAAAGGGTTATATACCAAATCATATTCTGGAATTATATGAGAAATAGCATAATTGCTATTTAGCTGAATTTTATTGAAATTTGGAGCATAGTGTGGCCCGCCTAAACCAATTGCAGGAATCCAATTTTCATTTGTAATATTATTTGTAAAATTCTGCAAAGATAATATTGTTTTTGCAACAATCTTTGCAGCTTCTCTGTCACCCCATTCTTTTTCTGAACTTCCGAGCTCAATAAAACAGCAGGGAATTTCAATTAAAGGCCCATGATGAGTAACTTCTAAAGTAAGATTATACTCTTTAGCTAGATTATTTTTATTCTCATTATAATTTTTGTTTAATTCCTTAAATAAATATTTTAAAACAAATGCAGAAGTTTTGCAGATTTTTCCAGGTTTTCCACCTAAATCCGCGTCTCTCCAGTTTCCAGGAGCATGAATACACAAAGAAGGAAATTTCTTTTCAGACTTATGAGTTGATGCAAAAACAAGAAAATCAATATTTCTAAGTTCAGGATATTTTTTTTCATTTATATCTTCTGAAAAAATAGTTTCTTTTTTCAATTCAATAATTGGTATTTGAGGAGTAAAACTTATTTTTCTAAATTCTTCAACAATAAGTTTTCCTGCTGAATTCAATTTTGAATATGCTATTGCAAAGCGCATTAAAATTAATAGAAATGAATGATTATTAATTTATCTATAGGTATTTATAAGGCAAGGGCGTAGAAAGAACTTTTCTTCTTCTTTCATAATAGGCTTATCTGTCCAAACTCTTCCTATTGCTTCTCTCACAGTTCTGCCATATCTTTGAGCATGATATTGCATAACTCTAACTGTTTTAGAAATTAGTTAATAAATTTATCTTTTTATCTCCTTCCCATCAATAATCAATGTTGAAAGCTTGCCATTCAACTCTCCTGCGTCAATTACATAATCAACTCTTTCAAGGATTAATGGAGAAATATCAGATATCTTTGTTGCGAAAGGTTCTCCAGAAAAATTAACAGAAGTTGTAATAAATGGGGCTTTGGATTTCTGGATTATTTTTGTAAACTCACAATCAGGAATTCTGACACCCAAACTATCTACTTTAGAAACATAAGATAAATAATTATTATATTTCTTTTTTAATATAAGTGTATAAGGTCCAGGAAGATATTTATGAACATCATAGTCCATAACTAGGTTGCGTCCTATCCAGTCAAAATCAGGTGCAATTACAGAAAAAGGCAGGTCTTCATCTCTTTCTTTTATAATTTTTATTTTTTTAACAGAAAATTTGACAAATGCATTACATCCAATGCCATAGATAGTGTCAGTAGGATAAATAAATATTTTTCCCCTTTTTATTGCATCTAAGATTTCTTTTTTCTTTTTTTCATTTATTTCAGATAATTTAATGATTTTCATAATATTTTGAAATAAAGAAACTTTATATATTTATTATTTCTTATTATTTTATGTATGAAAAACTCCTGTACCTAATAATCCTCTTGCTGGGATTTCCAGCAGGTATTTATCTTGCATGGCTTTGCAAAGATGAAATAAAAGCATGGAAATTCAGAATGATTCTAATTTCAATAATATCTTTTGCAGTAATTCTGTGTATTTCATTTATAAATTTCCAATATAAGACACCAATTATT